>CACZEU010000069.1 GCA_902780175.1 uncultured Bacteroidia bacterium
TACCGGCGTCACCTGCAACGGCGGATGGAACGTTTCTTCCACCGGCAAGGCCAAGGGCACCACGTCCTCCACGGAAAAAGAGGCTGTCAAGATGATTACGCTCCCTGCCATTTCCACTGCCGGCAAGGCTGCCTACATCGCCGTACCCGCCATTGACTGCATGCATTCCTCGGACAACCGTCTTGCCGGCATCATCGTAACGGTGATGTCGCTCGACAAGAGAGAATCCCAGGGCAAGGTCACCTCGCCCAACCTCACCGCCCAGGGCGGCTGCGCAGGCACTTACGATATGAGCGGCCTTGAGCTCATGGCCCGTCCGCTTGCAAGCGATGCAATCAAGCTCGGAAGCGTCACCTATGGTGCTACCACCTACAAACTCGGCTCCTGGGCTCCGTTCAACCTGGGCGGCGACACCCCCACTTCCGACGCCGCCATAACCGGCAACCTCTATTCCTGGGCCGAAACCGAGCCTAAGGCTTCATTCTCCAAGGAAAGCTGGAGGTGGTTCAAGAGCGGAAGCTATGATTCCGGCCGCGGTTACAAGTATATCTGCGCCTCTGAAGGCGTCAAGCCTTTCATAGAAGTCCATTATGCTGGAGGAAAAGGCCTGCAGAGCGGCCCCGGCACGTTCTACGACATCGGCGGCACCAAATACGATGCGGCCCGCGTCAAGTGGGGCAGCGAATGGAGGCTTCCGTCAAATGAAATTGCCTGCAACATACTCAAGGATGCGAAGTACAGCCTCACTCCCGATATTGACACGGAGAACAAGGTCACTATAACCGACTATGCTGTCGGAACATATACCAATGAAGAGGGCTATAAGTCAACATCCCTGGGTGTTGTCCTGATCGAGGCTAACGGCGCCAAGCTCGCCCTGTACCGCTGTCCTTTTACCGACAACGGCAGCAAGCAGACAGGCGGCACGAAAGGCCGTTACTGGACGGCTACGACCGATTACGGCAACATCATCTACAGCCCCGACAGTGGCAACTACTGGAACAGGGCGGTACAGATTCGTGTGGACGAAGGAGACAACTACGTGAACAACAAAAGCTGGATATGGGACGGCCTTTCCATCCGTGCCATCCTGAACGAGTAGCCAGTGAGAAAACTCTTGATATTTACCATCTTTCTGATGGCGGCTTGCGTCCCCGGTACCTCCAGGTTCGGGGACGTTTCCGATAGTCTCCTGAGTCCGTCCGGGCAACTGGAGCTGTCCTTTGGGCTTTCCGCCCAGGGCGAGCCGTTATATGCCCTTGATTATCAGGGGCGTTCGGTCATCCTGCCATCCGGACTCGGCTTTGAGCTGACGGACGGCAAAGACCTCCGCTGCGGCTTTGCCCGCATCGGTTCTGAAGTCGGCGCCATCGACGAGACATGGGTCCCCGTTCTTGGCGAGGAAGACAGCATCCGTAATCGTTGCAACGAGCTCCTGGTCCATCTCAAGCAATCCGATGGCACGGTGATGGACATTCGTTTCCGCCTGTACGACGACGGCCTCGGATTCCGCTATGAATTCCCGCAGGAGAACACTCTGACCTATTTCCAAATCAAGGAGGAATGGACGCAGTTCGCCCTGGCAGGGGACCACACTGCATGGTGGATAAGCGGAGACTACGATTCGCAGGAGTACAATTATACCCGCTGCCGACTGAGCGAAATCCCGGACCTCAATGAGAGCAGCAGGCTGCTTCACAGGGCTGGTCAGGTTTTCCTCGGCCCGGGAGCCGTCCAGACGGCGCTCCAGATGAAGACCGACGACGGCCTGTATGTCAATCTTCACGAAGCTGCAGTAGTCGATTATCCTACTATGAATCTCGACCTGGATACCCGCACCCTGACATTCCGCACCTGGCTTACACCGGATGCCCAGGGCGTCAAAGGACGGCTCCAGGCGCCGTGCCGGACCCCCTGGCGTACGGTCCAGGTATGCGAAAAGGCTACGGATGTGCTTGCGTCCCGCCTTATCCTCAACCTTAACGAGCCTTGCGCCATTGACGATGTGAGCTGGATACATCCTGTGAAGTACATGGGTGTCTGGTGGGAAATGATAACCGGCCGCAGCCAGTGGTCGTACACGGAGGAATTGCCATCTATACAATTGGGGGTGACGGATTATTCCAGCGTCAAACCGCATGGCATGCACGGGGCGAACAATGCCAATGTGCGCCGTTATATCGATTTCGCTGCGGAAAACGGTTTCGATGCAGTGCTGGTAGAGGGCTGGAACGAAGGCTGGGAAGACTGGTACAACAAGCAGAAGTTCGACGTATTCGACTTTGTAACACCATATCCCGATTTCGACCTTCCGGCACTCAACGCCTACGCCCATTCCAAAGGTATCAAGCTGGTAATGCACCACGAGACGTCTTCTTCCACCGTCAATTACGAACGGCATCTGGAAGAGGCGTACAATCTTATGGACCGGTATGGATACGATGCGGTGAAGAGCGGCTACGTCGGGCGAATAATCCCTTACGGCGAGCACCATTACAGCCAGAGCACGGTGAACCATTATCTCTATTGCATAAGGAAGGCTGCGGAGCATCACATTATGGTCAATGCCCACGAGGCGGTTCGGCCTACCGGCCTGTGCCGCACCTGGCCCAACCTTATAGGAAACGAGAGTGCCATGGGTAATGAATATAAGGCCAAAATCAACCCAGGACATACCTGCATCCTGCCGTTCACACGCCTGCAAGGCGGTCCGATGGACTATACCCCAGGCATCTTCGAGCAGGATATGTCGGTGGTTGCGCCCGGCAAGACCGGCAGGATGCGCCACACCATATGCAATCAGCTGGGACTGTACGTTACATTATACTCTCCCTTGCAGATGGCTGCCGACCTGCCTGAGAGCTATGCACGTTTCCCTGACGCTTTCCAGTTTATCAAGGATGTCGCAGCGGATTGGGACCGAAGCATCTACCTGGAGGCTGAGCCCGGAGAGTACGTAATTACCGCCCGTCATCCCAAGGTGTCGTCGCTGTCCGGCAGTGCAAAGGCTTTTGCAGGCACCGGACGGGATGTCTGGTACGTTGGCGGAGTATCCGGGGAGAACGCTTACGAGACCACTGTCAGGCTCGATTTCCTCAAACCGGGCCTTACCTATGAAGCAACGCTTTATGCCGACGCCCCTGATGCTGATTATGAGTCGAATCCCCAGGCGTACGTCATAACGCGCATGGAGGTTGATTCAAATACGGAAATACCTGTCAGGATGGTACGCAGCGGCGGTTTCGCCATTTCGCTCAGGGCCCGGGACTGACCGGAGTGTCTTCCAGCATATTGGAGATGAACCAATCCAGGTCTGCATCGGAAATCTTTTTGGACAGGAAGGTGCGGACCTGGTACTGTATTGTGCCGGGGCCGTTGATAAGGCCTTCCAGCATCTGGCGGTAACGGTACACGCTCAGTTCGTTCTTCGGCCCGCGGCGGCGGGGAGGGGTTTCGAGCCCGTATGAGAAGGATGTGAGCTCGTAGTCGATGGCAAGCTGGTTCTCTCCCACCCCCAGCAGGGCCTCCATCAGGAAGGCCAGTGTGCCGGTGCGGTCGGCCCCGAAGATGCAGTGGAAGAACACTGGTTTGCCTTTCCGCAACTCGTCTATCGCCCACTGGAATGCGTCGATATAGACGTCGGAGTTCCAGCATTTGTCGTAATAAAACTGGTTGGCCGTAGTGAACCTGATGTAATCTGTACCTTCTCCGAGAGGGGAGACCGTTATGTCAACGGCCTCGCTGTCTGTCCTCAGGTCCAGGATGGCCTTTATGCCAAGCTTCTCCATGGCCTGGATTCCGTTCTTGTCAATCCGGCAGAACCTGCCTTCGTAGTCCTTGTGGTATCCGTTCATCTCGCCGCCACGGAAAATCATGCCGTACTTAATACGCTTGGTGCCGTCAGCCGTGGGGATGCCTCCCAGGTCCCGTACGTTGCATACATTGTCCACCTTGAGAAAACGCCGCCGCCCGGTGGTAAGGAATTCGCCGGTGCCGGCATCTCCGGCAGTAGAAGTGACTTTCCAGTAGTAATGCTTGCCCGGGATGAGGTTGTAGATGTCGTATGACGTGGAAGAACCTGAAACCGAATAGGTCAGGGCGTCCTCATAATCGGGATTGTCGGCCACATATACCCGTTGTGAACCTCCGCCGGCCGCCGTTTCCCATTGTATGCTTACAGGGGCAGGAAGGTCTTTGCGGTAGCTCGTGGTGAGCTGGTAATACTCGTCGATGTAAGAATAGGAGTAGTCCCCGTCCCTGTACGGCAGCCTTTCGAGAAAGTTAAGATAGGCCCGTACAGTGAGGTTCTCCAGACTGTATTCGGTCGGTGCAGTGGGCTCTGGCGGAGTATCAGGTACGAACGGATCTTCCGGCACGCAGGAGCATACCGCGATAGCCAGGGCGGCTATTGCCGGAAGGAGGCGTCTTTTCATGGGCCATTAATATGTCCAGCACCAGGGACGGCGTTTGAGGTTGGCGTTCATGACAATCTCGTCCAGAGGAGCGCTGAGCGGCCACATGTGTTCAACATAATAGTAGCCGGTCTTCCAGCCTCCCTGGTTCCAGCAGCTGCGGGGATCCCAGAAACTCTTGTTGTTGAACTTCTTTTGCTTGAAGGTGTTCCAGCGGATCTCGTAGAAGAAATCCTTGCCCTCCAGGCATAGCTCGACGCGGGTTTCGTAACGAATCTCCTTGAGTACGTCCGCCGGGTCCATGCTGGTGACGGCAGGCATCCCGCCCCTTGTGCGGACTTCGTTCAGCAGGTTGACTGCATCCGCTACCTGGCCGGTGGCAAGCAACGCTTCCGCCCACATGAGCTGTATCTCGGTATAACGGATGAGCGGCCAGTCGGTGCCGTCGTACCACCTGTCGAGCGTGGAGCCGTCGTTGACTATTCCCTTGTTCCAGGTATAGACCATGTTGGATGCGAATTCGGGCCAAAGATCCGAGTCGGGTTCGCCATCCTGACGTTTGAAACGTGGCCAGCGGAGTTGGAAGTCGATGGCCTTAAGGCTGGTCTCGTTGATGAACTGGTGCTTCTTGTAAGGGGTGACGACAGTTTTGTCCAGGCGGGGGTCGCGTCCGTCGTATGCTGTGCGCAGGCGTGCCTCGTTGCCTGTATTCAGATAATACTTGTCGTAGATGTCTTCGCCGATTCGGCTTATTACCTTTTCAAGCTGGCCGTTGAGAGTGATGTATTTCTCTACTGAAGTGTGGGCTGCGACGGAGTCCCGGTACGAACTCAGGCTGTCCCTCAGGAAGAAGACTTCGCGCTGACTGTCCTGCAGTTTGTTCCAGTCCGGGAAGATTTCCTTCCAGTTGAAGGCCCTTCCGTCGTTCCACTCGAAATCGTCCACGAATGCGGTGGACGGGACAAGCCTGGTCCAGCTGTTCAGGTGCGACCTGGTTCCGATTACCCACTGCCAGATTGAGGAGAACCCTTCCGTAAACGTGAATTCCAGAGGGAAAATCATCTCTTTGTTGTGCTCGTTCTCGTAGCTGAAGAGTGCTTCCCATTCGCCGGTCCAGAGGCCGAAACCGCATTCCTTCACCTTGGCGAAGTCGGCTGCTGCGAGGGTGTAGTACTCTTTTATCTGCTCTTCACTGATATGGGTGCCGTCGGGATAAATTTCCGGGTTCTTGTCGGCTGCCAGCCACATGTAGGCGTTGCCACGCAGGGCGTAGGCCATGCCCTTGGAAGGCTTGTACAACCTGTCGCCGGTGAAGTTGTTGGTCTGGAATACGCTATTGTCGATGCACTCTGTGCATTCGTCGATTATCATTTTCCAGCATTCGTCCCAGACGTCCTGTGTTTTTGTGCAGTTTACGTCTTCGACCTCATCGAGATAGATCGGGACTTCTCCGAACAGCATCACAAGCCTGGTGTAGCAGAATGCGCGTATCATTTTGGCCTCGCAGATGTACTGCTCATACATCTTGTCTCCGACGACATCTTTGTTCAGGCGCGCTATGGCCTTATTGCATGCGTGGATTGTCTGGTACATGCTCTTCCATTCGGCAGAGTTCTCAGTCCCATCGGCCTTTTTCGTGGCATTCTTGATAAAGGAACACTCACTGCCGGCATCCAGGATGCTGGTATAGCCCATTCCTTCCAGACCAACCCGGTTGAGGCCCCCGGTGCCATTTTTCGGGGTAATGGTGCTTAAACCGTCATAATGACGATACAGCGTGTTCATAAGTCCGTCGATTCCGGCCCTGGAAAGGCTGGGAGTGGTCCACATCGTGTTGTCGGAGATCTGGCTCCTGGGGGCAGTGTCAAGAAGACCGGTGCAGGAGCAGAGGACGAGTAAACAGGCGGAAAGTGATATGATGTGCTTTTTCATTGCCGTATGCTGTTAGAAGTTAATCTGGAAACCGCCGCTGATGCTTCTCATAAGGGGATATCCTATGGAGGTGCCTATTTCCGGATCCTGTCCGGGATAGGAGGTGAAGGTGAAGAGATTCTCGCCGTTCACGTAGAAACGGATGCCGTCAATATGGAGTCTGTCTGTAAATGACTTGGGAAGGGTATATCCCAGCTGCAGGCTTTTCACCTTTACGTAGTCGCCACGGTAGTGGTAGAACCCGGACAGCTCATTGTTGAGGGTCTTGTTGTAGGTGAGACGGGGATACGTGGCATTTGGCGTCTCGGCGGAGTAGTGGTTGTCGGCGATCCTGCGCATAATGGCCTGCGCCTGGTTTACCAGAGTGGTATTGTAAACGCTGGTGTTCCAGTTGAGGTAGAAGCCGAACGCACCGGTGAGCAGGGCGTAGAAATCGAGTTCCTTCCAGCGCATGCTGATATTGAGGCCGGCGGTGATCCGGGGCGTGTTGCTGTGACCGGTGAACCGCAGGTCGTTGTTGTCGCCGTAATCGCCGTCGCCGTTGAGGTCGGCGTAGATGAAGTCGCCGTAGTAGAGCGTGTTCTTGGATATGTTCTGTCCGCCCTGGAACTTGTAGCCGGCGGTTATCATGGCGATGAGCCAGTTCATATCGGACTCGGTGCGTATCATGCCGTCCACGGGGCCGGCGTTGATGTCCACGTCGCCCTCGCCGGAATAACCTTCACCGGTGCCGTGGTATAGGCTGCGCATATACTGGTCGCCGAGGATGTGGTCTTCGAGGATATAGCCTCCGAAGCCGCTCTGGGCAACGTCTCCGATATTGTTGATGAACGTGCGGTTGCCGTCTTCGTCCTCCACCCATTCCTGCTGGAGTTTGCCCTTGTATTTGGTGACGGTGGTAATGTTGTATGCAAGGTTGAGGCCGACGGAGTAACTGAAGTCCTTGCCTATGCCGTCGCGCCATTTGATGCCCAGTTCGGCGCCCTTGTTCTGTACGCCTGCGAGGTTCTCGTACGGCGCCGTGACGGTTCCCATCGTGAGGTGGATGGAGGGACGGAAGAGGATTCCGGTGGTGTTGCGGATGTAACCGTCGATTTCGCCGGTGAGGCGGTTCCCGAAGAATCCGAAATCGAGTCCGACGTCTCCTGTACGGGTGGTCTCCCATTCAAGTTCCCTGTTGCCCAGGGCGGTTACCACGAGGCCGGAAGTTTCCGTGCCGCCGGATACGACGTTGACGGACGAATAAGTGCTCTGCCAGGCGTAGTTGCCGGAATTGTTGTTACCGGTCACGCCCCAGGAGGCCCTGAGCTTGAGGTTGTCGAGCCATGAGGAAGCGCCTTTCATCCAGGGCTCCTGGCTGATGCGCCAGCCTGCCGAGAAGGAAGGGAAGAGGCCCCAGCGGGATTCAGGTGCGAAGCGGGAGGAACCGTCGTAGCGAAGGTTGGCCTCCAGCAGGTACTTGCTGTCGTATGCATAATTGACGCGGCCGAATCCGGACATCAGGCCCCATTCGGAATTGCCGCTGTCGGAATCGAGGAGCGTGGTGTATGCGGACATCTCGGTGATGGCCCAGTCGCTCTTGCCCTGTTTTTCCACGGAGAAGAACGGTGCGATATGGTGGTTGACCGAATAACCTGCGATGGCTCCGATCTCGTGTTTGCCGAATTCGCCGTTGTAACGCAGAAGCGCTTCGCCGTTGGTCCTGAAGCTGTCGGAAACGCTGATTGTGTTGGTTGCCGTGGAAAGGGAAGTCTCGCTCTGCACGGAGTCTGTAACGTAGTTCCACACCCTCGTGGAGGCGGTGTATTTGTGCTCGTAGCCGTGGGTGAAGTTGTGGTTGACGTTCACCTCGAACGAGAGCCCCTTGAATATCTGTGCCTTCAGGAATGCCGTCGCGGAACCCCTGTAGGTGTATTTCTCGCCCTCGCGGGACGCCATGTTCTTGAAGATGTTGTTGGCGTTGGCGTTCTCCTCGTCGGTGGCGATGTAGCCCCATTTGTCGGGCTCGCCGGGGTACATGCCGGGGATGGTCATCTTGAGGTACTGGAAGCCGGAGGACAGGTTCATCATGCCGTAGTCCTGGCGTTCTCCGAACAGTTTGGCGCCGGCGGTGAGCCAGTCGGCGAACTTGACTTCGAGGTTGGTGCGGATGTCGAACTTGGTCGTTCCGCTGCTCATTCCGTGGTGGCTCATGACGCCCTGGTTGTCCAGATAACCTATGGAGGCATAGGCCTTTACCTTGTCGGTTCCGCCGGAGAAGGAGATGTTGTGCTTCTGCATGAAGCCGTTGTGGAAGGTCTCCTTGAACCAGTCGGTGTTGGGGTATGCGATGCGGTTCAATACGCCGTATGCGTTGAGGTCTTCCGGATGAAGCTTGGCGTTCTCCCACAGGGCGATGGTCTGGTCCGAATACACGTGTGCGATACCGATGTTGTCTGCGCCCTCGTTGACGAACCTCATGGATTCAGCATAGTCGGTTACGTATTCCAGCCCTCCCAGATACGGCATCTGGAGCGTGAGGTTGTTGTTGTAGGTCACATGGATCTTTCCCGCCGAACCTCCCTTGGTAGTGATGAGTATGACGCCGTTGGCCGCCCGGGATCCGTAAATGGCCGTAGAGGAGGCGTCCTTCAGGACTGTGATGGTCTCGATGTCCTGAGGATTGATGTTGTCCATGGAATACTCGATGCCGTCAACCAGGACGAGCGGACTGTTGGTATTAAGAGTGGTGTTGCCGCGCACCCGGAGAGTCGCTCCGTCCTCGCCTGGCTGGCCGGAAGTCTGCGTCACTGCAAGGCCGGGAGCGAGGCCGCCCAATGCGGTGGACGTTGATGTTATCGGCCTGGATTCCAGTCCGTCGCTGAAGTTGATGGTGGAGACCGCTCCTGTGAGGTTGGCGCGCTTCTGCGTGCCGTAACCTACGATGACGACTTCATCGAGGTAGTTGATGTCGGAAACCAATTGCATGTCGAGCTTGCCGCTGCGGGATGCCGGATGCTCGGCGTCCTTGAATCCCATCGAGCTGAATACGAGGGTGGCTCCGGGAGAAACACTCAGGGAGTACCTGCCGTTGTTGTCCGTCGACGTGGCGTTGTTGCTGCCCTTTTCCAGAACGAATACTCCCGGCAGGCCGGCTCCGGTGTCGTCCGTGACTACGCCGGATACTGTCAGTTTCCCAGGGGCTTCTTTCTTCTTCTTCGGGCTGAGCGTGATCTGGCGGTCAAGGATTTCGTAGTCCACCGGCAGGTCCGCCAGCACTGCGTCCAGGACCTGGCGGATGTCGCCGCTGACCCTGGCCGTGACGGGCGCTTCCACATCCACGAGGGAATTGTTGTACACGAAGTGATATCCGGACTGTTTCTGGATATCGGAGATTACCTGGCTCAGCTTGACGGAGTTGTAATCGGCCGTTATCGTCTGCGCAAAAGCGGCGGATGCGCCGGCGCACAGCAGGGTAACGGTTATGAGCAGTTTCTTCAGGAACGACATACTGTTTCGCACTTATTCTGACAATTAATAATACACCTAATTCTGCCCAATCTTTCCCACAAATAAATTTATCACTATTTAAAGACCATATAGAGCAATCTTTTTTAGATAAATTAGATTCTCT
>CACZEU010000070.1 GCA_902780175.1 uncultured Bacteroidia bacterium
AACAACTACAACCGCTGGCTCTACACCTTCCAGAACAACATCGGCTACCAGATTTCCCCGTCCACGAAGATGGCGCTGAAGATGAACGCCCAGATCATCAGCCAGACCAGCCCGTCCACCTCCGCGAATTCCATCTTCCAGGCCATCTACAACAATACGCCGGTGTCCTTCCCCGCCATCTTCCCGGAGCAGGAAGGATACAACCACCTCCTCTTCGGCTCCCAGATAATGAGTGCGGGACGCTTCTACACCAACCCGTACGCCAATATGCTCAATACATTCCAGGAAACCAACACCAACAAGCTCAACATTTCAGTAACGCTCAACCAGAAACTGGACTTCATCACGGAAGGGCTTTCGGTCAATGCTCTGGTAAACTTCAACAACTATGCTTCCACCTGGTACACCCGTTCACTGAGCCCGTACCTGTACAACGTATTCCCGGGAAGTTACGATCCTGAGAATCCGGTGGATTTCCGCCTCAACGAGTTGCAGGTTGGTACAGAATACGTCAGCCAGTCGGGAATTTCCACCTCGACCAACAATACCTTCTATCTCGACGGGCGCATTAACTACGACCGCTCATTCGGACACCACAACGTCACAGCGATGCTGATGTACATGATGCGCCAGTACCGCAGCGGTGTGCTCCCCAACCGCAACCAGGGCTTCTCCGGACGTTTCACCTATGACTGGTACAACCGCTACCTGGTCGAACTGAACTTCGGTTACAATGGCACGGAAAGGCTCGCCGAAGGGGAACGCTTCGAATTCTTCCCAGCCATTTCCCTCGGATGGGTCACGTCGAGCGAACCGTTCTGGCAGCCCATCCGCCCCGTCATCGATTACCTCAAGTTCCGTGGTTCCTACGGACTTGTCGGAAGCGACGAGACAGGATCTTCCGCCGGAGCTGCCCACTTCCTCTACGAGAATTCCGTAAGTATGAGCGGCGGTATGACATACCGTACCGGTTATACCGGAAATACCGCGCGCACAGGCCCTTCGGTCACATCATACGCCGTCCAGGACGCACACTGGGAGAGGGCGAAGGAACTCGACCTCGGCGTTGACCTGGAAATGTTCGAGCAGCTCAACGTCACCTTCGACTGGTACTACAATCAACGCGAGCGCATACTGATGAAGCGTGCATCCTTCCCCAAGAGCCTCGGTTATGCCTCCTCCGTCCCCTGGAGCAACATAGGAAAGGTTGACAACACCGGTATCGAGCTGAGCCTCAAGTGGAAGAAGCAGCTCAGCAGGGACCTTCTCATAGACCTCCGTTTCAACTATACCTATGCCAAGAACAAGTACGTATATATTGACGAGCCCGATTATCCCTACGTCTGGCAGACAGAGACCGGCAAGCCCCTCAGCCGCATGACCGGCTACATCGCCGAGGGCCTGTTCCAGAGCGAGGAAGAGATTGCCAACAGCGCAGACCAGTCCAGCTTCGGCTCCTCCGTCATGGTGGGCGACATCAAGTACCGCGACGTCAACGGAGACGGTAAGATCACCACCGCCGACCAGGTCATGCTTTCACCTTACGGCTCCATGCCAAGAATCCAGTATGGTATCGGCGCCAGCCTCAACTGGCGCAAGTTCGACTTCAGCGTTTATTTCAACGGCTCCGCCAAACGAAACATAATGCTCTCCGGATTCGAGCCATTCATCGCCGACGACTCCAACGACCACAACCTGATGAAGTGGATCGCCGACGGCTACTGGCGCGAGGGTGCAGACAATTCCAACGCCACCTACCCGCGCCTGGGCCTGCTCAAGAGCAACATCTACAACAACCGCCAGCCTTCCAGCTTCTGGATGCGCAAGGCCGACTTCCTCCGCTTGGGTGTACATCAACGGCGACAACATAGCCGTCTGGTCTCCTTTCAAATACTGGGATCCGGAACTCAGCTACTATTCCTATCCGCTTTCCAGGACGTTCAACCTCGGTGTACAGTTCAAATTCTGACGACGTATGAAAAAGATATTACTTGCACTCGCAATCACCTGTACGGTCCTCTCCTGCGACTACCTGTCCGTCATTCCGCCTGAGCAGGCAGACCTTGACGACCTGATCACAGACAATGCAACAGCCCTGAATCACCTGTACGGCTGCTATGGGTTCCTCCTTGAGGAAATAAGGATATTCCCCGATTTCACCAGCCTTGACGGCGGAGGGACAGACGAATGCGTCGAGCCCCAGGAATGGGGACACATGTGTTCCCTGGTCAGGTACAACATGCTTACTCCCGAGTACATCACTGCCGACAACCTGCAGACCAACCGTTACCCCTGGACCAACCTGTACAACGCCATCGGTTACTGCAACCTCTTCCTCAAGAACATGGAAGAGACCAAGGCCGAACTTGACCCGGAGCTCCGCCAGCAGTACATCGCCGAGGCCCAGTACCTCAAGGCATACTACCATTACAAGGCCCTGGCAATCTTCGGCCCGTGCCCGATTTCCGACAAGCTTCTCTCCACAAATATCTCCAAGGAAGAAATCCCGGGCAGGTCCCACTTCGACTACTGCGTGGACTATATAGTCAATCTGCTCGACGAGGCCGCGCAGGCCCTTCCACCCGTCGACCCGGGTCCGGACTACTGCGGCAGGGCCACATCCATTGCCTGCAAGGCTCTTAAGGCCAGAGTGCTGCTTCTTGCGGCATCCCCCTTGTGGAACGGCAGTTTCCCCGACAAGTCCTGGAAGAACGTCAATTATGAGACACCGGGATATGGCTTGGAACTGGTGAGCCACACCTTCTCCCAGGAGAAATGGACAAGGGCCCGCACCGCCGCACAGGAAGCACTTGCAGCTGCGACAAGCGCCGGTTATTCCCTGTTCGGAACCGAAACCTCGGAAATCCTCCGGACCAACCAGAACATCCCTCTCCCCGCTGTTCCCGGAAAAGGAGAGACGGAAGAAGACATCCAGTTCCGCACACAGGTCATGATGCTCCGCTACATGATGACCACCAACCCCGCGGAAGGCAACAAAGAAACCATCTGGGGAGTTCCGCAGGTGGACAGGCAGTTCCGCATGGCATCCATGCCCCATTACATCCTCAACACCGACGTCCAGCCCAACGGCTACGGCGCATGGGGCGGACTCTCCCCCACCCTTTACACGGTCCAGCACTTCTTTACGGAAAAGGGCGTCATACCCAAGGATGACCCCGACTTCATTCCGGAATCAGACTGGTACACCTCCGCAGGAATGCCCGAGCACGACATCATCAAGCTGAATGTTGGCCGCGAGCCCCGTTTCTACGCCTGGATCGCTTTCGACGGAGGTGAGTACTCCCCTGTCCTGGCCAACCGCCAGCCCGTCATCTGCCACATGCGCGATCCTCAGCAGGGCGGTTACAACGCCGCCAAATGGGGCACCCGCAACTACTGCATCACTGGTTTCCTGAACATCAAGTACGTACATCCCAACCTTTACTATACCGGCGTCTCCAACAAGAGCAATTACACCGACTGCTATTATCCCCACGCCCTGCTTCGCCTCGCAGAACTCTATCTGATCCTGGCCGAATGCGATGCCTGGACGGGCAACGAGGCAGAAGGCCTGGAGAACCTCAATGCCATACGCAAACGCGCAGGCGTGCCCGAATGGACTTCAGAAAGCCTTGCCGCAGCCAAAAAGACGCTTCTGGACGCCGTGCTTGAAGAGCGCTTCGTCGAACTCTACATGGAAGACCACCGCTACTTCGACATCCGCCGTTACCTCCACGGCAAGGAGCAGATGGGCAGGCAGAATTTCTGGGGACTCGACGCTGTCCGCACCGGCCCGTCCTTCGAGGAATTCAACACCCCCGTGCTCATCCCTCAGCCCATCCAGTGGCATGAGCGCCAGTACCTTATGCCCATCCCCAACGACGAGGTCTATTCCAATCCACAAATGGTCCAGGCCCCTCTTTATTAATCGGATATGAGAAAGAGTATATACTTATTACTGATTCTTCCCCTGTTGCTGGCAGTCGCCTGCGACCGGGACGACCAGCTCGAGATTTTCCCGGAAGAGTACTTCAAGGTCCTCTATCTCAAGGACGCCGGAACCAGGGACGTGGTTATGAATACGGCCCAGGATGCCGTAACGGAACAGCTGCACGTGGTCAAGGGTGGCGCACACCCCGAAATGGATGCTGCCTGCAGGCTTGAAGTGATGCCCCTTGCCGATGCCATAACTCAGTATGGATACACCGAAGGTGCCGTCAGCATCATTCCTGACGGGTCGTACAAGCTTCCGGGGTCCGTATCCCTCACGGAAGAGTCACCCTACTGTGTCCTCGATGTGGAACTGTATCCCGGCGAGATGGCGCAGGCCATGAAGGACAACCCAGGGATAATCTGGATACTGCCTATTCTGCTTGTCGGAGACGGGGCCTCCGTCAACAAGGACAACAACCAGGTCCTGCTCAGCTGCACGCTTGTATCTCCGTTGATCGGATGGGCAGACGGCAAAGACCAGGCGGTCACCATCGACTATAGGACCCTCGACTACCCCGTCGGGCTGGAAATCACCAGGACCGAGATCAACAAATCGGCCTTCACCGGCAAGCTGGAGGCTCTCGGGGAGGATGCCGTGGCCGAATACAACACCGCACACGGCACATCCTATTCCCTTCTGCCGCCGGAATCCTACACCATCGGCGACATGGCATTCGCCGCTGGAGAACTGCAGGGCAGCGCCATCCTGAAGCTTTCCCGTACCGGCCTTACTTCGGACGAGGAATACCTGCTGCCGGTGCGCCTCGTGAGCGCATCTTCCGCTCTATTTGAACTGTCGGATGACGTCAAGTACTTCATAGTCAGCAATCCTAAATTCGCGTACGCAGAAGTCGATCCGGGCAAATGGAAGATAGTGTTCTGCAATTCGGAGGACCGCAACTCCCGTTACTGGGCATGCAACATGTTCAGCCGCGATCCGGAGACCAATTTCTGCTCGTACTGGAACGTCAACCAGCAAACCAAGATCGGCACCGACGTGGACGACTTCCGCTACCCTGTTGAGGGAACGTATCCCGGTACCTGCACCTATACATCAGGGCGACTCGCCGGAACGACCATTGATGTTCCTTACCCCTGCTGCGACGGCGTACGTAAATACACCAATGTGGTCGTAGTCATAGACCTCGGCGAGACCGTCAACATCCACAGCATCGGTCTGTCCAAGCTTGCCGGCAACGTCGGCAACCTCGACCTCAAGGGAATCGAGTTCTACACGGAAGACCAGTTCACGCTGGAGACCGCAGCCCAATACAAGGGTGTCGATGTGGCAAAATATCGCGCGGCCATCGCCAATTACAACACGGCCAATGCCGGAAACGAATGGCGCCTGTTCATGCAATGGGATGACATACCCAAGGGCACGACCGCCGAAGGCCTTCCTACCGTGTGGAACACGACTCCCGCAGAAAGTATGAACACTGCGGCTGCCAAAGGACGATACCTCAAGCTGCATCCGACTGCGTCGTACCGTGCGGCCCAGAACTGCATAGAAATCTGCGAACTATACATAAGGAAACTAATTACGATAGACGGCGAACCCGCCATTTAGATGATAAGAAAGCTGCATCACATAACCACCTCTCTGGTCGTGCTCCTGTCCCTTGCCCTGGGCTTTTCTGCCTGCGGCAAGGACAAGCCGTCTGATAGTGGCAACCCTGGAGGAGACAATCCGGGAACGGTTGTACCGGCTGACGGACAGGGCGGATACCTGTTCGCCCACACCGGTACGGGCAGCAATTATTACCGTCTCTTCTATGCCATTTCCCGCGACGGCATCAAATGGACGGAGCTTAAGCGCGGCGAATCACCGCTGTCCATGTATTACGGATTCCCGTACATAACCCGGGATGCCAACGGAACGTTCTGGATGACAGGCACTTCCACAGGTGCGAAGCCACATTTCCCCATTGTATGGTGGTCAGATGACATGATAACCTGGAAGCACACAGACCTTTCGCCCGCCATAATGGAACTGCCTGCCGGCTATGAGAACGACACCAATTCCTACGGGGCTATGAAGATATTCTTCGACAACGCCTCAGGGCTGTTCTTCATCACCTGGCACGCAGGCGAAAAGGAACTTTCGGGCAACGCCTGGTGGGAATCGATGCGCACATTCTACATAACTACGAAGGATTTCGCAACGTTCACGCCTGCACAGAAACTGTTCTCCTTCAGCGGCCAGGATGAGAGTATGGCCCAGATAGACGCCTCCCTGCATTATTACGACGGAAAGTACTACGCCGTCATCAAGGATGAACGCTGGCCGGAGCACTCGTCCACAGGCAAGACCGTCAGGATTGCCGTGGCCAGCTCGCCAACCGGCCCCTGGTCCAATCCCGGCGGAAGCCTTACCCCGGCATGGCGCGAAGCGCCTACCATGGTACAGTCTCCGGACGGAACCGAGTGGTACCTGTATGTAGAAGACTATACGATACACCGTTACGAGTTGTACAAATCGTTGTCGATAACTAAAGGAACGGCCTGGGAGAAGGTAAGCGACATGGTTCCGCCCACTGCTGACAACTGCCGCCACGGATGCATAATACGCATAGATGAAACTGTATATAGCAAATTGAAAGCAACATACGACAAATAACAACATAATCAACAACTACAATGAAAAAAGACCGATACGTCTATCCCGAAGTGAGCATGGATTTCATGGAAATCTACGGCACGCTATTGTCTGAGAGTCCTGACCTCAGCGCATCTTCTTCCCTTGAGGACTTTGAAGATAATGGAGATCTCGTTATCTGGTAAACCAAAAAGAGAGCAGTTATGAAAAAGAACAGTTTATTAGCACTCGCAGCAGTTGCAGCATTGGTTTACCCGGTTTCCTGCGAAAAGGAAGCCCCTGTCGACAACCCTTCACCCGAAGCCCCGGTGGCCGAAATCTCCCTGGTCGCAGTCAACGAGAACGGCTCCAAAGTCAGCATGGACGCCAATCTCACGGTCAGCTGGTCCGACAACGACCTGATTGCGGTCTTCGACGGCACGAACAAGAATCAGTTTGCTATCCAGGACGGCTCCAACACCGGCGCTTCAGCTACGTTCACCGGCAAGGCTGCCGGCACCAATCTTTACGCCGTTTATCCTTATGCGGCTGCCAATTCTCTCTCCGGCTCCAGCCTGTCTGTGTCCATTCCAGCCGTACAGGTGATAAGCCAGGGCGCAATTGTCGATACCACGGCCATCGTGAGCGTCGGCAAGGCCAATGGCGGCCAGATCGAGTTCAGACAGGTATGCGGTCTCGTCAAGATAGTTATCAGCGGCGGCGGTATCCGTAAGGTCATTCTCAGCGGCAACAACCTGGCCGGCACTGCAACGGTGGCCGCTGACGGAAGCGTTTCTACCGTTACCGACGGAGTCGGCAGCATCGAGCTCAGCTACGAGGGCGGCGCAATCTTCCCCGCCGGAACTTATTACGCAGCCGTGCTTCCCGGTACAACTGCAGCCGGATCTTTCTCCCTGCAGCTTGTCGGCGGCGGCGGCCTGACCTGGCAGAAATCCGCTTCATCGGCCGTTTCCATCGCCCGCAAGCAGGTCGTAAGCGCCGGTGACGTAGACAGCGAAGCCGTTTTCGTGCGTCATATCACCAACAAGGACGAATTATTCGCATGGGGCGAAGCGATGGGAAAGGAAAGCAACGTTACGGTTTATCTGGACGCCGACATCGACTGCGCTTCTGACCCCTGGGTGGGCACCGGAGCCACTTTCGACGGCGTCTTTGAGGGCCAGAACCACAAGATTTACAACCTGGTCGTCACTTATGACGGCGATACCGGATTCATCTCCAGGCTCATCGGCACCCTGAAGGACGTGATTATCGGTTCTTCCGATGGTTCGAGCTGGGACAACACCTCCTGCATAACGCATAACGGAATGTCCGAAGTCGATGCCGATACACACTATGTCGGCCTTGTGGGCCGCATGGCAGGAAACGGCAATCTGGAGAATGTCATCAATTATGCCTCCGTCGTTGTCGCCAAGACTTATACCCGCGCCTATGTAGGCGGACTGGTCGGTCTTATCCCCGGCTCGGAAGCCGTTTCCATTACGAACTGCATTAACTACGGCTCCATCACCAACAACTCCACCTGGGACGGCGGCCAGACCAGAATGGGCGGTATCCTCGGACAGGGAAGCGGAACCCTTTCTGCTTTCAATATTGAAAACCACGGGACCCTTACTGTCAACAACAGCGTGACCAACTTCGTGGGCGGCCTGTGCGGAGACATCGGATCGGATTCCGACATTACCACGGCGAGCAACTATGGAACCATCACGTTTACGGATTCAGGCACCCAGAAGACATATCTTGGAGGCTGTTTCGGTTCAATCCGCGGGTCTGCCCTATATGATTGTCACAACTATGCTCCAATTACCGCCACACGTGGTGCCGAACACTGGTTCGGCGGTATCGCCGGCTTCATGGAGGCCGGAGAGTCTGCGTTGACGGAGTGCACGAATCACGTCGGAGCGGACCTCACCGTAGCTGCTTCCGTAACGAAACGCGCCATCATGGGCGGTATAACGGGCGGTTGCCAGTACAAGGGAGAAGGCCCGTTTGCTGTCACCATTGATGAGTGCAAGAACGAGGCGTCCATTACGAACCAGGGCTGCGCGTCCGATTTCGGCGGCATAGCAGGTCTCTTCGACAACTACCTTTATTCCGCGACCATAACGGTTTCTACCTGTGAGAATACGGGTGAGATCTCCAGCACGGTACCGGATGACGGTACAGGCATGAGCCGTGAACTCCGTGTCGGCGGCATTATCGGAGGCACTGATCCGGAAGATACTGGATGTACCCAGGTATATCAGAGCTGCATCAACCGCGGAAACGTTTCGATTTACGGTGCACTTAAAAAAGGAGCTTCCGTGCGCTTCGGTGGAATCGTAGGCAATGCATATACCGCCACCGTCATTGACGGCTGTAAGAACTATGCCGATATCGGCTGTCCGAATCCCGGATCCGATGCCGGTGCTGCCGTCTTCTCTTTCGGAGGCATTCTCGGCTCTTACCATACCAGGACAGAGAGCCGTCATCAAAAGGTCTCCAATTGCATCAACCTCGGAAGGATATCTTCCGCCCGCGAATTCAACAACCAGTATCTGGGAGGCGTAATCGGCGGCGGTTCGAATGCGGACTCTTATCCCGAACTCACCGGCTGTAAGAATTTCGGCGAGGTTTACGCCGTTAAGAAGACAAATACTCTTGTGGGCGGCATATGCGGATATACCCGTTGGAACATTACTTATTGCGCCAACTTCGGCAATGTGATAGGCGGATCGTGGAACGGTGCCGTCGTAGGTGACGGAAACAAAAACGCCATTTTTGGAGATGGAGTAGAGGTCGGCGACGGTGTCGAGGTTACAGACGCGGCCCAGGCGAGCGCTAAATACACGCAGGGCAAGAAAACCTATTCATTCCCCGAGACCGGCTCTCTTGAAAAGTATTGGTTCAGCGGCTGGTCCGACGCTCCTATCACAGTCACGGTCGTGGATCAGGAGACTTACTCAGAATAATTATGAAAACATACAGAATAGCATTATTGTCATTGTTGGCTGTCGCAGTTTTTTCCTGTGAAAAGGAAAACGGCACCGACATGCCGGAGAATGTCTCCGGACCTAAAGTCAAGATTTCTTTAACGGCTAAAGAAGAAGCAGAGGCCGGCTCGTCTAAGGTTACCCTCGACTTCTCCCAGGCCCAGAACGTACGATGGTCGGACGACGACCTGATCGCCGTATTCGACGGCACTGCCAAGAACCAGTTCAGCATTGACTCCGGCACCAATACCGGCGCTACCGCAAAGTTCTCGGGAGAGGTTACCGAAGGATATACCGATCTTTATGCCGTATATCCGTATTCTGCCGCCGGATCCCTTTCCGGCTCCAGCCTTACCGTGACGGTACCCGCAGAGCAGACAGTCAGCAGTTCCGCGTCGGTAGATCCTGCCGCACTCGTTTCCGTCGGCAAGGTCAATGACCACGCCATTGAGTTCAAGCAGGTTTGCGGACTCCTCAAGTTCGAGGTCAACGCATCGGGCATCGTGAAGGTCATCCTCCGGGGCAACAATCTGGCAGGAACGGCCACCGTCGGAGTTGACGGAGTAGTATCTTCCGTATCTTCCGGCGAGAGCAGCATTGTCCTCACCAGCGCCGACGGCACTTTTGCAAACGGCACTTACTATGCGGCCGTGCTTCCCGGCACGACTGCTGCGGAATGCTTCACCGTTGCGTTCGTAGAAAGCGACGGCCTCACCCATGAGAGGACCGCATCCGGCGTCGTGAGCGTCGCCCGCAAGCAGGGCCGGGGAATCGGAGCTTATGACGCCAACTATACGACCAGCCGCCATATTTTCACCAAGGCCCAACTTTATGCCTGGGGCGCGGCTATGGGTACGGACGACCACATGCCTGTCTTCCTTGAGGCAGATATCGACTGCGCTTCCGATCCCTGGACATACGGCACCGTGGAATTCAACGGCATCTTTGACGGCCAGGGCCACAAGATATACAACTTCGCGGGGGAGAGCGCTTCTAAGTCAAGCTTTATCTATACTCTTTCCGGAACCTTGAAGAACGTCGTCATCGGTTCGTCGAACGGCTCTTCGTGGGACAACACTTCCCGCATTACCCATACCGGCACTTCCGGTTCTATCGAATATGTGGGCCTTATGAGCCGTTTTACCGGCAACGGAAAGATCATGAACGTAGTCAACTACGCCAAGGTGGAGGTCCCTTCGTCTTCCACTTCCAGGGCTTTTGTCGGCGGACTGGTCGGAGTTGTTCCGGATTCGGCACTCGGCGTCATCATGAGTGACAGCAAGAACTACGGCGCCGTCTCCAACGCTTCCTCATGGTCCGACAGCCAGACGCGTATGGGTGGTATTCTCGGACAGTGCGACGGTGCATTTACGGCTTCGGGTATCGAGAACCACGGCGCCATTACGGTCGGCAACAACGTCACCAATTTTGTCGGCGGCCTTTGCGGCGACCTGGGAAGCGGTTCATCTGTTTCCGGTTCCAAGAACTACGGAACGATTACATTTACCGACAGCGGCACATCGAAGACATATCTTGGCGGCTGCTTCGGTTCCGTCCGCGGCTCGACCATCTCCGACTGCCATAACTACGGGGCCATTACGGCATCACGCAATGCCGAGTGCTGGTTCGGAGGTATCGCCGGCTTCTTTGAGTCCGGTGTATCTTCGCTCACTGATTGTGTCAATCACACC
>CACZEU010000071.1 GCA_902780175.1 uncultured Bacteroidia bacterium
AATACTCGAAGAAAGCGATGCCCCAGGAAAAGAGGATGACGAGGATAAGCGGCCAGCCGGTGGAGATTTTCATCTCGCTGAGCTTGAGGTGGCCGTACCAGGCGAAAGTCATGAAGATGTTCGAGAATACGAGCATCACGATTGTCCAAATGCCGTTCATTCTGATAATTTGCTCAAATCGGGGCGCAAATATAGCAACATTTGCCAAGAAAGATTATCTTTACGAAAGAAAAACGCACCCCTTTATGAAAAAGATTCTTTTTGCCGCGTCCATCCTGCTGGCCTTCACCCTCTCCGGATGCCGCAACGCCTCCGACAAGGCCTTCGAGAGCGCCTTCGTCAACATTACCGACGTGGTTCCGGACGTCATCCTGGAAATCCGCTACTACTCTACCTACAATTTCGTTGGTACAAGGGTTGACGGATACATGCAGCCCACGGCCCTGCTCACGCGCGAGGCTGCAGCCGCCCTGAAGGAAGTGAGCGACGACGTAAAGGCCCAGGGCTACCGCCTCAAGATATACGACGCATACCGTCCCCAGAGGGCCGTCGACCACTTCGTCCGCTGGGCGGCCGACATCCCCGACACCCTCATGAAGGCGTATTTCTACCCCGACCTGGACAAGAGCGTCCTCTTCGACCAGGAATACATAATGGCCAAAAGCGGCCACACGCGCGGCTCCACGGTGGATATCACCCTGTTCGACATGGCAACCGAAAAGGAACTTGACATGGGGGGCACCTTCGACTGGTTCGGCCCCGAAAGCCATCCCGACTTCGGCGGCAATCCCGACACCGGTGAGTACACCGGCGACTGCAGCGCCAGCCCCGCCGGCCGCACCATCACCGAGGAGCAGTTCGCCAACCGTATGATACTGCGCCGCGCGATGCTCGCCCACGGCTTCCGGGCCCTCGACTCCGAGTGGTGGCACTTCACCCTGAAGGACGAACCGTTCAAGGATACTTATTTCGATTATCCCGTGCGGCAATTGTTTTAAAAAATTTTTCTTACCTTTGCGCGTTCAATCACAGATTGACAGCAAGCGTAAGTTCAACCCCCTTCCGACGAAAGAGCCGGGAATAAACAGGAAGGCAGATGATCAGGATTTTCTACCGGGAAGGCTCCGAGATCCGTCTCACGCAGTCTGAAAGCAAGTTCGCCGCCATCGGCCGCGGCAACGTCCTTTGGATAGACCTCATTTCCCCCAGCGGAGAGGAGAAACGTGCCACGGAGGCTTTCCTTGGCACGGAAATCCAGAGCCGTGCGACTGCTGAAGAGATTGAAAGTTCCTCCCGTTTCTCCGAGGACGACAAGGCCATCTACGCCAACACCAACTTCCTCTCCCCGGCAGACGACCAGATGCTCATGGACCCCGTGTCCTTCATCCTCACCGAAAGCACCATCACCACCCTGCGCGAGATACCCCTCCGTTCCTTCGACACCCTGCAGCGCAAGATCCAGGCGCTGCCCGACCAGTTTCCCGACGGATTCACCGTTTTCGTCGAGATCATGGACAAGCGTGTCGACCTCGACGCCGACATCGTCGAGCTTATCTCCAAGGACGTCTCGCAGTTCAGCAAGCGCATCAACCAGCAGGAAGACATCAACGAAGAATTCCTCCTGGACATCAACCAACTGCAGGAAAATGCAATGTTTGTCCGCGAGAATATAGTGGACAAGCAGCGTCTCATCTCCAACATCGTGAAGAGTAAGCGCTGCCCCAAGGATTCCGAAACGCGTGAGGACCTCGGCATCATTCTCCAGGATATCGCGTCCCTTATCAACCACACCAACTTCGCATTCGAGAGGCTCGAATACCTGCAGGAGACCGTCGTCGGCCTTATCAATCTGGAGCAGAACAACATAATGAAGATCTTCACCCTCATTTCGCTGCTCCTCATGCCTGCTACGCTGGTAGCCAGTTTCTACGGAATGAACGTCACGCTGCCGTTTGCGGAGAAGTGGTGGGCCTGGCTCGCCATAGCGGCTCTGATGCTCCTGCTTGTCTTCGGCATCTGGTTCATCTTCAAGCGAAAAAAGATGCTTTAGAAAAGAAAAGACACTCCGATTCCAATAAGTACAAGGCCGCCGAGGATTTCCGCCAGGCGGCCTATTTTTGTCCCGAGAACCTTGCCTCCGCAGATGCCGAGCACGGCCGACAGAGCGGTGACTGCAAAGACCGAGACCGCCAGCGGCAGGAAGCCCTCCCAGGGCAGGCCCTCGATGGACTGCGATGTGCCCACCGCAAGGGCGTCGATGCTTGTGGCGACTCCGCCTATGATTATGTTCCACAGGCCGTTGAGGTCCCGCGACTCATCCTTCCCGCGTATGCCTTCGAGCAGCATCGAGCCGCCCACGTACAGCAGCAGGAGGAATCCTATGATATGGGATGCCTTGATGACGAACTGCGCCACGAGGCTGCCGAGCAGCCATCCGAGGGCGAGCAGCCCCGTCTGGATGACGGCGAAAACAAGTGCGATGGTAGCGACGGAACTCCAGCGGATGCGCTTCAGCGTGGTGCTGGAGCAGAGGGTAACGGCAAAGCAGTCGGCGCATAGGGAGACTGCCATCAGGATTGCTTCCCACCAACTCATAGGCTATGGTTTGAAAGGTTGACGTGCAACGATGGAACGGCCGAGCGTAAGAGAATCGGCATACTCCAGGTCGTCCCCGAACCCCAGGCCGCGTGCGAGCGTGGTGACGGTGCAACCGCTGCCCTCCACCTGGCGGTAGATGTAGAATGCCGTGGTTTCGCCCTCCACGTCTCCGGAAAGGGCGAGGATGATTTCCTTGCCGGCGGAGGCTCTGGCGACCAGTTCCTTGATGGTCAGGTCCGAAGGGCCAATGCCGTCGATGGGGGAGATGATGCCCCCGAGTACGTGATACACGCCGTGGTACTGCCCGGTGGCCTCGATGCTGAGGACGTCGCGCACGCTCTCCACGACGCAGATGGTGTCGTGGTCGCGGCGCTGGTCGGCGCAGATGCCGCACTGCTCGCCGTCGGCGACCATCATGCAGGTCTTGCAATAATGTATGCTGTCGGCAAGCCCGTTTACGGCCGCGGCGAAGCGGTGGATGTTCTCCGCAGGCTGCCGGAGCAGGTGCAGGGCGAGGCGCAACGCGCTGCGGGTTCCTACCCCCGGAAGGGAGGAAATGGCCTCGACGGCGTCGGCCAGGGCCTTGGACGGATAGTTCCCGGTTTGAATCATCCCACAAAAATACTAATAATTGGAGAAAAAAATCCAATTCCGCGCATTGAATATCAAATAATTTGACTAAATTTGCGGGCTTTTTGGGGTAAGACCCTGAGTACAAAACATAAAGTCAAACAACTAATTTTTCTAAAACACACACAATGGAAGAAGAAAAAGTAACCAAAGCCCAGATGCTCAACGCATCCGTAGCACCCGAAGATTTTGACTGGGACGCCTTTGAGAGCGGCTCGGACATCTACGGTACCTCCGACAAAAAGGAAATCCAGGCAGCCTACGACAAGACCCTCGCCCGCATCGACGGCGGCGAAACCAAAGAAGGTGAAGTCACTGCCATCAACAAGCGCGAAGTCACCGTCTCCGTCGGCGGCAAGAGCGAAGGCGTCATCATGGCCACCGAGTTCCGCTACAACCCCGACCTCAAAGTCGGCGACAAGGTAGAGGTCCTCATCGAGTCCCCCGAGGACAAGAAAGGCCAGATCGTCCTTTCCCACCGCAAGGCTCGCGCCCTCAAGTCCTGGGACAGGGTCAACGAGGCATTCGAGAAAGACGAAATCGTTAAGGGCTTTGTCAAGACCCGCACCAAGGGTGGCATGATCGTCGACGTATTCGGCATCGAGGCATTCCTGCCCGGCAGCCAGATCGACATCAAGCCCATACGCGACTACGACCAGTTCGTAGGCCAGACCATCGACTTCAAGATCGTCAAGATCAACAACGAGTACCGCAACGTAGTAGTCTCCCACAAGGCATTGCTCGAGGCTGAGCAGGAGGCCAAGAGGGCCGAGCTCATCAGCAAGCTCGAGAAGGGACAGGTCCTCGAGGGCGTCGTCAAGAACATCACTAACTACGGTGTGTTCGTCGACCTCGGCGGCGTTGACGGTCTCATCCACATCACCGACCTCTCCTGGGGCCGCGTCAACCATCCCGAAGAAATCGTCTCCCTGGACGAGAAGATCAAGGTCGTCGTTCTCGACTTCAACGAGCAGCAGAAGCGCATCGCCCTCGGTCTCAAGCAGCTTACCCCCCATCCCTGGGATAACCTCGATCCCAACCTCAAGGTCGGCGACAAGGTCAAGGGTAAGGTCATCCTCATCGCAGACTACGGCGCATTCATCGAGATCGAACCCGGTGTCGAAGGACTCGTCCACGTCAGCGAGATGTCCTGGAGCCCCCGTCTGCACAGCGCACAGGAGTTCCTCAAGCAGGGCGACGAGGTTGAGGCACAGATCCTCTCCATCGACCGCGAGGCCCGCAAGATTTCCCTCGGTCTCAAGCAGCTCACCGTCAATCCCTGGGAGAGCATCCGCGAGAAATATTCCGTCGGCAGCAAGCATAAGGCCACTGTCCGCAACATCACCAACTTCGGTGTGTTCGCAGAACTTGAGGACGGCGTAGAGGGCCTGGTCCACATCAGCGACCTCAGCTGGAACAAGATCAAGCACCCTTCAGAGGTTGTATCCCCTGGCGACACCATCGACGTCCAGATCCTCGACTTCGACGAGGCCAACCACAAGCTCAGCCTCGGCCACAAGCAGCTCACCACCAATCCTTGGGATGAGATCGAAGCCAAGTTCCCCGTAGGTTCCACCGTTGAAGGCACCATCGCCTCCGTCTCCGACAAGGGCGCACAGATCACCCTCGAGGGCGACGCCGAAGGCTTCGCATTCAACCGCGAGATCGTCAAGGAAGACGGCAAGCCCGCAGTTGTAGGCGAGACCCTCCCGTTCAAGGTCGTCGAGCTCCGTCGCAGCACCCGCCGCATCATCCTCAGCCACCTGCGTACCTATCAGGAGATAAAGGAGAAGGCCGCCGCCACCGAGGCCGAGACCACCAAGAAGGCCGTCAAGAAAGTCAACGCCACCGTAGAGAAGACCACTCTCGGCGACATCGACGCCCTTGCAGCCCTCAAGGAGAAACTCGAGAAAGGAGAGTAAATGATCCTCTCTCTCACGATAATGGGTACGGCTTCGGCCATGCCCGTATCTGACAGAACACCAAGCGCCCAGATGCTCAATGCAAATGGGCGCTTGTTTCTGATTGATTGCGGGGAGGGCACTCAGCAGCAGATACGCCGCTGCCATCTTTCCTTCCTGCGCATCGAGGCCATTTTCATTTCCCACATACACGGGGACCATCTTTTCGGTATCTTCGGACTGCTGAATACGATGGCGATGTATGGACGCACCGCACCGCTCGACATCTACGGTCCCCAGGCCCTCGGCGGCGTGCTCAAGTTCTACGACAGCTATTTCGGCACGGGCGACCTGTACGAAATTCGCTTCCATCCGCTAAGCTGCAAGGAGCCGGAGGTTGTGCATATGTCCAAGGCCATCGCCGTCAGCGCATTCCCCCTGAACCACAAGATCGAGTGCTACGGTTTCCGTTTCGACGAAATCGTAACGCCCCGGCATGCGCAGGCCAATCCCGCCTACCGGGCCAAATCGTACGCCTATTGTTCCGACACCGCACCTTTCCCGGAACTTCCCGGATGGGTGAGCGGCGTAAACTGCCTCTATCACGAGGCTACCTATCCCGAGGAGATGGCCGACAAGGCGGCCGACCGTTTCCATTCCACCGCCCGTCAGGCTGCGCAGTGTGCCCTGCAGGCCGGTGCAGGCCGTCTTATCATCGGTCACTATTCATCCCGGATTACTGATTTTGCCGCTCTCGAGCAGGAGTGCAGGGACATTTTCCCTGGCACGGTTGCTGCAAATGATTGCGATGTCTTCGAAATTTAGTATATTTACATCCGTGAAAAGAATAGTTGCAATCCTGCTCGTACTCGTCTTCGCCGTTTCAGCCGCAGAGGGCCCGTACGAGAAGTATATACGTAAGTACTCTTCGGTCGCCGTCTCGGAAATGCACCGCACCGGCGTCCCTGCGTCGATCACCCTTGCCCAGGGCCTCCTCGAGTCGGCCGCCGGGCAGTCGGTCCTCGCCTCCAAATACAACAACCACTTCGGCATCAAGTGCCACTCCGACTGGAAAGGCAAGAAGACCTACAAGGACGACGACACGGAGCAGGAGTGCTTCCGTGTCTATCCCAACGCTTCCGCGTCTTTCAAGGACCATTCAGACTTCCTGCGTTACAAGGACCGATACAAGTCCCTGTTCGACCTCGACCCCCAGGACTACAAGGCCTGGGCGACTGGGCTCAAGGCCGCTGGCTACGCCACGGACCCCAAATACGCCGGCAAGCTCATCAAGATTATTGAAGACTACGACCTATACCGCTACGACAGCATGGCTGCCGACAAGGTTCCCGAGGCCCCCCTGGCCATAGAGAAGCCCGTCGAGGTCGTCCAGGCGGAGACCCGCGAGGAAGTCCGCTTCTCCCTTGCCCGCGACATCTACGAGGTCAACGGCGTCACCTGCGTCTATGCAGTCGAGGGCGACACCTATTCCAGCATCGCCGCCGCCAACCGCCTTTTCCCCGGCGAGGTCCTGCGTTTCAACGACCTCCAGAAGGAACAGCCCCTGCAGCCCGGAGAAATCGTTTACCTGCAGCCCAAACGTGCCAGGGGCGCCAAGGGGCTCGACAAATACATAGTAGGGGAGGACGGCGAATCGCTGCGGGCCATTTCCCAGCGCTTCGGCATACGTCTTTCCGCCCTCTGCAAACTCAACGGCCTCAAGAAGGATTCCCTTCCGCTTGAGGGCGATACAATCCTTCTCCGCTGATGAAGAAGATTCTCGCCGCCCTGTTTGCCCTTATCGCTGTCGTGGGGGCATTGGTTGCTTACAATTGGCTCCGGGACAACAAGATGCCCAATTTCTACGGCAAGGCCCAGCTCTACGTAAACGAGGGTGATACTCCGGAAGACGTGATTTCTTCCCTCCGCAGCCAGCTGAAGATACTCAGCGAAAACCGCCTCCGCAAGGTGTTCAACGCCAAATCGGTGGCTACATACATCAAGCCCGGGCACTATAC
The DNA here is from genome assembly GCA_902780175.1 of uncultured Bacteroidia bacterium. Lineage (GTDB taxonomy): Bacteria > Bacteroidota > Bacteroidia > Bacteroidales > UBA932 > Cryptobacteroides. The sequence continues at coordinate 7,148 of CACZEU010000071.1, forward strand.
GGTGGACAGCAAGAGTACGAGCGTCTATGTGGCCCGTATGCTCAACAACGGCTGGCAGACGCCAGTTTCCCTCACGCTGTCCGGCTCGCTCCGCACGCGCGAGGAACTCGCCCGCAAGATTTCCCGCCAGATCCGGATTGATTCCGTATCCGTGATGCGCGCTTTCGAGGATTCGTCGCTTATGGCCTCCTATGGCGCGAGTACCGACAATGTCTTTCCTGCGTTCTTCCCGGCTACGTACAGCCTCTATTGGAACGCCAGTCTCACCGACCTTCTCGACCGCTGCCGCAAGGCTTCCGACGCATTCTGGACGGACGACAACAAAGTGAAGGCGGCTTCCGTCGGCCTCACTCCGTCGCAGGCCGTGGTGCTTGCATCCATCGTGAAGGGGGAGTCCAACTATCAGCCCGAGTACGCCAAGATAGCCGGAGTGTATCTCAACCGCATCAAGCGGGGAATGCTCCTTCAGGCCGACCCTACGGTGGCTTATTGCTACGACTACGCACTCAAGCGTGTCCTCTTCCGTCACCTTGAAATCGACTCTCCTTATAATACATATAAGTACGCAGGCCTTCCTCCCGGTCCAATCAACGTTCCCGACAAGGAGTACATCGAGGCCGTGCTCAATCCCGACTACGGCGGCGGCAGCCTTTTCTTCTGCGCCAGCCCCTCGCTGGACGGCACCCACGTGTTCGCCAAGACCGCCGAAGCTCACGCCCGCAATGCAAAGGCTTTTCAAAAATCGTTGAAATAATATTGTAATTCAATAAAAGATTATTATATTTGCAACAATATTAATTGAGTTTTGATATGAAAAGATTCGTAATCATTCTCTCGCTGCTTTTCGGAGCCGTTTTTGCCGGAAGCGCACAGTCTCCGCTTCCCAACGATCCCGCGACCCGCGTCGGCAAGCTCGACAACGGTATGACTTACTACATCCGTCACAACGACAAGCCCGCCCAGAGGGCCGAGTTCTATCTTGCAACCCATATCGGAGCCATCCAGGAGACCCCGGACCAGGACGGTCTCGCCCACTTCCTGGAGCACATGTGCTTCAACGGCCTCAAGAACCTTCCCGGCAAGCAGATGCTCGAGTATCTCCAGAGCATCGGAGCCGAGTTCGGCCGCAACATCACCGCCTCCACCGGCGTGGAGGCCACCCAGTATATGCTCAACAACATCCCCATCGTCCGCGAGGGCGTGGTCGATACCTGCCTCCTCGTGATGCACGACTATTCCCACTACGTGCTCAACGAGCAGGAAGAGACGCCGCAACGCTTCCTGGCGTATGTACGAGCAGAACAAGAAGTATATTTACAAAGGTTCCAAGTACGCAGACTGCTCCCTTATCGGCAGCCAGGAGAACCTGGAGACCTTCAAGAGGGAAAGCCTCGTGAACTTCTACGAGACCTGGTACCGTCCCGACAACCAGGCCCTCATCGTGGTCGGCGACGTTGACGTCGACCAGATCGAGTCCAAGATCAAGACCCTCTTCGCCGACATCCCCGCACCTGTGGATCCCAAGGCAAAGGACGTCATCAAGGTCCCCGACAACAAGGAGCCCATCGTCGGCATAGTGACCGACCCCGAGGCCACCGGCTGCGACGTCAGCATCCTCTGGAAGAGCGATCCCATTCCCAGGGAGTACAAGAATACAGACGTCGCTTTCCTCACCGACATTGTTAAGGACATCATCTCCAATATAATGAGCGAGCGCTTCGAGGAGATTACCTCCAAGCCCGGCGCTCCCTTCCTCGGAGCCGGCCTCGGCTTCTCCAACATTACCGAAACCTGCGAGGCCCTTTATGCCGACGTCTCCTTCAAGGAGGGAGAGGCACTTCCCGCACTCCAGGCGTTCTACACCGAGATCGAGAAAATGAAGCGCTACGGCTTCACCGACAGCGAAATCCAGCGTGCCAAGGACGAGATCCTCAGCAGGTATGAGAAGAGGGCCGAGGGTGCGGACAGCCGCCAGAATGCTGAATTCGTTCGTCCCATCATCAACAACTTCTTCAACAATACTCCTTACATGGACCCCGCAACGGCCCTGCAGCTCGTGAAGATGATCCTTCCCGCCATTCCGGCCAATGCAGTCAACCAGACAGTCGCCCAGGTCGTCACCGACGAGAATATGGTCGTTCTCTACAACGGTCCCGCAAAGGAAGGCCTTGCCAATCCTACCGAGGCCCAGCTGCTTGAGACTATCGCCGCCGTCAAGGCCTCCGAGATAGCCGCCAACGCCGAGGAAGTCATCGACAGCGAGTTCATCGATCCCGCCAAGCTCAAGGGCTCGAAGGTCAAGAAGACCTCCCAGCTCCTCCAGGGATTCACCGAGTGGACCCTTGGCAATGGCGTCACCGTAGCGTTCAAGCCCACCGAGTTCAAGAAAGACCAGGTTCTCATCCGTCTCGTGATGGACGGCGGCCGTTCCCTCATCCCCGACGCCGACCTTCCTTCCTTCGAGGACAACATCCTCCAGCTCTTCTTCAGCAACGCAGGTGTATCCAAGTATCCCAGCGCCACCGTCACCAAGATGCTGTCCGGCAAGCAGGTAAGCGTACAGCCCTACCTCAGCGAAATCACCCACGGAATCTCCGGAAGCGCCCAGCCCAAGGACCTCGAGACCGCACTCCAGCTGCTCTATCTCTACTTCACCCAGCCCCGTTTCGAGGCCGATGCATTCGACGTAGCGAAGAACCAGATATCTGCAGTCCTCCCCAACCTTCTCCAGACTCCGAACTTCAAGTTCCAGCAGGCCTTCACCCGCACGCTGTTCGGCGACAGCCCCCGCAACATTGTCCTTGACGAGAAGGTCCTCGAAGCCGCCAATCTTGCCGCCATCGAGAAGAACTACCGCAAGTGCTTCAAGAATGCCGCAGGAGCAAAGGTCTACATCGTCGGTAACGTCGATGCCGAAACCCTCAAGCCCCTCGTGGAGAAGTACATCGGCTCACTGCCCAAGAAGTGCGGCAAGCAGACCTGGAAAGACACCGGCGAGCGCATCGTTCCCGGCAAGGTGGTTAACGCCTTCAGCGTAGATATGCAGACTCCCAAGACCACCGTCCTCCAGGTGTACAGCAGCTACAAGACTCCTTACACCGTTGCCGAGAAGGTCAACCTTGCAGCCGCTTCCTACATCCTCGACATGATCTACACCTCGACGCTTCGTGAGGAAGAGGGCGGCACCTACGGTGCTTCCACCGCCGCCATGATTGACAAATATCCCGTCGACAGGTCCCTCATCCAGGTGTACTTCGACACCAATCCTTCCAGCTCCGACAAGCTCCGCGAACTCGCCGTCAGCGGCCTCAAGAAGCTCGCTGAGGAAGGCCCCAACGATGAGCAGATGACCCGCGTACGCGAGAACTTCGCCAAGAACATTCCCGAGAACCGCATCCGCAACAATTACTGGATGGACGAGATCAACTACTGGTACCGCTATAACCATATGGATTACGATATGGAATACGAGGCCGCAGTTGCAGCACTCACTTCCGACAGCATCAAGCAGGCTGTGGCAAAGGTACTCGAGGCCGGCAACTTCGTGGAGGTCGTAATGAGCCCTGACAAGACCGCCGAGCGCGAGTAAGCACTTACCTGACAATGAAAATGCCGGTCATTTCGACCGGCATTTTTTATTCTTTCCCGTGTAGGCTGTTCCTTTGAGGTGGAGGACTACCGGCCGCTCGAGGCCGGACAGATAGACGTTGAGTGTCTTGTCGAAGGCGTAGGGGCCTTCAGCGTTGGTGAATGTGGCTTCTATGGTGCCGCTCTCACCGGGAGCGATGCTCTTGCGCGTCCAGGAGGAACTGGTGCAGCTGCAGGTTGTAGTGACGGTGAAGATATTGAGCGGCTCGGCGCCGATGTTGGTGACGGTGAACGTATGGCTTACCGCACCGCTGCGGGTGTCGATCCTGCCGAAGTCGTAAACGGTTGAATCAAAGCGGGCGACGCCTCCGAAATCCTTCTGCGCGGAGGCACCTGCGGCTGCCAGGAAAAGGGCTGCCAGGACTGTTATATATCTTTTCATCGCTTTGTTGCAGTTAAAAATAAACACTCGGATTCTTGTTTATTCAAATAATAGGCCGTAAATTTGTGCCGCACTAATAAATATTAAACTTATGGCATACAAAATTTCAGCAGACACTTGTGTCGCTTGCGGTACCTGCCAGGGCGAATGCCCTACCGGCGCCATCCAGGAGGGAGATGTTTACACCATCGACCCCAATGTTTGCATCGACTGCGGTACCTGCGCAGACGCTTGCCCCATGGGAGCTATCGCTCCGGGTGAGTAAAATTGCACAGAGTGATCTTCAGGGGCCTTCTTCAAGGCCCTTTTTTCGTGCCTGGAACAGCGCCATGCAAGCGTCTCGTTCCTCAGGGCGAAACTGCCCATCTGTACCAGTCCCGCTCTGCCGGCTTCGGTCATGAGAGGTTTACTTTATAATCTTTAGTACACTCGAGTATTCTGGTGATGGTGCCGGAGTAGTCCCGCTGGCGGATCAGCAACTGGATGGTGACGGAATCGTGCACCTGCTCGAAGGAACGCACCTCGGCTCCGGTCTTGCCTATGAGTTCGAGCACGCGGGCCATATCTTCGCCCTTGATGGGGGATATTTCCAGCGTGACGCTCTTCTCTCCGTATCTCTTGGTTATGAAGTGCATGGTCTCCAGGCACATAAGCGCCATGAGCGTCGAAGCTATAGCGATATCGTACATGCCGGCACCGCAGGCGAGACCGATGGCTGCCGCCACCCAGAGTCCGGCGGCGGTGGTGACTCCGCGCACTACGTTCTTCTGGAAAATTATGACGCCCGCGCCGATGAAACCGATGCCGGACACCACCTGCGCTGCGACGCGTGCGGCGTCGAAGCGGCCGGTAAAGGCGAACTGCGATATTACCATGAACAGCGCGGCGCCGAGAGCGACGAGAAAGTGCGTGCGCAGACCCGCCTCCTTGGCGCGGACTTCACGCTCAAAGCCGATGAGACCGCCCAGCAGCCCTGCGGCGAGTATGCGGAGTATGAGGTTCCATTCAATTGACATGGCGCAAAGATAGTCATTTCTGAATTAAAAAAGTCCCGGCGTGATGCTGAGCCACTTGAGCACCGTCTGCCCGAACACGAGTATGAGCAGCCACGAGAAGGTCATCATCGTGATTCCGAACTTGAAGGCGTCGGTCTGGCTGTACATGTTGGTGTTGTACAGCAGAGCCGCCGGCTTGCTGTTGAACGGAAGCACGTAGCAGTGCTCGATGAGCATCGCCACCGGAAGCGAAAGGCTCATGGGAGGGAAGCCGAAGCGGGATTCCACTCCGAGGGCGATGGGGACGAACACCATCGTACGTATGGTCTTGCTCTGGAACACCAGGCCGGAGTACATCATGAGGAAGGTGAGTATGACGTAGAGTACCCAGAACGGCGTGCCTTCGCCGATTCCCAGCGAGTCGAATGCGGCGTTGACCATGGTGTTGGGCAGGTCGGTGGCGTTGAGCCCGCTGCCGAGGACGTAGGCGCCGGCGCTGAAGAGCATCAGGTGCCAGGGGATGTCGACGTCGTTCCATTTGACCACGCCGATGCCCGGAAGGAGCGCCAGTACGGCGCCGATGAGGGCGACGATGGTCTCGTCGATATTGTGGAACGTGCCTTTGGTGACCCAGAGGATGAGCACGACGAGGAAGATGGCGACTGCCCGCCACTCCTGGGCGCTCATCTTGCCCATGGACTCAAGTTCCTTGCGCAGGCGGTCTATTCCGCCGTCGATCTGGGGCTTCTGCTCGTCTTTCTTCATGGGGAAGAAGACGTACATGCCAAGCAGCAGGCCCACGACGAGGATTATGACGCTCATGGGGCCTACGGCGACGAGCCAGTCGGCGTAACCGAAGTCGCAGCTGCCGATGAAGCCCGCGATGAGCGATATTGCAAGCAGGTGCGCGCCGCTGCCGGTATAGAAGGCGTTGGCGCCGATGTTCACCTGGAAAAGATTCTGTATGACGAGGTTGCGGCCGAAGTTGTTGCGGTTGCCGCCGGACGCTCCGTAGATGGCGCAGATGACCATGAAGATGGGGAGCATGATGGTGGCCTTGACCGTAGTGGCCGAAATGAACGCCGAGAGCACCAGGTTTATCACAAGGAAGCTCCAGAGAACCCCCTTGGCACTCTTGCCGAACTTGATTACGAAGGCGAGGGCGAGGCGCTTGGCGAACTGTGTCTTGACGAGCATCGACGCAAGGACGAAGCTCAGTATGTTCAGCCACATCACGGGGTGGCCGAGCTGTGCGAGGGCCTCTTTCTGGGTGGTGACTCCGAAGAGGACGGTCGCGAGGATGAGGATAAGTGATGTGAGGTAGTTGGGTATGGCCTCGGTCATCCACAGGATGAGGCTGGCCACGAAGATTGCCAGCATCGCGTAGTTGGCGCGGATGAAGGCTTCCGGACCCAGCACGCCAAGGCGCTTCTGCGCGGTGGCGGCGAGGGTGTCGGTGCTCAGGTTGTCTATGAACCCTATGTGGCAGAACCAGCAGATCCAGACGAAGGCCACAAGGGCGAGCGGCCCGCCAAGGCGGGCGAGCCAGACTTCGAACTTGGATTTCTGCATCTTGGGCAGCTTCTCGATCTTGTAATTGTTCATGTCCAGCGGATCGAATGCCGGAGCCGCTGCCTGTTTCTGTTCTGCCATAGTTATTTATTCAGTTGGTAGCTTACGGAAATCAGCCTGCTGGTCTTGTCGCAGACGAACCAGAATCTCTTGTTCGCCTTGTCCATGCAGAATCCCTCCGGCTTGTCGACGAAGGAGATGTTGTAGGTGTTCAGCACGGTGCCGTCTGCCTTGAGCTGGGTGAGTTTCTGGGTCTTGGCGTCCGTTATCCAGAGGGTGCCGTCGTCCTTGTCACAGTAAAGGTCGGAGAGGCTGGTTGCCCAGTCTGCGTTGAAGGCGGTGGCCCATTCTCCGGTCTTGAGGGAATAGGTATATACGCGCTTGGGCGCGCTCTGGTTGGCCACGTACAGCACATCCTTTCCGGCGGCGATGCCCTCGTAGCCCTGGTTGTCCTGGGCACCCTCTTCCTTGGGCCCGGTGGAGAGCAGGGTGATGCTCTTGTGGTCGGCCCCGAGCAGATAGACCTCGCGGTAACGTTCCTCGCAGACGTAAAGCTTGCCGTCGGGGGAGAGGGCGATGCCCTCCAGGTCCACTTTGGTACGGCCGTCGGGATTGGGGACCTCGAAGGTGCTCCTGAGGGTGCCGTCCAGGCCGAATTCGTAGATGTGACCGTTGTCTTCCGCAACCAGGAGGCCGTTGCCGGCTTCGTTCATGCAGATGGCTGAAAGGCCCTCCAGCTTGGTTTCGTAGTTGGTGGGTTCGCCGAGTGTGTAGGTGGCGACTGCTTCTGCGCCGGGCTCCGTGCCGGGGTCGGTTCCCGGAGGGTCTTCATCCCTGAGACAGGCGCTCAGGGATGAGACCGCGAGAATGCAGAGGAGATAATGTTTCAGACGCATTATTTCCAGTTCTTGTAGGGATTCTTCATCAACATGGAGTTGAAGTACTTGGGATCGCCGGTGACCTCTTCGCCGAGCCATGCGGGCTTGTCGAAGGGTTCGTTCTCGTCGGCGAGCTCGACTTCGGCCACGGTGAGGCCGTCGTTGTCGCCGTAGAACTCGTCAACCTCCCAGGTGTGGACACCGTCGGTGTTCTTCACGAGGTAGCGGGTCTTGTCGATTACGCCGGGTTCGGCGAGCTCGAGGAGCTGCTTTACCTCTTCCACGGGGATTTCCTTCTCCCACTCGAAGCGGGCGGCGCCGGATGCGTTGCCTATGCCTTTGATGGTGATGAAGCCCTTGTCGCCCTTGACACGGATGCGGACGGTCCTTTCGGGAACGCTGCAGAGGTAACCCTGGGTGATGCGGGTTGCCTTGAATGCCTCGGGCTTGAAGTCGCCCTTCACGAGGAATTTCTTTTCAATTTCCTGTGCCATAGCCTATTCGTTTGCAAGGGGTTTGTCGGACATGCCGATGACGCGCTTGATGGCCTGCAGGTAGTTGATGTTCTCAACGCCCTCCAGGTGGCAGTCGGCGACGGTCTTCTTGATGTCTTCGATTTCCGTGGATTCTGAGTTGATGGTGACGACCTTGGCACCGTTGATGAGCACGTTGCCCACTTCGCAGATGGTGTTGTTGACCATGTAGCCGAAGCGCTGCTTGTGTACGCGGACGGCGGCCAGGTCGGGGTTGGCCTTCACCATGGCGATGAACTCGTCGAAGGTGTAGGTGTCCTTGGTGAGTGCGGGCATCTCGACCATGAAAGCGGGGAAGACCTCTTTCTCCAGGACCTCGCGGCTGATGGGGAATTCGCCCTTCATGAGGGGATTCCACTGCTCGAAGCCGTCAACGGTCTGCACGTAGGTCTTGATGTCCATCTTGCCGTCGCGGATCTTGGTGTTGTTGATGTCGTTCTTGGCTGAAATGATGTAGATTTCGTCGCTCTCGCGCTCCCATACCTTTTCGGGTACGGGAACGGAGAGACGGGCCATTCTCTTGTGAGCTTCGCAGAAGCACTGGCCGAAGCTGCGGAATTCAAAGCGGGGCTTGCTCTGCTCGCCGATCTTGAGTTCTGCCATGGCCGATTACATTCCAGTGATTACACCATCGCCTACGAGGGCTACACCGTTGTTGGTGGCGCCGAATGAAGGCTCCTTGAGTTTCCAGTCCTTGCCGCCGTCGGTGTCGCGGGCAAAGGAACCTGCGAGTTCGTCGAGGGGTGCCTCGGGAACCTCTGCGGAAGCGTCAAAGCCACGGTTGAAGGTGTCGACAGTCTTGCCTTCGGGGTTGATGAGCTCGAGCTTGACGCCCTTCTTGTTGGAAAGGCCGCCGGTAGCGACGCATCCCTCGGTCTTCTCGGGGAGTTCGCCGTCGTCCTTGTTGGCGTGGATTACGTAATAGCCCTTTGCGGCGATCTTGCCGACGCCGTCAACGCCTTCCCAGTAAAGGGTGGTCGTCTCGGTGGTGACTTCGTCGTTCTTCTTCACAATCCAGCCCTTGAGGTCGACTTCCTTGTCGGAAGGGTTGTAGATCTCGATGCCCTTGTAGCCCTTGGTGCCGTTTACCTCGTTGATGACGAGAGTGACGGTCTGGTCGCCGGGCTGCTCGGGATTCGGATTTTCCGGCTGGTCCTTTCCGGGCTCGTCGGGTTTCTGGGGATCATCTTTGTCTTCAATGCAGGCCACCAGCGAGAAAGCGGTGAATGCTGCAAGGGCGAAATACAGTACTTTTTTCATGATTTGCTAAAGATTAAAGGGTTAATATTGTTAAACGATTCTAGAAGTCGATTTCGAAGCGCATTGCCACCATGTGGTAGTTGACGCCGGGGTTCCCGCTCTGTGCGGCGACGACCTTGGTGGGATCCTTGGTGGGGTTGCCGGAGGCGTCGCGGCCGACGATGAACTTGTTGCCCTTGCCGGAGCTGTAGCGGTCGTTGTCGGTGTACTGCCAGTTGAGCTGGACCTTCACGTGGTCGTTGATGTAGTAGTTGAGACCGGCTGAATATGCCATTGCGCTGCCGCCCATGATCTTGGGTGCGTCGGCGCCCTTGTCGGCGTTGAGGTCGATGTACTCTACGCGGCCGCAGAGCTCGACGTCGCCCCATTTCTGGCCCCTCTTGACGCGGGTGAACTTGGCGCCTGCGCCGTCATAGCGCTGGGTGCCGCCGAACAGGAGGTAACCGGCCTGTACGTACCAGCCCTGGAACATCTTGGTGCCGGCATTGTTGGGGAGGTAGGTGGTGTTGCCCATATAAACAGCCTCTCCACGGAATCCGCCCCAGTAGCCTGCAAGTTCTGCGGTGTAGAGGAGGGCGTGGTCATATTCGAACTCACCGGTGTCGATATATTTCTTGCGGTTGATGGAGGTGGTGTTGCGGGTGCTGTAGCGGGCCTTGCCCCAGGTCTCGTCGGTGGTCTTGGGGTTGCGCCAGGAACCGGCGGCGCCGATGTGCATTCCCCAGTTCTCCTTGTCCCAGCCGGGCTGGTAGATGAGCTTGAGGGTGTAGGAAAGCCCTTCGTCGGGGCCGAGGGCGGACTTGCTCTTGTCCTCGGTGTAGGTGCGCTCCTCGCTGCCTTCGATGGCCTGGCCGTGGATGCCGATGTTGGCGAAGAATCCCTTGTTGTAGTAGTTGGCGTTGAAGCCGATGCTGCGGGAAGGTGCCAGCGCGGAGGTGATCATAGGCCTCTCGATGAACTGGAGGTAGCGGGAGGAGTTGTTCCTCTGGATGGAGAAGATTTCCTTGAAGTTACCGATCTGGAACTGGAAGTGCTCCAGGCCGGTGTAGCGGATGATGGCGTCCTTGAGCTCGAACACGCCGTTGGCCATGTCGCAGTCTACTTCGCCGTACCAGCTCTTGTTGATCTGGGTCTTGACGGCAAAGCGGGCGCGGCGGATACTGATACCGCTGCCGATAGGATCTGCGTAGGAGGGAGCTCCGAAGAAGGCGCCCATGTCCACCTGGACACGGTTGTCAAACCAGATCTTGTAGTTGCTGTTGGGGGATCCGATGACCAGGAATCCGTCCTGGGATTCAGCA
>CACZEU010000072.1 GCA_902780175.1 uncultured Bacteroidia bacterium
AGCCGCTCTTCCGCATCAACTGGGGCGTGGCCAGGAGGTCCGTCGCCATCGGCCTGGGTCCTTTCCTGATGAACTGCGCCGCCAGCCTCGTGGCCCTCTTCGTCAACCAGCAGCTGCGTAAATACGGCGGCGACCTGGCAATCGGCGCCTACGGCATCGTAAACCGCTTCACGATGCTCTTTATCATGATATGCATGGGGTTCAACCAGGGCCTGCAGCCTATTGCGGGGTACAATTACGGCGCAAGGCTGTACCATCGCGTCAAGGAGATATTCATCCTGACGGTAAAATGGGAGGTGCTGGTGACGACGGTGTGTTTCCTGATTTCGGTGATCTTCCCGCGTGCAGCCTGCTCGCTGTTCACCAACGACCCGGAACTGCTTGACCTGGCCTCGCACGGCCTGAGGGTAATGAACAGCGGCTTCGCCCTGGTGGGATTCGGAATCGTATCGTCCAACCTCTTCCAGAGCCTGGGGCTCGTGGGACGGGCTATCTTCCTGTCGCTGAGCCGTCAGCTCATTTTCCTGCTGCCGCTGCTGTACGGCCTGCCGCTTTGGCTGGAGGGCACTGGAGTATGGATGAGTTTCCCCATCTCCGACATCATCAGCGTAGTGGTATCCGCCATCTTCATCAACCGCCTCTTCCACAACTTCAGCAAGCTCAACGACGGCGAGGAAGCGGTGCAGCTTTAACCGGACCTACATTCCCTTCGACTTGGCCTCGTCCCACAGGGCGTCCATCTCCTGCAGGGTGGCGTCGGACAGGGGGCGTCCCTGGCCGCGGATACCGGCCTCGACGTAATTGAAACGCCTGCGGAACTTGCTGCAGGCAGCGCTCAGGGCCGCTTCCGGATCCACTCCATGCAGCCTCGCGGCGTTTATCACCGCAAACAGCAGGTCACCGAACTCCTCGGCCTTGGCGTCCACCCGGGGAGGCTGCTCGCTGGAAGCAGGCGCAGTGGAGCCTGGGAGAGGACTGCGAAACCATGGGCGCCCGTGCCCTTGTGAACGGGAGGGGCCCACTGGCCCGGAGGGACAGTGGGAGGGATGGAGCGAAGCGGAAGTTTCGCAGTCCTCTCCCGGCGTAACGGAGCCGGTTTCCAGCGAGCAGGCTTCCCGGGCCTCGGCGACTTCTTCGAGGACTTTGGGCCAGACGTCGTCCGGCTTTTCCCAATCGAAGCCGCAGCCACGGGCCTTTTCCTGCATGGCGACGGCCTTGAGCAGCGCCGGCATGGCGTCGGGGATGCCCTCCATGACGGTCTTGTTGCCGCCCTTCTCGCGGGCCTTCACCAGCTCCCAGGTATCGGCAATCTCCTTGGCGGTGGTATGCTTGCCGGCCTCGGGCCCGAAGACATGGGGATGGCGGAAGATCATCTTCTCACACACCTTGTCCATGCTGTCCGCAATGTCGAACAGCCCCTGCTCCTGGGCTATGCGGGAATAGAACACCATATGGTAAAGCAAGTCGCCGATTTCCTTGCAGACGGCCCCGCTCTCCCCCTTCATGATGGCGTCGCTCAGTTCGTACACCTCCTCTTCGGTGAGACGGCGTATGCTGTCCCAGGTCTGCTCCGCATTCCAGGGGCATTTCTCGCGGAGCTCGTCCATTACATAAAGTAGCCGCTCAAAAGCGGCTACCTTTTCTTCTTTGCTGTGCATAAGAACTATTTGCTTACGAACATCACGGCCTCGGCGATGGAGTTGAGCTTGGTATCGACGCTGTCGGCACGGGAGGCGAGGATACAGGGAGCCGTGGTGCCTACGAGCATACCGGCCTGGCGGACGCCGACGGCAAGTTTGCTGTTGGTCTTCCAGAAGACGTTGGCGGACTCGATGTTGGGGAACAGGAGGCAGTCGGCGTCGCCTGCAACCTCGCTGCGGAGCTTCTTGATCTGAACGCTCTCCTCGTCGATTGCGACGTCGAGGGCAAGAGGGCCGTCACCGATGCAGCCGGGGATCTGGCCGCGGTCGCACATCTTGGCAAGCATTGCGGCCTCGATGCAGGCGGGCATGCTGTCGAGCATCTGCTCGGAAGCGGCGACGAATGCAATCTTGGGTTTCTCGATGCCGAAGGACTTGGCTACGCCGAGAAGGAAGCCGGAAATCTTGACCTTCTGACGGAAGTCGGGAAGGGGAACCACGGCCATGTCGCTGAAGAAGATCAGCTTGTGGTAGTTGGGGTTCTCCACCACGCTCACGTGGCTCAGGAGGCCTTTGGGAGGCAGCAGGCCGGTCTCCTTGTTGAGGATGGCGCGGAGGAACTTGTCGGTGGAGCACAGGCCCTTCATGAGGACGTCGCCCTCGCCGTCGTGGACCATCTGGACAGCCTGTGCCACGGCCTTGAGCTCTACAGGGTTGTTGACGATGGTGAAGAGGGAGGCGTCGAGCTTCTCCTCCTCGCAGACCTTCTTGATGAGAGCCTCGTCACCTACCAGGGTGGCCTGGACGAAGCCTTTCTTCACCGCCTCATATGCGGCTCCGATGCTATGGGAATCGACGCCCCAGGCCACGATGAGCCTCTTGCAGATACCTTTCTGCTTGAGCGTTTCGAATACGTCGTTGAAATTCTTGATCATAATGTGTTATTCTTCAATGGTTGATACTATTCTCATGGTGTCGCGGGCGATGACGAGTTCCTCGTCCGTGGGGATAAGGGCCACCTTGACGGTGGAATCGGGGGTGGAGAAGATGACCTCTTCGCCGCGGGCGGCGTCGTTGACTTCGTTGTCTATCCTGACTCCCATGTAGCCCAGCTGCTCGCATACGCGGCGGCGCAGGCGGGGGTTGTTCTCGCCGATGCCGGCGGTGAAGACTATGAGGTCGACGCCGTTCATCTCCGCGATGTAGCCGCCGACGAGCTTGACGATGTCGAAGGTGAGTTTCTTGAGGACTATCTTGGCCTTCTTGTCGCCGGCCTGGGCGAGACTGTCCATGTCGCGGGCGTCGGAACTAACGCCGCTGAGGCCCAGGAAACCGCTCTTCTTGTTCATTATCTCCCTCATCTGGTCGGGAGTGAGGTTCTCCTTCTTCATGAGGTAAGGGATGATGTTGGCGTCGATGATGCCGCAGCGGGTGCCCATTATCATACCCTCGAGCGGGGTGAAGCCCATGGAGGTATCGACGCACTTGCCGTTGCGGATGGCGGTGACGGAACTGCCGTTGCCGATATGGCAGGTGATGATGCGGGAGTTGTTGATATCAAGCCCGGCAAGGGCGGCACCCCTCTGGGATACGTACTGATGGCTGGTGCCGTGCGCGCCGTAACGGCGGATGCGGTACTTCTCGTAATACTCCCAGGGAAGGGCGTACATGTATGCGTACGGTTCCATCGTCTGATGGAAGGCGGTGTCGAAAGTGACCACCTGGGGGACGTCGGGGAGGACGTCGGTGACGGCGTGGATGCCGAGGAGGTGCGCGGGATTGTGAAGCGGTGCGAAGTCGCAGCAGAATTCGATCTTGCTGAGGACGTCTTCATTAACAAGGGCGCTGCCGGAGAAGAAATCGGCACCCTGGACGATGCGGTGGCCGACTGCCTCCACGTCGGAGAAGGACTTGAGGACGCCGAACTCGGGGTCGACAAGGGCGTCCATGACGAGTTTCATGCCGACTACGTGGTCGGGGATGGGAAGGTCGCGGACGAAGCCTTCCTTGCCGGTGGGGCGATGTTTTATCGTGCCCTCGGGGAGGCCGATCTTTTCTACGAGACCTTTGGCAAGAAGGTCGTACACTTCGTCGCTCTTCATATCAAGGAGCTGATACTTGATGGAGGAGCTGCCGCAATTGATTACTAGAATTATCATAAAAAAGGCGTTTCCTAAAATCGGAATTGGTTAATCGTACAAAAATAAGAAATATTGTGCAAATTGCAGCCGGGAAAAACATAAACTATGAAAAAAGGTCCTGGAATAGTAATGCTCAGCTTCTCTTTCGCCGCCGGAGTGACGGCGTCGGAAATCGCCGGAGCCCCCGGCGGAGCCTCATCCGCACTTTGCCTGGCATCAGCCATACTGCTGGTTTACAGCGCATTGGCAAAAGGCAACCAGTATCTGCCGCTGGCGCTGACCTTCATCTTCCTGGGAGCCCTGTGCCGGTGCACTGAGGCCGTCACAGGCACCCCGCCGCCGGTCAATCCGTTTCCGGGAGCGCTGGACGCCCTGTGCGAGGCCATCGCATCCGCCGGCTTTCCGGGAAAAAACAGCAGCGCAATCATCACCGCGCTGCTTACCGGCAGACGCAGCGCACTGCCCCGGGAGACCGTCCAGGCGTTCCGGCTCAGCGGAGCGTCGCATATCCTTGCGCTTTCCGGACTGCATCTGGGCATCATCTACCTTTTCGTCCGCAGGCTGCTGGCATTTTTCGGAAATACGCCGCCGGCCCGCTTTGCCCGCAGCGGCATCACCCTGACCCTCTGCGCATTATATACGGTCATCACAGGCGCTAACCCGTCGACCGTCCGCGCACTTCTGTTCATAATCATAAACGAGGCGGGAGGCGCGGCAAGCGGACGCAGGCGCTCCCCCTCCGCCACGTTCAGCATCGCCCTGATGGTCCAGCTGGCGGTGCACCCGTCGGTGATAGCCTCGGCCGGGTTCCAGCTGTCGTACCTGGCGATGCTCGGCATCATCCTCCTATACCCGGGTCTGAGTTCCTGGTACCCCGGCCGCAGGGGCCTGCTCAAGGGCGTCTGGAACGCCGCGTCGCTCAGCACCTCCTGCCAGCTTTTCACCGCCCCCGTCGCCTGGTGGCGCTTCCGCAGTCTTCCGAAATACTATCTGATTACCAACCTGTTGGCCCTGCCGCTCACGGAGGGCATAATCGTCAGCGCGCTTGTCTGCCTCATCCTGCAGGCAATTGGAATCCGCCCGCAGCTGCTCGTCAAAGCCTGCGGGGAAATGGTAAAACTGCTGGAATTCTGCCTGGAGACTATTGCTTCGCTCTGACGCGGCGCACCTCGTCCACTCCGTCAATCTTGGAAATTCCGACCATGGTCTTCTGGAGTTCGGTCATGGAATGAACCGGGAAATCGATTATGCATTCCACTATATCGTCCTGCGTGGATGTGGTGAGGCGCGTCATCGAGAGGTGCTGGTCTTCCACGAAGCAGTCGATGATGTCCCTCAGGAGGTGATAGCGGTCGATGGCGATGATACGGATGCGTACGGGGTACGTGCGCTCCGGCTCCGAATGGAAGTCGACGGAGACGATGGAGTTGCCGTTTTCGGATGCGAGCTTGATGGCAAGGGGGCAATGGCGGCTGTGGACAGTGACCTCGCCCTTTTCGTTCTGGAAGCCGATGACCTCATCGCCGGGGAGGGGGCTGCATTCGGGGCAGAGGGAATAACCGGGCCTGGCGCTGCTGCGAAGGGCGTCACGCAGGACCCTGCGGGCCTTGTAAGTTTTGGCGAATTCGAGCCATTCGGGACGCGGGGCGGCATCCTCGGAGGTGCCGATTTCGACGCAGTCGCCGCGGTGGAGCTCGGTGCGCAGGGGCTTCAGCAGGCCGTTGATACGGGCGTATTTGGCGTGTTCGCCGACCTCGGTGTGCACCTCGAAAGCGAAGTCCAGCGCCGTGGCGCCCTTGGGCAGGATGATGCCCTTGCCCTTGGGAGTGAAGGCGAGGATGTCTTCGTTGTACAGGGAGAAGCTTACGCCCTCCATGAAGTTGAAGCCGTCGCCGCTTTCCGCGATGTTCTGCAGGACTGTCTTGAAGCGTTCGAGCCAGGACTCGCCCCTTTCGACGATGCAGCCGAGGCGGGAGTTGCGGTGCATACGCTCGGAGGCGATATGCAGTTCCTCCCAGCAGCCGGAGCGGTTCAGCAGATGGACGTGGAAGCTCTGGTAGCCGTTGTCCTTGGGATTGTCGATATAATTGCTGACGCTGCCTGGGCGCTCCTTGAAGTGGCCGGTAAGGCAGCTGTAGATGAAGAGACTGGTGTCCTTTTCCGGGTCCGTGGAACGGGACCACTCGGTGATAGGGGTGTAGATGATACGGACGAAATGCTTGAACTCGACGTGAGAGAAGTCGCAGTTCTGTTCCCTCATGGTCCTCCAGATGCTGTAAGGACGCCTGTAGCGCACCTGCACGCGGGCCGGGATACCTTTATCCTTGAGGATGGACTCGATTTCGTCGGTGAACGCCTTGAGGGAGGCGGCGGTGCGGCTGCGTTCCTCTTCAAGCTGCTGCTGGATCATTTCGAACTCTCTGGGGCAGCGAAAGTGGAACGACAGGTTCTCCATCTCGGTCTTGACGTGATACAGCCCGAGGCGTGCGGCAAGGGGGGCGTAGAAAAAGTCGGTCTCCCCCGCTATCTTCATCTGCTTGTCGGGGCGCATGCTGTCCAGCGTACGCATGTTGTGGAGGCGGTCGCTGAGCTTGACGAGGAGGGCGCGGATGTCGAAATGGACGGACTCGAGTATCTGGCGGTAATTGTCGACCTGCTTGGTATATTCGTACGCCTGCTTGCGGCGCTTGGTGACCACATCGACAAGGAAGGCGACGTCGTCGCCGAAACGCCCGCGTATGTCTTCTATGGTGTACGGGGTGTCTTCTACGACGTCGTGGAGGAAGGAGGCGATGACGGTGTTGGCGTCGAGTTCCAGTTCCTCTGCGGCAATGGCTGCAACGGCCACAGGATGCATGATATACGGCTCCCCGGTGTTGCGTTTCTGGCCCTCGTGGGCGATTTTTGCAAATTCATAAGCGTCCTTGATACGCCGGAGGTCTTCCGGAGTAACCCTGGGCTCGCAGACGTCGAATACGTGCTGCGCGGCGGCGTCTATGCTTTGCATGTCACTCATCTTACACAACGGACACTCGCTCCGAACGAGTCTTTGTCGCCGAGACCGGCGTAAACGTTATCGTATTCCTGATATATGTACCTGTAAACGCCCTTGCCGTCCCGTTCGTCTGATGTCCAGAAAGCGGCGTAAGAGCCGAAGCCTGAGAAGGAGTTGCTGCCGGACGAGAGGGATGCATATCCTGCCGGAATGGCGCTGAAGTGCGTGGAATTGAGGATGTTGACTCCGCGGTAGTACTGCCAGAGGCTGGTGCCGTTGAAGGTGCACTTGACCATCAGTTTGCCGGCGCCTGAAGGAGAATCCTGATACGGCTGGAGGTCTGTGGGGCCGCCGGCGAGTTTGATGAGTCCGACCCATTCGGCGTCGGTAGGAAGGCGCCAGCCGTCGGGACAGGCCTTGAGGGCCTCCTGCTGCGTGTAGAAGGCTCCTAGAGGGGCGAGCATGGCGTCGCAGTCGAAGTACGGATAACCGGACGCACCGCCGGCCAGGTTGGCTCCGAGCCATTCGAGCCCTCCGGCCTCGAAGGTGGGATAAGTGCGTGAGCCGATGCTGACGGTGCCGCCTTCGGGATATTCTGGTATGCCCTGGAGGGAATCACCGGTGACGACGGTGAAGGTGACCGTTCCGGGGGTGGTGTAGTACTTGTCTGCCGACTTTACGGGGAATGCAACGCAGGAGAGCGAATAGGTGCCCGGCTTGTCGGGGATGGTAAGCGTATAGACGCTTGTAGTATCGTTGACCGAGGTAAACGGATTGCTGAAATAGTATCCGACGGGAGTGCCGTCGGGAGCCGTGACGCCGGACACGGAGAAGGTATAGGAACCGAACGGTGCGACGTATTTTGGAATGGTACCGCTTATCTTGAGACTGCCGTCCATGAACTCCTTCGTCGGTTCCTCTTTCTTGCAGCAGACAAGGGAAACGACGGCAAGGGCGATGGCGGCTATTGTGCGAAATTTCATCATAATTTGACCGTGAACTGCAAATATGCGTATTTTTACGCGAAAATCCGCTACCTTTGTGCAATTTGTTTGGCGTCAGGATATGAAAATCAGGCTCTTTGCGTACATTCTTCTGCTTTCGGCCGCTTTCGGCTGCTCCCGCAGCTATGTCACAGTGGGCGGATACGCCCAGGGCGGGACGTACAGCGTAAGGTACAATCCCGCAGGCGTCAGCGCCTCCCGCAGCGAGGTTGCGGCGCATATAGAAGAGATACTTACCGCCGTCGATACCACCCTCTCGGGATACAACAAGAAATCTGTCCTGAGCAGGCGCAACGCCGGCGAGCCGGTGGTCCTCAACGACATGTTCCTGGAAATGGAAAAGATTGCCGACGGCTACCGGGAACTGACCGGCGGAGCCTTCGACGCCGCAGCCGGCCCCCTGTTCGACATCTGGGGCTTCGGATTCACCCGCGACAGCCTGCCGGGGCAAGACGCAATCGACCTTGCGATGGAACGCTGCAGACGGCGCGAAGTGCTGAACTTCAACGCCATAGCTCAGGGATACACCTGTGATTTGGTAGCGTCGTATCTGTATTCCGTCGGGGTAAAGGATATGCTTGTCGACATAGGAGAAATCTACTGCGACGGCCTCAATCCTTCCGGCAAACCCTGGACACTCGGGATCGATACCCCCGAGGACGGCAACAACACCCCGGGAGCATCCCTGTCAGGAATCTGGCACTCCGACGGCGGCCCCCACGGGGTTGTCACTTCCGGCAACTACCGCAAATTCTACGTAATCGACGGCCACAAATATTCCCACACAATCGACCCCCGCGTCGGCCGCCCAGTCGAACACAACCTCCTGAGCGCCACCGTAGTAGCCCCCACAGCCACCGAAGCCGACGCCCTCGCTACGTACTTTATGGTGATAGGGCTGGATGAAGCGCGCGAGTACGTCGAATCCCACCCTGGCATCGAGGCCTGCCTCATCACCTCGGACGGCACCTGGCGGTCGGAAGGTTTCTAGAGGACAGACTTCAAACACCCCCGGATTGGCGTCTTCAATAGCCATCCGTATCATCGCGACAGGAACAATCTCCCGCAAGTCTTTGGTCCCGACGCCATCCCAAGTGCGCCAGGTAGGACATAACATGTCCCACCAAGATCATCTAAGCCCTTTTTTGATCGCGATAGGACATGACCTGTCCTACCTGGAACACCCGGAATCAGCAATACGCCAAAAACAAAGTGCGACAGGATCAAGGCTATGGTTCCGACACCCTCCCGAGGTCCTCCGAGCACCTCCGAGCACCTCCAAGTGCTTCCGAGTGCTCCCGAGTGCTCCCGATGGAACCAATTTGATCTGCGCCCCAAAAGTTGGACAAAAAAGAAAGGGTTATGAAAAAGAACGAGAATTACCCAAAGTATGTCCAGGCAATGCGTCAAATGGATGCAGGC
>CACZEU010000073.1:0-11666 GCA_902780175.1 uncultured Bacteroidia bacterium
CCTTTACGGTAGGTCAGGAACATAGGTATGCGGGTGCCGTCCTTGGAAGGGAAGAAAACCTGCGTGCTTTCGAGTTCCGATAGGTCGAAATTGGTGCGGCTGCGCGGAAATTCACTCCGTCGTCGCTCACCATCAGCGTATCCGCGGCGGACTTTTCCGGTGCATGCCCTCCGCGGCCGAGGTAATCCACAGCGCTCGTCATGGCCTTGACGGTCACGGGCTCTGGAAATTCATACTGGATCCAGGCAAAGCCGGAAGGGTCGGCCGGCAATTCGCTGTAGTCTGAGTAACTGCCGTTCATGAGCTGGCCGGCGGTGAACGAGCCCCCGCTCGAAGTGACCATGGGGTTCAGCTGCCTTTCAGAGTCGGGAACCTTTATGGCAACGACGGCAATATCCTCATAATGAGAGAATTTGGACTTGCGGTCAAGGTCCTGGAACTGGCCCGTGACAGTGAATGGCTCGGGCAGTGGACCCTTGAAATGTGCGCCCCCTTCGAGAAGCAGCTCGCGCCATACTATTTTCTTCATGGCATCTTCGGGCTTTACCCAGGGGCCTCCGGTGGCGCTGAAGCCGGGCGAGCTGGCGATTGATACTTCCATGCCAAGCGAATCGGCGGTCCGTAGCATGTCGCCGAAGATTTGTTTCCATTCTGCAGACATGTACTCGATTCTCCTGTCCACTATCTGCGGCGTTGAGAAATTGGCGTCGAAGACATGGAAGCCCGCGATCCCGCTGCGGTGCATCCACATCATGTCCTTCCGAAGACCGTCGGCCGTGATGTTGCCGTTCATCCAGTGCCACCAGACAAGGGGACGGGCTTCCCTAGGCGGGTCGGCGAAGCCCCGGCGGAGGCTGTCGACGGCAGAATGATCGTTTCCTGCCATTGCCGGCCATGCGGCAAGGACTGCGGTTACCAGAATCAGAAGAATGTGGTGTTTTGTCATATCTCACTCCAAAGATACTCTTTTTTCTGTATATTTGTGTGTCATGAAAACCAGGATTCTTCTTCTGTCTGCGGCCCTTCTGGGCCTTGGCCTGCCTGCTGCGGCGCGCGTTACCCTTCCGTCTTTCTTCAGCGACAACATGGTGCTCCAGCAGCAGTGCAACGCCGCCGTATGGGGCAGCACCGACCGCGGCCGCACCGTGGTCATCAGTCCTTCGTGGACGAAAAAGATATTCAAGGCCAAGCCGGATGCGGACGGCAAATGGCAGACGACCGTCCCCACGCCTGCCGCCGGCGGACCATATACAATCAGCTTCAGCGACGGCGACAAAACCGTCCTGCACAACGTGCTGATAGGGGAGGTGTGGTTCTGCTCGGGGCAGTCCAACATGGAGATGCCGGTGCGCGGCTTCCACGGCCAGCCCGTAGAGGGCTCGGCGGACGTGATACTGGGAGCCAAGCCTTCAGTGCCCATCCGCATGTGCACAATAGACAGGAAGTACTCCCTCACCCCTCTGGACACTTGCAGCGGCTCCTGGCAGGAGCACACCCCGCAGGCGGTCGCAGACTGCAGCGCCGCGGCCTACTTCTTCGCCCTCAAGCTCCACGAGGTGCTGGGCATACCTGTGGGCCTGCTCATCACCGACTGGGGAGGCACGCCCATCGAGGCCTGGATGGACGAATCTACCCTCCGGCGCGACTTCGGCGGCGAGTTCAATTTCGGCCATCTGGACAGCGGCACGGTGCCCGACAAATACCCCAACTGTTCCCCCTGCATGCTGTTCAACGGCCAGGTGGCGCCTCTCATCCCGTTCACCTTCAAGGGGATGCTCTGGTATCAGGGAGAAAGCAACCGTGACCGCCCGGAGCAGTACTCGCGGCTGCAGCCCGCCTACGTGCAGATGATGCGGGAGCTGTTCCATAACCCTGACGCCCCGTTCTACTTCGTGCAGATAGCACCATACGACTATTCCATGGACCCGCCGACTCTGTGCGGCTATTTCTTCGAAGCGCAGGAAGCCACTCTGGCAAAGATTCCCCGCAGCGGCATGGCTGCCACTGTGGACCTTGGCGAGCAGCGCTGCATCCATCCGTCCCGCAAGCGCGAGGTGGGCAGCCGCCTGGCCTACATGGCCCTTGCCGACGAGTACGGCGTGAAGGCCATCGAGGAGCGCAGCCCCTCCTACAAAAGCGTAGAATTCAAGGACGGCAAGGCTGTAGTGACGTTCAACGTGGGTCCGCGCGGCCTGGCTCCTTACGGACGAAAAGTCGGTGGATTCGAGCTTGCCGGCTCTGACCGCGTGTTCCATCCGGCAACCGGCAAGACGGCCGGCGACAAGGTCACGGTAAGCTGTCCCGAAGTGCCCGAGCCCGTGGCGGTGCGTTACTGCTTCCGCAACTGGTGCACGGGCGAACTCACCAACAGCTACGGCATTCCCGCCCTGCCTTTCCGGTCGGACGACTGGTAGGCCCTCTACAGCGCCTGGAAGCTTACGGAGTCGCTGGTGCCGGCAGGGGAGACCACGGAGAAGGTAGCACCCTCGGAAGGAATGCTGAGGCCGTGGAATGTCCAGATTACGCCGGTCTGCTCGCCGCTTTCCCCGAGCGCGGCTATTTCCTTACCGTCCTGCAGCAGGCGCAGCGAGGGCGCGTTGGAATACACCGTAAGGGTGAATTCCGTCCCGGCAGGGCGCTTAAGCAGCCTTCGGCCGGCAATGTACACCGTTTCCTCAGACTTGTTCCACCAGGATTTGTACAGATAGAAAGAGTCCTTCCGCGTCTTGCGGTCGCGGGTAATCAGGCCTTTGTCGTTCATGTACTTACGGTCGGGAAGTCGAACAGAATCCAGATGGAGGTGAAATTGAGCCATGGCATCTGTGCAATCTGCTGGGCGTGAGACTCATGCAGGAGATTGCCGTACTCCTCCACGTGGCGCTTGTCGTCGGCGTAGCGCCTTATGTCTTCTTGATTCCAGGTGTGGCAGAAGGGATTGACGCCAACCCCGTATTCCGAGATATTTGAAGGGCCCATATTGTCCCGTATCCACTCCATTGTGGGAGTAATCCCGGAGAAGTCGCCGTAGGTCTTGTACCAGCCGAAGTACTGATTTTGTGAGTAGAAGTCGGCCTGGAGTCCCTTGTAGCCGTCACGCTTGAAGATGGTGCAGTCTGTAAGCCCCACGGGCCTTGACGGGTCGAGCGACTTGGCCAGCCGGTAGAGTTCGGCAGTCCATGCAACGACCTTCTGCGTGTCCAGCGGTCCCTGGAACTTGTCGATCTTGGCCGAGCCGCGCAGCTCGTTCCACATGCCCCAGAAAAAGATGGACGGGTGATTGTACAAGTTGACTATCATCTCGCGCATCTGGCTTTGGATGTTCTGGAAGTATGCGTCGGTGGCGTTCACTCCGCACGCATCTACCCAGGGAATCTCCGTCTGTACCACTATTCCCAGCCGGTCGCAGATGCGGAAGGCGTAGTCGTTGTGCGGATAGTGGGCAAGGCGCAGGAAATTGCAGCCCAGCTCCTTCACGGTGCGGTAGTCGGCGTCGTAGTCGGCATAGTCCAGGGCCGTTGCCTTGCCGTCCAGGTCCTGGTGCATGCAGACTCCGCGCAGGGGGTAGCTCCTGCCGTTGAGCATGAATCCTCCGTCCTTGCTCATGCTGTAGTAGCGGAAGCCCACCTCGGTTACGGCACGGTCGCTGCCGGTGCTGAGTTCCACGGTATAAAGGTACGGGTCTTCGGTGCCGTTCCACAAGTGGGGCGAGGGGATGCTGAACTCGCTTTCATATTCTCCCTCGGCACGTCTGGTCTCTTTGAACACCGTCTTTCCCGAGGCGTCCCTTACTTTGAGCGTCACCCTTGCGGCGCCGCTCACGAAGGCCTGTACGCGTGCGTGTGCCATGCTGTTGCTCACCTCCAGCTGGGTTACATGCATTCGGTATAGTCCGTAGTGCGACGGGCTGAAATGCACTCCCCGGGGCTGAAACACCCATGCCGGATTGTGCAGTCCGCCGTTCTTGTTGAAGTCGGAGCTAAGGGGGATGAGTTCCAGGTCCTGGGTATTGTCGCACACCACCTCCACGGTGTTGCTTCCCTTGCCTGCGAGCCCCTTAAGGTTAACGCAGAATGCCGTGTAGCCGCCCCTGTGGTCGCAGGCCAGCTGCCCGTTCACATAGACGCGCGCTTTCTGCGCGGCGCCCTCGAAGATGAGGTACGAGTCCTGCTGCGGACGCTTTATATCCACCGTGGTGCGGTACGTGGCGCATCCCCTGTAGTATGAGGCGCTGTGCCCGTCGGCGGCATTGTAGGAATGGGGTACCGACACTTCGGTCCAGGATTGCCCGTCCATCGAAAATTCCCATTTTTTCAGGGCCTTCTGCCCGCAAGGGATGAACCGTGTCGATGCTCCCGCCGTGTATGCGGCAAGCAGCAGGAGTAGTAGCGCAGCGACTGTATTTCTCATTGTTTCATTGAATTAGCTATTCCCATCTGCAGGCCGCGCAGTTCGGCGATGCCTCTCATGCGGCCGTAAAGCGAGTATCCCGGATTGGAAGTACGGGCAAGGTCGTCGCACATGCGGTGACCGTGGTCGGGGCGGCAGAAAATACGGAAACCGCGCTCCTGCATCACCTCCAGCAGAACCCTCATGACAACCGCCATGGGTACGTCCCCTTCGAGGTGGTTGTCCTCAAGGTATCCTCCGGCGGCATCTCGCCTGACATTGCGCAGATGCACGAAGTCCACCCTGTCCCCGAACTCCCGAAGCATTGCCGGCAGGTCGTTGTCGGGGCGTATGCCCAGCGATCCGGTGCAGAAGCACAGGCCGTTGGAAGGGGAGGGCACGGCTGCGACTATCCTGCGGAAGTCGTCCGCGGTGCTCATGATACGGGGCAGACCAAGGATGGGGAACGGGGGGTCGTCGGGATGGATGACCAGCCGTACTCCGGACTCCTCGGCCACAGGGCATACTTCCTTAAGGAATTCGGTCAGGTTGTACCGCAGTTCTTCCGGTCCTATGCTGCTGTAGCGCTCCAGCTCGGAGCGGAACTGCTCCAGGGTGAAGCTCTCTTCGCTTCCGGGCAGGCCTGCCAGTATGGTATGCGTAAGTGCCTGTATTTCAGCGGCGCTCATGCGGGAATACCGCTCCCGCGCCGATTCTGTTTCGTCGGGCGTGTATTCCTGGAACGCCCCTTTGCGGCCGAGGATGAAAAGGTCGAAGGCCAGCAGTGCGGCGCGTTCGAAGCGCAGGCACTGCGAGCCGTCGGGCAGCTTCCAGGCAAGGTCGGTGCGCGTCCAGTCCAGCACGGGCATGAAGTTGTAGGTCACGCAGCTTATGCCGCAGGAGGCCAGGTTGCGGAGAGTCTGCTTGTAGTTGTCGATATAGCGCCGGAAGTCTCCGCTGCGGGTTTTGATATGTTCGTGCACCGGAACGCTTTCCACCACGCTCCACTCGAGGCCTTGGGCCGCAATTTCCGCCCGGCGGCGGCGTATTTCTTCCACGGGCCATACCTCCCCGTTGGGAATGTGGTGCAGGGCATGTACGATATCCGTCACGCCCGTTTGCCGGATATGCTCCAGGGGCACCGGGTCGGAGGGCCCGAACCAGCGCCAGCTTTCGCGCATAAGTATCATATAGAGAAGCTGTTGAAGCCTCCGTCCACGACCGATATCGTACCGGTGACGGCGGCTGATGCGTCGGATGCGAGGTAGTGTATGGCGCCCAGTATCTCGTCGGGCTTGAGGAACCTTCCGATGGGCGTATGGGCGATGATGCTCTGCGAACGTTCCGTCAGGGATCCGTCGGGGTTGACGAGCAGCGAATGGTTTTGGCCGGTGAGGATGAATCCAGGGGCGATGGCGTTTACCCTGAGTCCCTCGCCGAACTTGGCGGCAAGTTCGCCCGCGAGCCACTGCGTCCAGCTGGCTATTCCGGCCTTGGCTATTCCGTAGCCGGCCACCCTGGTTAGGGGCCGGAACGAGGACATGGAGCAGAAGTTGATAATCGACCCCCTGCCTTTGTCCGCCATGGGCTTGAGGAAGACCTTTGTGGGGATGACGGTGCCGAAGATGTTCAGCTCGCAAACCTGCTTCATGGCCTCGATGTCCATGTCGAAGAGCGTCTGCTCCGGAGCAACGTTGGCGCTTGACAGGTTGCCTCCTGCGGCATTGATGAGCACGTCTATGGTGCCGAAACGCTGCAGGATTTCCTCCCGGCTCTGCTGCAGCATATCTTCCCGCAGCACGTCCGAGGCGAAGAAATGAGCCTCGCCGGGCGTTCCTTCGAGCCCGGCAATCAGCTTCTCACTCCTTTCCCTGGCCCTTTCCAGGCCCAGGAGCGCCACTTTGCAGCCCAGGCGCCCGAAGTAGCTGACGATGGCCGAGCCCAGCACTCCGCAGGCTCCGGTCACCACGACCACTTTTCCCTTAAGGTCGAACAAGTCATTCATGATCAATAGCAAGTGTATGGTCCGTATGTGGCTTCCACCGCAAACGAGAAGTCGGTATCGCGGAGTTTATAAACGTAGAACTGCTTTCCGCCGGGAGATACGCGTATCACGAAATGCCCGCCGTAGTCCTTGACTTTGGATGCCAGGTCGGCCACGGGAGTACCGGCCTTGATGGAGGCGCTGTTGTCCAGTCTCCCTTCGTGGATGTTGGTCATGAACACATCGCCCCATTGATTGTGATAGCTGAAAGCAGGGTCACCGGGCTTGTCGGAGTCGAAAATCTGTGCCACTGTGACCTTGGGCTGGAGGATGGCGGCCGCGGACTCGTTGAGGGTGTCGTGGTACAAGTGATGGTTGGCCTTCATGGCCTCCACCTTGTTGCCCCATCCGCTCACTATGCGCTGCATCATGCCTGTCTGGCAGGCGCAGTCGCCGCCGCTGTAGTAGTCGAAATCGCCGTAGGAGATGAGCACTGTGGCGCATTCTCCGTTTTCGGTCAGCGACCCGCTGTAGGTGCCGAAGCCGCTGCCGTTCCAGTACTTGCCGTTGGCTCCGAGGTTGTACACGGTCAGGTCGTAGGAACTGTCGTATTTGGGGATGAACTGCTTCTTGTAGTTGCCGCTGGCGTTCAAATTGAAGGCGTACCAGGCCATACCGTCCCGGGATTCCCGGTACTCGGCAAACTGGCGGAAGTCTTCGTAAATATCTGTGCTGTAGTCGCTTGTTGTGGGGGTGAAGGTGGGCCCGCAACGGTCCACCAGCTTCTTGATGGGCAGGTCGTCATACACGGCCATGACGCCGCTGCGGCAGTAGCCGTTGCCGCTCTTGCCGAAGGAGGCACGACTCTGGCCCATGTGGTCGATGTGGTAGTGGGACAGCAGGAAGTAGTCCAGATACTCGTGCCCTGTGGCCTGCAGGAAGTATTTTGCGTAGGTAGTATATACCTTGAACGGACGTACGACGGAGTTGGGCTTCTGGTCCACGGCCTTGGCCGAGGAAGTATAGTATTCGCCGGCGTCTATCATCATGGATGTGCCGTCGGGCATGATGACCAGCGTGCATTCACCGCGGCCGGAGTTGATGGCGTGGATGTCCAGATAGCCCTTCTGCCAAGGGGATAGGCTGCCGGCATCCGGTTGCGGCAGCGGGTCGGGAACGGGCTCGAAGCCGTCGGAGCACTTGACGGGGCGTATGGGAAGGCACTTCTGCACGTGGCCTACGCCCCAGGCCGCGTCGCTGTTGAGGTGCACCGTGTAGCCATAGTCGCAGCTGTTGGCGGCGCGGAAGCCGAGCACGGTGGTGGCATGGTCGGAGTCGGGATACTTGCTCAGGTCAAGCCCCGAGAAGGTGCCGCTGCGGTAGTATCCCTGGGCGTTTACGTAGTAGATTTTGTTGGTATTGCCGCCGCTGATGTAACGGCCGCGGCCGGCCTTGGGCAGGAACAACCCGCTTTCCAAGTCGGCGGGAGTGAGTTCCACGGCATCGGTTTCGAGGGTGGAGCTTTCCCAGGACGGGGTGGAAGTCAGCAGTATGCCGTAGATGCGGTTGCCGTTTACGTTTACGTATCCTGCTTTTCCGCTGGCGTTGGAGGAAGAGCTGCCTGCACGCAGGACCGAGATTTCGGCCGCCGTGGGTATGCGGTACTGTCCTTTGCTGGCCCAGAAGGCCACGTCGCCGTGGAGTGCACAGCCGGTGGCGAAGGAGCCGCCAGAGGGAACGGCGAAGCAGTCGTCGCCGCTGAGTTCGGAAGCCTCAAGGTCCTCGCCGCTGCCGCTTGAGGTAGTGAAAATGCGCCCGGCGATGCTGAATTTGGCGTCAGTTGGGAGCATGTAGCCGGCGTCGGCTTTCCATGCGTCTCCGGCTATTCCGCCCCAGTTGAAGCGGTCGAAGGCGGAGGACGACTGGGTGATGGTGACGCCCGTGCCGCTGGTGCCCACCTGGTCGCAGCCCAGGAATTCGTACTGCTGCGAGGCGATGCGCCAGCCGCTTTGGAAGCCCTCGGAGGTCTTTCCGTCAGCAATCAGGTTGCCGGCCGCCCACCAGGTGCCTTCCACCTTGCGGACGGCGCTGCTGCGGGTGCATTTGCTCCTGATGTCCAGCGTCGGCATGGCCAGGTAGTCGGCCGGCTGCAGGCTGAGGGATGCCTTGCCGAAGGCGATGCGCTCAAGGCCTTCGATGGGGACTTCGTCACCGTCGATTATGGCGATGTGAAGGTCAGAATAGTCTCCCGGAGGAACGGCCATGCGGAAATGCAGGTCGGTGCCGTAGCCCTCGCCGCTGGGGAAGGTGATGATCTGGGAGGATGCGATGGAGTCCGATTTGATGGGCCCTGGTCCGGCAGTGTCGAAGCTGAAGCTGCCGCTGATGCGCAATCCGCCGGCGCTGAGTACCAAAGCCCTGGCGTAGGCAGGAATGTCATGCAGGGTGATGTCGATGACGGGGGCGATGTGC
Organism: uncultured Bacteroidia bacterium; assembly: GCA_902780175.1. Lineage (GTDB taxonomy): Bacteria > Bacteroidota > Bacteroidia > Bacteroidales > UBA932 > Cryptobacteroides. Next base: position 8,843 of record CACZEU010000073.1, read on the forward strand.
TTGAAATAGAGGCTGGCCGTTTGGCTGCCGTCCATTTGGAATGCCGATGCCATGAGGGCCGGCGTACCGTTGCTGCGCTCCTGCATATAGGGGATGGTGACGGTACCGGGGGAGTCGCCGGCGAGGGAGTAGGGATAGACGGCCACGGCGCCAGGAGCACCGGAGAAAGATGAGCAGGTAAATGTGCCCTGCGAGGTGCCCGCCCCGCCCGTGAGCGTGGCACGGAACTTCTGCCCCGAACTGTTGTACAGGGCGATTTCGTCTCCGGCGGTCCAGCTGACCTTGCCGGTAGTGGCTACGGACACCTTGGTGGCGGGGGCTTTGTCTTCGCCGTCTCCGGCTTGCGCCGGGGCGTAAGCCGTCAGAACCAGCGTCCTGCCGCCGTCGGAGGCCGCCGGAACCTCGGGTCCCGCCGGCTCCCTGCCGCAAGACGCCGCCATCAGCCCTATGCTTAACAATATCAAAAAGACTCTCTTCATATCAATTACTTCAGTAAATGCCCCCTCCCACTTCCGAACTCTCTCCGTTTGTCTCCAGAACCGGTAGATATCCGTTCGTTTGTCCTCGGAATCGGCGTCGTTTGAGGAAGAACGGGCAAGGTCCCCGTCCTAAAACAGGACCTTGCCCAACCTGATGCCATTACTCTCCATTATATGGGGAGGCGGTTATTAAACTAATTGCGTTCGTTTTCAGGTATATATACAGGTCGGATTGCGTTTCCAAGTATTGTTTGTCCTGAAATTGAATTACTCGGATTACTAGTGTAGCCGTAATTCATAGCATTTGCAGATGTGAAGAAAATGTGGACAGCGCAATCTTCAAAACCTTCATTCAAACCTCCGTATGTGCCGGACCAATATGCTCCCCAACTATTGAAAAACTTTACTGTAGTTGCGTCATAAGAAGCAGGATTGGCATTTTTGTTTCGCTCTCCGATTTTTGGGAGGAAAAGCCCGCTTTCCATGTCTTCGCTCGAGAGTTCTATAGCAGTGGTATTATACTTTGTGGTTTCCCATGAAGGACAGGACGTAAAGAGAATACCATTAACCCTTTTCCCGTCAACTATATAGTAACCAGCTTGCATATGAGCGTAATTGCTTCCGGCTCCAGCATAGTTCTTAGCATAGAGCTTGTTAATTTCATTCTTTGTGGGCAAACGGTACTGACCCTTGCTTGCCCAGAATGCCAGGTCTCCTGCCAACGATGAGTTGGTGCTCTGGAAGGACCCAACATCTACCCATCTATCTTCACCGCTCAATTCGGCAGCTTTGGCAATGTCTCCTTTTTTGTCAGGCAAAGAAAACACCTTCCCTGAAATCTCAAAATTTGATACGGAACTGGTTATAGGAGCATTATGAACACGAGAAGTACGGCTTAATGTACCCCAGCTGAAATAGTCCCAATGGGTATAAAGATTTCCTTCTTTGTACAGATCATTATTCAGCGTAAAGTTCTCAGAAGATCCATCCAATAGTTTATTGTCATCAGCAATCAGAAGATACTGGCTTTCCCATTGATTATCATAAATATTCCAACCTACTTGCCAACCAGCGCCATCAGTCCCGGATTTCCATACCCTCAGATTTCCCTTGGCCCATTTCACTCCTTCGACCTTGACAAAGTCCTTGCGGGAGTTTCCGACCATGGAGCGTATATTGAGCTCAGGCATGGTAATGTAGGCATCTGCACCTTTTCCTTTGAAGTTGCTTGCAGGAATAAGCTTGCTTGTGCCTTCTATTACAGATTCATCACCGTCCAATACTCTTATGCGAAGGTCGGTGTATTCATAAGCCGGAATGGCAGCATATACTTTAACTGTTGCATCAGAGCCATATGCAGTCTTATACGGGAAATAAATAATTTGACCGGTATTTCCTTCAGGCACTGATTCCAAGGCATCTCTTGAAGAGTTTATTGTGTATGATCCGTTTAATTGTGCTCCATTCTGGGACCATAATTTGAAGGCGCATGCGTAAGCAGGGAGGTCTTTCAGAGTAAACTCCATTATGAACATCAAACTATTAAAATACAGTGGCGCGATTTCATTACCATCACCACCGTCAATAGTGGAAGCCATAACGGCCGGGATAATGTCAGAACGTTCAATATATTCGGGGATGACAATCTTTCCAGCACTGTCTCCAGCCCATTCAGCAGGATATACGGCGATATCGCTCAAAGTTCCGGAGAAGGTGGAACACTCGAACGTGGCATTACTGGTTCCGGCGCCATCTTTTACGGTAAAGTTGAATTTCTCGCCGTCGGTATTGTACACGGCGATCTCATCCTCGCTGCTCCATGTTACTTTACCATTGCTGGCTACTGACACTTTAGTGTCCGGGAGACATGCTGTAAGAGTTACTGTCCTAATGTTTTCATCAAGTTGATTCTCAGATGGAATCATCTCTTTGTTGCATGCGATGGCTGCCACCGCTATGCACGCTAAATACATAAGCTTTTTCATGAGCGGATTCCAATTATTCTTCGTCCCAGCTTCCTTCAACCATGTTTCGTGATTGAACATTGCTCTGGCACAATACCCCGCCAAGGTCCACAATTTGGACCTTGAGTGCGGGAGTGATATATAAGCTGTTGTTATTCATGGTGTTATAATTATTCGAAGATTGCCCAGATGGTGTTGTTGCCGCTGGCGACGCCGGAGGCGGTGATGCCGTAGGCGGAGCCGGCGAGCAGGGAACCGTAGTTGGATGCGGTTACATTGGTGTCGTTGACGGAGCAGCCGGATTTGACCTTGATAGGCGAAGCAGATGTGCCCCACACGGTGGTGACCGAGTTGGAGAAGCGCCCCACCACTATTCCGGCG
>CACZEU010000073.1:11699-20748 GCA_902780175.1 uncultured Bacteroidia bacterium
TTGTCGTTGGAACTGCCGTTCTGGAGGCCGATGAGGCCGCCGGCGCTACGTACCATACCGTCAACAGCCTGGGCTTCAACTACGACATCGCCATAGTTGGAGCAGTTCCTGAACTTGCCTACGGTGCTGTTGCCGGTAAGGCCGCCTACATAGGTCTGCTTGACACCATCGGCCGAGGAAACGAGGGCATAGTTGGTGCAGCCTTCGTACTGGCCCCTCTGGGCGAAGCCGGAAATGCCGCCCAGACGCTCATTCTTGGCGGAGGTTTGTAAAAGGTCGGATACTGCGCCCTTGGTGGAGTCGCCGCTCTTGCCGTTGATGCAGTCTTTGACAAGGCCATTCTCGTCGGAAGTCATGCCTATGATTCCGCCGTAGCAGCCCTCGCTTGCGTGGTTGCCCAACTTGGTTACAGGACCGAGGTTGACGCAGTCCTGAACAAGGTTGGCATTGGACATTCGGCCCATAATGCCGCCGGCGCCAACATACGAGGCCTGGCTCTGGTTGAAACCTTTGATGTCTCCCTCGTTGGTGCAGTTGAGTACCTGGAGATTCATTTTGGTGGATTCCGCAAGAACGCTTCCGTCCATGCCCACAATGCCTCCGAAGTATAACTGGCCGGCCTTGACATTGACCGTGGCCTCGATGGTTCCGGTGTTGGAGCATCCGGTGATAACGCATCCGTCGGTTTCATTGCCGGTACGCCCGAGGATGCCGCCATATACTACAACGCCCTTGTCGGGAGACGCCACATCGCGGGCGACGCGGCCGGTGTTGGTGCAGTTGCTGATTATGGTGTTGTCGTAGACAGTGCCAACAATGCCGCCGAAATACACGCCCTTGCAGTTGCTGTTGCATACTACATCGCCGTTGTTGGTGCAGGAACTGATCTCCGAGTTGTTCATGGAACGCCCCACCAGACCGCCGAAGACAGCAGTACCGCTGGATATAACTCCTTCGTATGTGACGGGAATGTTGTTGGTGACGTTCTGGATGATGGTATTCTTGATGCGGCCTGCAAGGGCGCCGGCATTCTCGCTGCTGGCTGACGAAATTACAAGCGCGCTTTTATCTTCTTCACGGCCCAGAGTAAGGTTCCTGACGCGGAGCATCTTGTCGTTGGATGCAAGGGTGGAGAAGAAGCCGGGGAACTGCTCGTCGTCGGAAATCACGATATTGTAGATGTTGTGTCCGGCTCCGTCGAAGATACCGGCAAAATGACCGGAATTGGCGTTTCCGTTGACGGGCTTCCAGGTCTCGCTGCCGTAGTTGATGTCGGCTGCGAGTTCGACAACCTCGCCGGCGGCGTAGAAGTCGGCCAGGGATGCCCACAGGTCAAGGTCGGCCTTGGTGCGTATTTTGTCGAACCATTTGAGCGTTCCGAAGTCCTCGAACTTGCGGCCGCCGCTGACGGGCAGGTCGAAGCCTGCTGCAGAATTACCGGTGCGGAGAGCCTTCTGCGAGCCCTTGGAGAAGCAGAAACGGATAGTTCCTACAGCTGCCTGGGGCCATACCGCGGCAAAATAGTTTTGGCCGGCGGTGAAGGAGCCGCTCACGCTCATGACAGGATTGGTTCCGGAGGCTGCGCCGGGCTCGGCGGCGACTGCTGCGTCACCGGACATCCTGATGGCAGCTCCGTCGGGAGTGAAGCCCTCAAGATATACGGAGGTGATGCCGCTCTCGGGTGCCTTGAACTCCACGAGTGAAACGGCGTTCTTGAACGTTACCTTGGTGGGCTCGGCGCTGGTGCCAATCTGCACGAGTGCGGCGGGGTCGATGGTTCCGCCCGCTGGAATCTCCTGCGCGGAGGGCAGGGTGAGCATGATGGAGCCTTCGGCTGCGCCTTCGGGAAGGGCGGCGGAGGAAACGGCCGAAGCCGGATAGACCAGGGTGTAAGAGCTTGCCTCGCCGATAGTTACGGTAAATGAAGCGGTGCGTCCGTCATTCTCGATGTCGGCCTCGGTGATTGCGGTTGAGTTGGCCCATGCCGAGCCGTTGTAAACTGCGATGACGTCGCCCTCTTCCCAGCAAACCTTGTAGGCGTCGAGTGTAGCCTTGGTGGGCTGGTCAAGGGTGGCGGTGAAGCGGATGGTTCCGGGGGTGGCGGCAGGAGTCTCGGTGCGGACTTCCTTGGTACATGCGAAGGCGGCAAGAGCGGCCGCTGCGACCAGTATGGTTTTAACTAACTGTTTCATTGTCATTGATTTTAGATGTTAAACACTAGTCGCCCCAAGTGAGGTCGTCAACCGTTGTGGGATCCTGGAATTCACCGCCGCTGGCCTGACACAGGCCGGTGAGGCAGTCAAAGGGTTCCGCAAAAGTCTGCGGAGGAATGTAAGCCGATTGTTTCTTCATAACATATATGGTTTGATAATTATTCCCATTCTCCATCACGCCAGGTCATGTCTTCCGTGTCCGACTGGCACAGAAGATTGAGGGGAAGCCGCTGTACGGCTTCGATGGCCGGCGCTGTGTACTCTTTCATTCGCATTCAAAAGGTCCTTCGACCGATTTTATTTTATAGAGATTGTTGGTGTCGTCGAGCTGGAATACCCAGAAGCGGTCTCCGCCCGGGGCTACGCGGATGACCACGTGGCCGTTGACATGGCAGTGATCGTAAAGGTCTTTGTTGGGCTTGGTTATGACATCGTCGACACCCGTAAAGTAAAGCGACACTCCGGTATTGTAGTAAGAGCCGTCCAGCAGGGCCTTGATGGTTTCGAGCATGGGCTGGTCGGTGCGGCGGGCAAAGCTCTGCGTGACTATCACCTTGGGCTTGAGTATGCTCATCTGGGCCTCGGGCAGGCAGTTTACCGACATGTGGTGGTCGGCCTTCATTGCCTCTATCGGCCTTCCTATCACTTTTGCCACGGGTACGGCCATCTTGGTGTTGCCGCCGGCGTCGCCGGCAGTGTAGTAGTCGAACTTGCCGTAGCTGATGAGGCTGATGCAGCAGGCGCCGTTTTCGTAGGGGATGCTGCTGCCGTAGGCGTCAACAATGGCGCTGCCGTTCCAGTATTCACCGTTGACGGCGTAGTTGAAAATCTTGAAAGAAGGGTATTTGGCGGCATTGTAGCAGAGCGTGAGCTGCCGGTCGGTGCCGGCATGGAAGCGTTCCATCACCAGGCCCTTCTTGGAGGTGGCGTACTTGACAAAGTTGGTGTAGTCCCCGTGCATGCCGGCGCTGTAGCTGGTTGCGCTGGTCTTGACAAACTCATATTCCGGGTCGTCGGCGCTCCAGGCGCGGTCGATCAGCTTCTTGTACGGCAAGGTAGTGTACAGGGCCATCATGCCAGTCTGGGTATAGCCCTCGGAACTCACAATGAAGTTCTTGCCCTTGGGCGTGCCGAAATGGTCGATGTGGAAATGGCTCATTACGGCATAGTCCAGATAATTGCGTCCCGTGGCCTCAAGGAAGTGCTTCATGTAGCGCGACTGCGTGAAATACGCCCTGGTGTTGCTGTTGGGCCTTTGGGTAACTGATACGGGGGACGTGGTGGAAGTCACCACCTCGCCGGCGTCGATTATCATGGAGGTGCCGTCGGGCATCATGAAGAAGGTGCACTCGCCGCGGCCGGTGCTGATGGCGTGGATGTCCAGCCAGCCTTCCTGCCAGGCGGGCAGGACATCGCCGACTGCGGCCTCGTCCGGTGCCTTTGACGAGGGCTTGGGAGTCTCTCCGCCCTGGTCAGGCTTCTGGCCGCAGGCTGCGAGAGCCAGTGCGGCCAAAACCAATGAATATAGCTTTCTTATTTGCATTTGAAAGGTCCGTCAACTTGAATTATATTGTATTCGAAATTAGTGTCATCCAACAAATATACAAAAAATACTTCTCCGCCGGGCATCACCCTTATCACCACATGTCCGTTCATGCCGGAGGCCTTGTCGTAGATGTCTTTGTGCAGGTTTCGCTGTTCTTCTCCGAGGTTGGTAAAGTAGTATTTTGTGTCCAGGCCCATCGGATTGTCCAGCAACAGGTGGGTGAGAGTCTCTACGTCGGGCTGGATTTCCCTAACCGAGAACACCTGCGTCACGACCACCTGAGGCCGGTAGATGCTCATGGTCTCGTCTTTCATGCAGTGGTAGGAGAAGTGGTGGTCGGCCTTCATGGCCTCGATGGGCCGGCCTATCGCCCTGGCCACCGGGTAAGCCACGGCGCCGTTGCCGCCGGCGTCGCCTCCGGTGTAGTAGTCAAAGTCTCCGTAGCTCAGCAGGAAACAGCACGAAGCGCCGTTTTCTTTCATGTCTTTGCCCTCGTACACGTTGACCTTCTTGGTGCCGTCCCACACGATTCCGCTGGCGGCGTAGTTGGTGATCTTGAAATTCCTGTAGCGGCAGGGCCGGTGGCGGAGGCGCATCTGTCCTGTGTCCCCGACCTTCATGCTCTCGGCCTTCATGCCGTCGTGGGCGGTGGCGTAGCGCACGAACTTGGGATAGAATGTGCTGTGCGAGCTGGACGGCAGCCAGATGCTCTCGTATTCAGGATATGAGCGGTCTATCAGCGTGCGGATTGGAATCTCCTTCTGCAGGGCCGCAATGCCGGTGAGCACATAGCCTCCCTCCGGCTCGACTTCCATGCCCTCTTCTTCCGTGCCGAAATGGTCCATGTGATAATGGGTTATGAGGGCATAGTCCAGGGCGCCCTTGGCCTTGCGGGGCATGAAATGCCGGATATATCGGGCATAGACCTCGCAGGGCCGTACATCGGCCGATGGCTTAGGCGGCACGCTGGGGTATCTTTTTGATCTCCAGTTAATCCATTCTCCGGCGTCTACCAGCATGGTGGTGCCGTCGGGCAACACGAAAAAGGTGCACTCTCCGCGGCCAGAATTGATGGCATGAATGTCGAGATACCCCTCCTGCCACGGGGGCAGTGGGGTACCTGCGACAACGGCTGAAGCCAGAACGGAAACCAACAGCTTTATCATTTCTTGGTAACCTTGATGTCGAACACGAAAATACGCGGGGCGTTCTTGGCACCCTTGGGACAGTCGATCTTGAGCTTGGTTGCACTTGTAAGGCCGCTGGCTTCAAGCCTTATGTGCGAAATGGGCTTGTCGATGTCGGCGTTATTCCAGGAATGGGGGAAGTAGTCGTTGTCCTCGAGCCTCAGTGTAGTGCCGCCATCCTCGAAACTGCCCAGTGCTGAAGTGGCTTCGGGGAAGGACGTTCCGGCCTGGCTGGCTGCGACATAGGCATCGCGGGTTATAGTGCCGGAAGTGAAGCTTCCGCCATTCTCGAGTATGACGAATACCGGGTCGGTGGAAGACGTCGAGAAACGTGCGATTTCAATTTCGATGACCGCGTCGGCACTTCCCTCTATGCTGCTGAACGCAGGGGTAGTCATGGCTCCGGCGATGGCTCCGGCGCAGAGCTGCAGTCCGCCCGGGCGCTCGGCCGCATACTCGAACACCCAGTCCTGGAAACCATAGGCCTGCATGTATTCAGGCTTGGCTTCGGGTGCCGTGGACACGTCGACAGGGTAGTCGAAAGTAAATGCACCGTTATTCTGGGTGACTGTGCCGCTGGAGGGAAGATAACCGTCGTAGGTGTCCGCCTTCTGCCCGTTGCCGTCGGCGGGAGCAATGTAGTCGCCACCCATGGTGCAGAGGTCGAAGTCCTCGTGGAAGATGACTGCCGGATCAGGCTCCGTGACCAGGTAGATGCTGTATTTGGGAGAGGCGGAATCGGAATTGTCGAAGCGGACATGCATCTTGCCGGGACTCTCCAGGTCGACGGTGAACGGATTGTTGTTCACATCAGTCTGTACCATGGTACCGATGGCCCTTTTGACATAGTATTTGCGCTTGCTCTTGCCGGCATTCTTGATTTTGGCAACCGGAAGGGCTGAAGCCTCGGAGGAAATGGTGCCCAGGCCGCCTGCTCCTGAACTGGTGGCGAAACCATAGGGTACGCCGTCGAATTCTACTGTGAAGCTGGTGGTGGCGGGAATCTCGAATTCGCCTTCGAAAACGCCGGGGGCCGACGCTTCCATTACGGTGCGCTCGCCTCCGATGTTGATGCGGCACGGCGGAGCGGCCACTTCGGCGCATGCAACGTTCATTGCGTGAAGCTCTGCCCTGGATATTCCGGTGGTGTAGTCGCTGAGCACTTGTTCGATTACCGCGGCGCCTTTCGTGTCAAACATGGAGGCTTTTATGGACTCATAATCGGCCACAGGCACCGGCACGAGAGCGTAGAGGGTCTTGCCCGCGCCTTTGACGGTGAGGGTAAGGTCGCTGCCGGACACGGCGTCGGAAGGCTTGAGACCCTCTTCGAGTATGCGGCTCACCGGAGCCTTGAAGGTTCCGCTCAAGGCTCCCTCGGGGCTGGAAAGCACTATTTTGGTGGCCTCGGCGGGGAAGTTGTCCATGGCCAGGTTGAGGAAGCCCACAGCCTGCTTGAAGTTAACTTCCCAAGTGTCGCCTATTGAGCCCACGAGCACGCCGGGGTAAGTGGAAGATACTGCGGCCGCGATGGATTCATCAAGCTTGAGGGTAAGGTCGGAGCCCGACAGGCTCACTGCGGCGGCAGCCGGATACACGGCTATGTCTCCAAGCTGCTTGCCGGCGGGGATGGAGCCGCTGAAAACGGCTCTCTTGGTGTCGCCTGTGCCGTCCAGTTTGAACGTCACCAGGCTTCCGTCGGTGCATGCCACGGCAATCTCGTCGGATGCTTCCCATGTGCCATGGCCCCTGTCGTCCATGAACACCTTGGTCTGCAGGTTCTCGAAGGTGGCAAGCAGGCTCACCTCGCCGGTGCGGTTGAGAGTCTGGTCGGGAGTCCATGTCTCGTAGCTGTAATCTTTGCAGCCGGCAATCAGCATGGCTGCAGCAGCAATAAATATGATATGTCTTTTCATACTTCAGTAGATTAATAACCGGGGTTCTGGTTCTCCTGGCCGATGGCGGCGTTGGTGCGGATTTCCCTGTCGGGAAGCGGCCAGAGCTCGTCTTTGCCGGGCTGATAGTACAGATTGATGAGGGTGCGGAGGTTGAAAGCCTTGCCGTCCCAGGTGTCGGAAGTGTTGTAGCTGACCGTCCAGTTCTCGTCAATTGTAGGCTTTGCGTTGGAAATGATGTCCTTGAAGCCGGGAGCGTACTGGGGACCGTTCATGACCTTTTCCGCAAGTGCGCGGCCGTCGGACATTTTCCAGCGGCGTATGTCGAACCAGCGGAAGCCCTCGTCGCACAGTTCAACGGTGCGCTCGTAACGCAGGGCGCTGCGGAGTTCGGCGCGGTCCAGGGTAGTAATCTTCGGCATCTTTACCCTCTGACGCACCTGATTGATGTCGTTCTGTGCGCGTTTGAGGTCGCCGCCGTCCCACTCGATATTGGCTTCGGCGTCGATGAGCAGCAGCTCGGCGTAACGCATTATGCACACGTCCAGGTCGTCCTCATAGGTGTTGGTGAGGGTGGCACCGTAGTAGGCCGGATCGCCGAATTTGCGCCACAGGTAGCCGCCGGGGCCCTTGGTGCCGTTGGGGCCGTACTCGCTCTTGTTGCCATAGACGTCGTTGTTGTTGACCATGGCTCCGGTGTTGTAGTCGCGCACCTGCTTCTTGGAGGGGTCGGTGCTGTATTCAACTCCGTTGTAGCGGGTGTCTGAGCGCAGGCAGTACAGGTCCAGACGGGGATCGCGATGGTTCCATGGATCCTGCCAGTTGTAGAGGGGCGACTCGGTTATGGACTTGCCGTCGGTACACTGGAAGGTGTCCATCAGGGCCTGGGAAGGACCGCATCCGGCAGCGCCGTTATGGACTCGGGAGGAGTAGGTGTAAACCATTGCGTGAGTGTTGGATGCGGCCAGTTTGTTGAACTGTATGCCCCACATCCACTCGTCGCTCTTCTCGCCTTCATAGCCGTGCAGATTGGCGGCGGAAGGCTCTCCCTCCGTGGCTGCATTGGGATAGTAGGTGCAGTCCAGGGGCTCCAGCTTGTACACGCCCTCGGCGAGTTCCATGGCTATGCGGGAGTATTTTGCCGCCTCCTCGAAACGTCCCCAGTTAAGGCAGATGCGTGCCTTGAGGGTATAGGCGGCAGCCCTGCCCAGGCGGGCGGTGCCCCATGTGTTCTTGTCCCAGCGCACCGGGAGATAGTTCAGCAGGTCGTCGTCCATGTCGTTGAGGATGCGGTCTATGACCTGCTCCTTGGGCGTGCGCGGGTATTCGTAGTCAGACAAGGTGAGGCAGTGGTCGATGAAGGGAATGTCGCCGTAGAACTGGCAGCCCATGTCGTAAACCAGGGCCCTGAGGCTCAGCAGTTCCGCCTTGAACTGCATGTAAGTCTCTTCCGACATCTTGTTCTTGATGTTGTCCAGGTTGTCGAGCACCAGATGGATACGGCCGGCCGTCTTGTAAATCCTGGTGTACATGATGGTTGCGGCGCTGGTGGTCTGCGTGGCCGTGGAGGTCACGAGCAGGTTCCAGCTGCTCAGGCCGATACGGGTGGTTCCTATGTCGGTGAGGTTGTCCACGAAACGCCAGGGATACGGACTGTACTGGCTAACCGAGTTTGCAAGGTTCTTATAGCTTACCAGGACTCCGGCCAGGGCTTCCTCCTCGCTTGCGGGGAAGGTTCCGGTGGACGGACCGTTGAGCGGGTAGCGCTCCAGGGCTTTTTCGCAGGATGCAAGCGCAAGTACCGATGCAAGAATCAATATGATGTACTTTTTCATGACGCTTAGAATTTAATGTCCACTCCGAATGTATAGGTAGATACCAGAGGGTAGTTCGTGGCAGTAGCTCCGGCCTGTACGCCGTCGCCGCTGGTGGTGAACATGTTCTCCGGGTCGTAACCCTGCCAGTATTTGGTGAGGGTGAAGAGGTTGGTGGCGTTGGCGAAGAGCGTCAGGTTGCTGATCTTGGCTTTCTTCATCAACTTCTTGGGGAAGGTGTAGCTGAACTGCAGGTTCTTGAGGCGGCAGTACGCGGCGTCCGCCATCCAGAAGCTTGAATTCTTCTTGCTCAGCTCGCTGGCGTAGCTCAGGCGGGGGAAGTGCCCGTCGGGGGTATCGGGAGTCCAGCGGTCCAGGTGCTCGGTGCGGAAGGTAC
>CACZEU010000074.1 GCA_902780175.1 uncultured Bacteroidia bacterium
GCCATGCGTCTTGCAGAACGGTTGCTGAAAAAACAAACGGAGGGATTGAAATGAAACCCGACTATAAGAATTGGATGCCGAAAGGCATGATTTGGAGTTCGGTCATTTTCCGACGCAGGCTATGATGAGTTTATCACGAACTCTTTCCCACGCGGCATGCGGATCGTATTCCAGCTGTGGTCTAAGCAAGCCGGTGGTGTCGCCGAGGAATTCAGGATCGTTCATTTTCTCCTCCATATTTAGCATAAACTGCTTATAGGTAGGTGGAGTGCCAGCTACAAAACCAATATACCGGCGATAACAACGGACAACCTCATCGGTATTGATTTCAACATTCTCCAGCGCATATGCCAGGTCAAAAAGATCGCGTCCCTTCTTGCGCTGATACAAAGCCCTTAATTTGGTGCCGAGTAGTTCTTCGAGTTTATAGGTCGTTATATTGCATGAACCACTGGCCCAGCGGCTATTATACGAAAACGGCATCTGGATTAGTCCCAGTTCGTTGGAATGTTCGTAGCAGTTGATTTCCACTTTTAAGCGAAGTTGCACGACGGGTGGAACCTCAGACTGGATGCGGAACAGGATCGTATTGTTGTATCGCTTTTGTTTAATGACCTTGTCTGGAAGATATGAAAGGATCTCCCCAAGGCGGAAAAGAATAGGCTTGATTGGACCGGGATTGATTTGCACCAGATCAATATCCTCCGAATAGCGCGGCTGGGGAGACAGATAGAGTTTATGCAATGCAGTACCGCCGCGAAACGCAAGCTCCTTGGCAAGGAATTCGTCCGAGAAAATATCCGTCAGTGCACGTGTAATTATCAGGTCTTGCTCCACAAAACTGTTTGCAATCCACGGAGCTTTCTCGCTCCACTCTGTAATGAAAGGTACAGGTATCATAAGTCGTCTATTTCAATTTCCTGATTAACAACCACTTTCCACCGTGCATTAAGATTACAACCATCAGTGGGCTTACCGGGCTTCAAAGGAACGGCTTGAAGGGTCTCAACTGCTTCCTTAAGTAAATTATGTATAGAATCTGCTACATCCTGCTCTTCCAGCACAACATCCAAGATATACCCAAGCCGTTGTAAACTGGTCACTGGCACGGACTTGACAAACAATTTATCGAGCCGGCTAAAGTCCAGCTTTTCCGCTAGTTCCGCAAGAACAGTTGCGGCTCTTGTTACACCGCCAATCTTATCTTGATAAGTCAAAAGATCAACAGCAGTCAGTTCAGGACCTGATATATTGATATACCCCGTCCACGTTTGACGGCGTTCCACATAAGCCTCAGGGATATGACTCTTGCAGAAATATAGAGTATGATACTTATCTGTCTTCTTGTTTCGCATAGAAGGAGGTTCAATCATCACGCTGAAACTCATCGGTGCCTGATGAGCTGCCCCATGGTATTCAGCGGCATTCAGAAGTGCAACATAATATTTACGCTCAAGATGCTGCATCATCTGGTCAAGATATACCGCTTGAGGAACAGTGCCCCGAAGTGCATATTCATCAGTTATAATAACATAGAATCCCCGAAGAGGCGACATAATACGTCCCTTGTTTACCTCTCTGGTCAACGCACGAGACATTGCTCCCGGTGTCATGTCAGGAAATGCTTTTACAACATCATCATGTGTGAAAGAGAACCATCCGTGACGAGGCCTGTCCTTAATCCACTCTGATATACTCTTTAATAGCATCATAATAATTATTTCATTTGCAAAGATAGACAAAAATTGTCTAACTTCGCAAACAAAAATGAAAATACTATTACTGGATAATCCCCGTTTAATTCAGCTATTTGCCCACACAAAACCGCCCAAAAACCTCACCCAGTACGTCATCCGGTGTGATCTCCCCGAAGATGAGGCCGAGGTGGCGGGTGGCGGAGCGGAGGTCTTCTGACAGGAGGTCGGTGGGGGTGCCGGAGGAGAGGCCGTCAATGAAGGCGGTGAGGTCGGCGGCGGCGTTTCGGAGGGATTCGTAGTGGCGGAGGTTGGTGACCATTACCGCTTCGTTGGTGTCGAGGAGGGTGGCGTCGTCGGCGGCTACTGCTTCGCGCAGTTCGTCTAGGCCGATTCCTGTCCTGGCTGAGATGTCTATTGCCTGGGGGATGCCGAGCCGGGTGCAGAAGGCCCCGTTTTTGCACCCGGGAGGGAGGGCGGAGGCCGGTTGGGGGGCGGAGATGCCCGTTTTTGCACCCGGGGAGGCAAAGTCCTCCGTCAGGTCGCATTTGCTCCGTACCCAGATTACCCGGGCGTCGTCGCTGATGCGTTCCTTTACGGATTGGACTACCTCGCTGAGGTCTTCCGCCGCTGCGGTGCTGTCCAGCAGGACTATCACTACGTATGCTTTGCCTATCTGCTCCAGAGAGCGCACTATGCCCATCTGTTCCACCGTTTCCGAGGTCTCCCTCAGCCCGGCGGTGTCGATGAACCTGTACTGCACTCCCCGAAGGACCATCAACTCTTCCACTGTGTCCCTGGTAGTTCCCGGGATAGAAGAAACTATCGCCCTATCCTCTCCCAGAAGGGCATTAAGGAGGGTGCTCTTGCCGCTGTTTACCGCCCCGACTATGGCAACGGGGATGCCCCGTTTGAACGCATTTCCCATCTTGAATGTCCCGGCCAGACGATTCACTTCAGACAATGCCTCCGAAGCCAGGGTCCGAAGCGCCGACCGGTCGGCGAACTCCACATCCTCCTCGGAGAAATCGAGTTCCAGTTCCAGCAGGGCGGACAACTCCACAATCTTGCCCCGCAGCTCTTTCAGGCGCGTCGAAAACGCTCCGCGAAGCTGCGAGAACGCGAGCCGGTGCGCAGCGGCGGAATCAGCGGCGATGAGGTCGGCTACTGCCTCGGCCTGCGTCAGGTCCATCTTGCCGCTCACGAACGCACGGCGGGTGAATTCTCCGGCCTCTGCAGGTCTTGCCCCGCAGGCGCACAGGCGCTCCATCAGGGATGAAACCACGAAGGGGGAGGCGTGGCACGAAATCTCCACCATATCCTCTCCCGTGTACGAATGCGGCGCCCGGAAGATGCTTACCAGCACCTCGTCCAATCCTTCGGCCACACCGAACCTAAGGCTGAATCCCGGAGCGTCCGAGACCTTCCCGCGGCGCAGTTTCAGCACCCGGTCTGCCAGTTCAAGGCTGCCGGAACCGCTGAGCCGAACGATGCTGACGGCCCCTCCGCGTCCTGTTGCGGGAGCGCAGATTATGTCATCTGCGGGATGCTGCATATCCGAAATAATCCTTTATTGACTGTTCGATAGGCGTACACGGCATCCCCAGTTCCTTGCGGGCGCGGGAATTGTCGTAGTACTCCTCGACGAGCAGCTGGCGTATGTTGCGGCTGGTGGAAAGCACGTGACGTCCTTTCTGCTCTATTCGGTCGAACGCCTTGCCGACGCCCATGCACAGGCTGGCGGGAAGCGTGACGCAAGCCTGCCTGTACCCGCACACGCGTGCCTGTATTGCGTAAAAATCCTTCAGAGTGTATGCCTGACCGGTGGCCAGATAGCGGCCTGCCGCAGACTCGTTGTCGAGCGCTCCGGCGATTGCGGCGGCGACGTCCCGGACGTCTACGAAACTCTTCCCCCCGCCGGGAACGGCCATGAGCGGCTTGCGGTAGGCGGCGTCGAGAAGCTTGCCCGACGATGGCTTGCGGTCGTACGGCCCAATCATAAATCCGGGGAGGATCATTACGATACGTGTGCGCAGATGCGACTCTGCAAAGTCTGACAGAAGCTTTTCGCTCTCCAGCTTGCTGCGTGCATACAGCGATGCGGAGAACGGTCCTCCGAACGGAGCGTTTTCGTCCGAGGGTCTGTCTGCCGTGCCCGGGTCGATGGTGTTGGCGGTACTGACGTCTACTAGGACGCCGCCGGAGCCTGCATCAAGCAACTCTGCCAGACGCCTGGGGAGAAGTGTATTGACGGGACGATAGTTTTCTATGCCGGGAAGTGTCATGTCCGTCACGCCGGCGCAGTTGACGATGCCGTTGCAGCCGCGGACAGCCCGCTCCAGCAGGGCGTCGTTCAGAATAGAGCCACGTATGACCTCAAGTTGCCCTTCAGACGCGCATCCTGCAACTTCCCGGTCGATATCGGCGCCGTCGCGCAGGACGATGCGCACTTTGCGCCCCTGCTGCAGCAGGAGCCTGAGGACGTTATGCCCGAGGAAGCCGGATGCGCCGAGCAGCAGTATCATCGCACCAGATGGAGTTCGTGGGTGGCGATGTCGAATTCAATATCCTCTCCCATATGCTTGCCGAGGTCGTCGGAAATCTTGATGACCTTTTCCCATGGATCCTTTGCGCTCATGCGGCAGCGGTTGAGTTTCATTACGATGTTGGCAGCCTTGTAGCCGGGGATCCCCGGGTCGCAGGTGAGGTTGGTGCCTATGCCGGCGCTCACCTTGATGCGTCCCTTGAAGTACTTCGCTATGCGGCTGTATTTGGGGAAATCGAGGGCGTTGCTGAATACGAGCAGCTTGGTGCGGGGGTCGATGCCGAATTCTTCCAGGCGGGCGATGATCATTTCGCCTATCTCGATTTCGTCGCCGGAGTCCTGGCGGAAGCCGTCGAGCAGCTTGGCCTGCTTGAGGGTGAGCGTGCGCAGGAACGACGCCGTGGTGAACGTGTCGATAAGTGCCGTGCCAAGGGCGCCGTCGTAAACGGTGATCCAGTCCTCGAGGCCGAGGTAATTGGCCCTCTTGTAACCGAACACGCCGCTGTGGAACATCATCCACTCATGGGGGAAAGTGCCGACGGGGATGAGGTCGTACTGCATGGCGTACAGCACGTTGGACGTGCCTGCGCAGTACCTGGGACACGCCTCCTTGAGACGGCGCACCACAGCCTCGTGGAGCTCGGATGAGAAGCGCCTGCGGGTGCCGAATTCGGAGAAAACCAGTTCCTCTGCGTTTGCAAGGGCGATTTTTTCGTCGAGCCGGGACAGTGCCGTGGCGGTATCCGCCTTGTACCTGCGGTTGCGGAGTTCGGCCACCGTGGCGAGGATGGGGACCTCGTACAGTGTAACTTTGTACAGCAGGTCGGTGACGTCTATCTTCAGGTGCCCTTCTTCATCGAGCCGGCAGTCAATCTTGTCCAGCTCGAACCGGAAGCCGCGCAGCCACTCCCAGTAGTTGCGGCTGATGTAGCGGATGTGGTTGGTGACGTATGCGAACTCTTCATCGGTCAGGGCAAGCGTGGCCATCTGGGCGAAGGCGGCGCGCAGTTCGTCGACGAAAGATTGGTCATAAACCTCTTTCGCCCGGTCGTTGAATGTAAAGGTGCCCTCCGCAAGCGGATAGAGCTGGAAATATGCGTTGGACGTGCTGAATTTGTACAGGTCGGTGTCCAGGATGCTTTTGACCATGGTATCTTAGTATTTGAAGCTGCTGCCGCCGACGAATTCGCGGAGCAGGGAAGTTGGCGGTATCTCGCGGTCGCTGACCGGCATGAAATAGCTGAGGAACTTCAGCAGGCGGTTGGCCTCGCTGTATTCGGGACAGTTGCGCGGGACGGTTGAAAGTATCTGTTCCGCGTGGACGCGAATGACGGCGAATTCCACCAGATAGGCGGAGTTGAACAGGACGTCGGCGGTCTCCTGGAACGGGTAGATCCATTTGACCTCGGCGCGGCGAACGTTGGGCCAGTTGCTGATGGTCTCCCGGGCGGTGAACGCACCCTTGTTGAAATCGCGCACGATCCTGCGCAGCAGGCGGTTGTCGCTGGTGGGGATGCAGTTGTGGTCGTCCAGGGAGATGCTTATGATGGTGTTGATGAAAATCTTGTACTTGGCCTCGTCCGGGATCTTGGCGGTGAGTTCGGGATTGAGGGCGTGGATGCCTTCCACGAGCAGCACGGAGCCTTCTTCCATCTTGAGATTCTTGCCGTTGTATTCCCGCAGGCCGGTGACGAAGTTGAATTCCGGGACGCTGACGGTCTCGCCGGCGAGGAGCTTGATGAGGTCTTCCTGCATGGCGGCGTGGTCGACGGTTTCGAAGTTGTCGAAGTCGAAGGAGCCGTCGGGAAAGCGGGGGGTGTCGAGGCGGTTGACGAAATAATCGTCGGTGGAAACGGAAATTGGACGCAGTCCGCAGGCCATCAGCTGCGTGCTGAGGCGCTTGGTGACGGTGGTCTTGCCGCTGGAACTGGGGCCGGTGATGAGGACGAGGCGGAGGGAACCGTTGCGGTAGCGCTGTTCAATCTCTTCTGCAATCTTGACTATTTTCTTCTCCTGCAGTGCTTCTGCGACCTGGATGAGTTCACCGGCGTGGCCTTTCTGGCAGGCGTGGTTGACGTCGCCGACGTTGTCCAGGTGCATTATGGCGTTCCACCTCATATTCTCCCGGAAGACCTCGAAGGTCTTGGGCTGAGGCTCGAAACGGGTGAGCCTCTCGGGGGCGTGGCGGTCGGGGACGCGAAGCAGCATGCCGTCTTCGTAAGGGGTGAGCTCCCATACCTTGAGGTAGCCGGCAGAGGGGACCAGGGCGTCGTAATAATAGTCGGGAGTGCCTTCCAGGGTATGATAACGGATATATGGCTGGCCGCTGGTCTCCAGGAGCTTCACCTTGTCGTCGTAGCCGAGGGACGAAAATATGCGAATGGCTTCTTCGTTACGGACTTCCACCCGCTTGAACGGGGCGTTGCCGGCGACGATCTCCTTCATCCTTTCCCTGATGCGGTCGACGTCGTCGGGAGTGACGGGCGAGCCTTTGCAGAGCTCGCAGTAGTAGCCCTTGGATATGGGACGGCGCATCTTGATCTTGCTTGCCGGGAATACGTCGCGTGCGGCCTTGCTCAGCAGGAAGCAGAGGGACCTGCAGTAGGCGCTGCGGCCGGCATAGGAACGGTAGTCGAGAAACTCGACGTCGCGGCTGTTGAACGCGCGGTACTTGAGTCCTTGCGTGACGTTGTTGACCTTGGCGCAGAGGATGTCGCAGGGGCGGTCGAATTCAAAGCTGGGGAGTACTTCGGCGAGGGTTACACCTTCCTGGAATTCGAGGGAGGTGCCGGTGTTCTTGCAATATATCCGTAACATATTGCCCACAAATTTAACAAAAAATGCTTACATTTGCACAAATCTACATCCAATTATGAGCGTTCTTCACGTAATTGACCACCCGATGATCCAGCACAAGCTGAGCATCATGAGGCAGAAGGAAACAGGATCCAAGGATTTCCGCCAGCTTCTCAAAGAAATATCCATTCTCATGGGCTACGAAGTAACCCGCGACCTGCCGCTTACCGACATCCAGATCGAGACGCCCATCGGCCCTATGACCGCAAGCCGCGTACTCGGCCGCAAGATGGCCATCGTCCCCATCCTGCGTGCGGGCCTGGGCATGGTTGACGGCCTTCTCGACCTCGTCCCTGTCGCCAAGGTCGGCCACATCGGCCTCTACCGCAACGAGACCACCCACAAGCCTGTCGTCTATTACTGCAAGCTCCCGGAAGATATCCAGGACCGCCTTGTCATAGTCACGGACCCCATGCTCGCCACAGGCGGCAGTTCCTGCGACGCCCTCGCCATGCTCAAGGAGCGCGGAGTAGCCAATGTGCGCCTGATGTGCCTTGTCGCCGCCCCGGAGGGCATTGCCAAGGTGCAGGCAGAGCATCCCGACGTCGATATTTATGTGGCAGCAGTCGACGAACGCCTGAACGACGACGCCTACATAGTCCCCGGTCTCGGCGACGCCGGCGACCGCATTTTCGGAACGAAATAATCCCGCCCATATGAGACATATAATCCCCCTTATCCTAGCCGGCCTTCTGGCCGTGTCCTGCAACTTCGGCCGCCTCTCGCTGGACCAGACTTCCTGGGTGCCTGAGTCTTTTGAAGATATTTTCAACGGAACCGTGGCCTACGAGGGCTACCTTTCCGGAGAAGTCTACGCCGAGGCATCCGGCAGCGAACTTAACCTCTATCTCACCATACCCGAGTTCGGCATGAACGATGACGGGTACAGCCCGGATGAATACAGGATAGTCAGGCAGACTTCCGATGAACTCGTCTTCGACCTGCTTCCATATACGTATAACGATATACGCAGGTCCGACTGCGAGGAAGTCCTGAGGGTAAACGGTACCAGGGTGTATTATACCGTATACGACGGCTACGATACCTATGTCTATTTCAAGCCCAACGGAACCGCGGTAGAAGTGTATTACGAGGACATTTTCTCAGAACCGTACTACTACGACACCACCCGCATCTACTGCAGGAGACGCTAAAAAAGATTAAATAAAAAAACGGGGTTGACCGATTGGCCAGCCCCGTTTTCGTTATCGGATGTCCCTTGCCGAGACCTTGCTCATGTTGTCCAGCAGGTCGACGTTCGTCTTGAATTCGTCCATAAGCTGGAGCATGAAGTTCATGGCCTCGATGGGATTCATGTCTGCAAGGAGTTTGCGCAGTATCCAGATGCGGTTGGCGCTGGCGCGGTCCAGCAGCAGGTCGTCGCGGCGGGTGCCGGAGAGGATGACGTTGACGGAAGGGAAGATGCGGCGGTTGGAGAGGTTGCGGTCGAGCTGGAGCTCCATGTTGCCGGTGCCCTTGAACTCCTCGAAGATGACGTCGTCCATCTTGGAGCCGGTTTCCGTAAGCGCGGTGGCAAGGATGGTGAGCGAGCCGCCTCCTTCGATGTTGCGGGCTGCACCGAAGAAGCGCTTGGGCTTCTGGAGGGCGTTGGCGTCCACACCGCCGGTGAGAACCTTGCCGGATGCCGGCTGGACGGTATTGTAGGCACGGGCGAGGCGGGTGATGGAGTCGAGGAGGATGACTACGTCGTGGCC
>CACZEU010000075.1 GCA_902780175.1 uncultured Bacteroidia bacterium
AAACGCCGGCGTGCACGGTGCAAAGTTTGTCCTCAGGGTACTGAGCGAGGGCGGATACGGCGAACTGGCATACAAGATGGCAAGCGCACAGGACTTCCCCTCCTGGGGCTGGTGGCTCGCGAACGGCAAGACCACTTTGATAGAAAACTGGCGTCTTGATGTCACCCGCGACAATTCCGACAACCACATTATGTTCGGAGACATCGCCGCCTGGTTCCATTTGGCCCTCGGCGGCATCAATCCGGATCCGGAAGACCCCGGCTTCCATCATATTATCCTGCGCCCGTGTTTCCCTGCCGGGCAGGACAGTTTCTCCTGCAGTTACGACTCTCCTTACGGAAAGATTGAAGTCTACTGGACCCGGAAGAACCGCAAGGTCAGCCTGAGGACCGTCATCCCCTGCGGAGCGTCAGCGACATTCTTCTACCCCGACGGTCACATGGAAGAACTCCCTTCCGGCGCCCACGAAGAGGCTATAAAACTTCCCCGTAATTAATTCATTCCCAGGGAAGTTTGCGAAGCGGGCGCACCTGTGCTTCTCCGGGCACAAATGCTCCTCCCACCGGATTGACGGGATAATAACCTAGTGCGGAGAATATGTACCAGGCGCTCATCTGACCGCAGTCGTCGTTGCCGCAAAGCCCGCCAGGCTCGTTGCGGTAGAAGTCCCGGAAAACCTGTTTAATCAGTTCTGCCGCTTTGTCCTGCCTGCCAGCGAGCGTGTAGAGGTAAATCACGTGGTGGCAAGGCTCGTTGCCGTGGGAGTACTGGCCTATCAGTCCGGTGATATCATTGGATTCTCCGGTAAGGGATGCCGGAGCACTGATGGCAAACAATGAATCCAGTTTCTCCAGGAATAGCTCCTTTCCGCCCAGCAGGGATATAAGGTCGTCGGTGTCCTGAAGTACGTGCCAACGGTAATGCCAGGCATTGGCCTCCGTGAAATCGCCGCCCTGCTTGCCTGCGTGGGCATAGCGGTAGGGCTCAAACGGTTGGCGCCAATTGCCTTTCGAATCCCTGCCGCGGAAAAAACCGGTGGAAGGGTCAAACAGATTCCTGTAGTTCCTGCTTCTGGCAATGAAAAATTCATAGTCATCATCTCGCCCCAGAGACTTGGCAAGCTGCGCTGCGCACCAGTCATCGTAGCAGGACTCGAGCGTGCGGGACACCGATTCTTCTATGACAAGGTCGAAAGGATAGTAGCCATACCGGTCGTATATATCCCAGTCGGACTTCTTGTGTGATGACGTCAAGGAGGCCCTGACGGCAGCGTAGGCTCGTCCTGGATCCACTCCAGGAAGTCCTCTTAGGCAAGCATCTACTACGGTGGGAACGGCGTGGTTGCCTATCATGCAGTAATTGTCTTTCCCGCACAGGTCCCAGACCGGAAGATGGCCGCGGTCTTCTGCTTCGTCGATCATACTGTTCACAATGTCTGCTTCGAGATCCGGCGTGAGAAGCGTCCTGAGAAGGTCTGCAGCACGGAAGGTGTCCCACTGAGAGAAGGTGGAATAACGTTTCGGAGCACCCAGGTCGGAGATAACCGTAGGCTGGAGATAGAGGTGATACAAGGAAGTATAAAACGCAGTGAGTATGCTGTCGGGTGCCTCTACGGGCAGCAGGGAAAGATAGTCTTCCCAGGAGTCTACCGCAGCTTTTGCGACTTTGGAGAAAGTCCAACCCTGCACCTCGGACATATTAGAATGAGCGCCATCGGCACCTGTGTACGATAGGGCAATCTTTGCCTTTAAGGGCTTATTACTACAACCGAAATCAAAGTCATAAGCCGGAGCCTTGTAGGCGGGGTTCAGGCAAAGCGTATCAACGGAAATGATATCCTGGTTGAACGCAATCTCATACCATAGAGTATACTTCACCCAACTTTTTAATTCCAGGCATCCACGTAGCGTCCTGCGGTCCGGCATATCTCCCTGCCAGCTGAGGACGGCATTTGACAGGTCGGGATCTGGCGTTTTAACCCTGACCTGCGCACTCTGGAGATTGACAAAAAGATGGCGCTCTTTTCCTGTGTAATTGATTTCATAGCAGGCTACACGTGGGGTGCATGTGATATCAATCGCCGACCCGTTGTCCGGCAGTTGCACCGAATAGTGCCCTGGCGAGGCTTTCTCGTCTTGCTTTATGCTGGCAAAACCTGGACCGTGGTTGTCTGAGAAAGGCATAATGAGGACATTTCCCAGCGAAGGAACGCCGGTGCCGCTGAGGCGGTTTTGCGTGAATCCGAGGATTAGGGAGTCCGACCAGTTGTAGCCGCTGCAATACTTCCAGACATAGTTCCCGGTCTGGGGCCCTGGTTGGACCATTCCAAGAGGGCAGGAAGCCGCAGGGGCCGTGTGGCCCGTGTAATCGGTTCCTATGAATGGGTCGACCCATCTGTGCAGAGGCTTTGAACATCCGGCAAGGCAGATGACAGGAAGCAGGACCAGTATTAGTTTCCGCATACTATTTGATGGTTATGATATACGATGCCTTTTCGGGAGTTTTGGTGGACGAGAGGGTGATGCGCCAGAGGGAAGGGCTGTACTTTTCCCAGCCGATGCCGGTTCCTTTCAGGGGAATCTCTTCCGCGGAGGCTTTCAGGGCGGCTGAATCGTAACGTAAAGTAAGGCCGTCAAGGCCAATACGGCCGGGGCGGGAAAGGTCGGGGCAAAGAGGCGTCAGGAAATGCAGTTCTACCGGCACGCCTTTGCGCAGCTTGAAGTTCTCCTTGAGCGAGAGCGAACCGTCCTTGCAGAGCCGGTAGTCAAGCACCCAGGACTCCACACCTGCCGAATCCGGATACGCTTTTGCTATATCCGTGACGAACCTTCTGGCCTTGCGGTCCGCGCGGCTGCCGGTGGCTTTGAATTCGTAGCCATACCCCTGCGCAAAGCCGCCGATGCCCGGCAGGTTGTGCCCGTCGCTGGAGTTGTTCCACATCTTGTAACGGAAGCGCTTGTCGAAGGTCTTGGAATTGTATGTCGCAGGACCGGCATCTACCAGCACAGGCTTGCCGTTGTAGAAATAGATGCATGTGCCGACGTCGTTATGGTTGTGGCGCTCGTGGTTGTGCCCGCCCTTGACGGCCAGATAGCCTTTGCCGGAACGCATGAAGCAAAGTTCGGTCACCGGATACCATACGAAGTCCGAAGGCGTGAAGCCCTTGTCCGGCAGCGACTGCATGGTCCTGCAGGTGCGGAGATTCTCCAGGGCACGGTACAGCGTCGTCCAGTTGTTGTCCACCGGGTCATAGCCGTCAGTGTGGAAGGAGTGGACGGCAAAATCCCTCATCTTTTCGCTCCCAGTGAGCGCTGCAAAGCGGAACAGGGTAGGCGAGCCGACATTGTCGGTAGGGACTGCGTCGGAAAAATTGGCCTGCCAGTCGCCGTGTATGTTGGCATCCACGATGTATTCTCCGAAGTGGCGGATGAACTCGTTGCCGGTATAAGCCAGCTGTCCTCCGGTGATGAGCGAAAGGCACTCCAGGCAGCCCAGCAGGTTGCCGGCCGACGAATACCAGTAAACCGGTCCCTCGTCGCAGGCGCCGTCGGCGGGGAGGCTCGAAAGGTATTTGTCCAGGGAGTCGATGCATTTCCCGATTGCGGCGGCAAGGCGGTCCCTGTCGTTCTCCATCAGCATGAAGCAAACGAGCACGTTGGAGTTGCACCATGGGTTCCAGTTGTTGGGCCTGATTCTGGGCTTGAAGCCCATCCAGTCGAAGTCGTTCCTCTCCAGGAAGGGCGTGAGTTCGCGCTTGTCGATTTCGTGCCGTATGCGCGCGGCGATCCCGATGTCTTGCTTGTCGAATTCTTCGTGGAAGAAGTGCCACACCCAGGACAGCATCTGGGAGAAATTGCCCTGATAGAGCGCCAGGATGTCGTCCCGGTAGTCCGGAACGGGGCTCTTGACCTTCTGGAATGATGCCAGATGATGCGAGACCGCCCAGGATGTGTATTCGCAGAACAGGAAGGCACCGTTCATGATGTCGTCCAGGAAACGGCCGTTTCCCTCAGCCAGTTCCGCCATCACGAGGCAGCTGAGGGCCTCGGCATTCTTGCGGATACGGTTCTCCTGGGTGTAGCGGTTGCCGCTGCGGCTGTATTCCAGATAATCGGTCGCGCGTACCACCAGCCAGTCGAAGTTGAGATATTTCTCACCAGCAGCGATGAACTGCGGCTTGTACTGCCCCAGCAGCGCATTCCAGCCGTTGCGGTCGGCGTAGTCTGGATAGGGCACCCACTTCTGGTCCATGACCAGCATGGACGACAGGTCCCTGCCGGCGAGGGTGCTGCGGAGAACCTGGGCTCCGGAGGCCAGCGGCAGGAGGACAAGAATGGCGATAATGGCAATCTTGCGCATACTATTTCAGGTAATGTGTTCCGGTTGCAAATCCTGTGTAGTCCCGCATGATGACTCTGCTGCGGTATGTGACTTTCTTTCCGGACGGCATCCTGTGTGTGGCTACAACCTCCCAGTTCTTCTCCAGGGCAGGGTCGCCGCAGGGGGCTTCTACGGTCCAGAAAGCATCCACCTTGGCTTTGTATATGCCGCTTCCGCCGTGTGGAGCGCCGAAAACGTCCACCATATACGCTGCGGATGCCGCGTCGAGCGACCGCCAGAGGCATCCGCGCCATGTACGCTCGGCAGTGGGCCAGCTGTAGACGTTGGTCCGTTTGGGCTCGCCCCCGTACCCCGGAGTCTCCGGCCCGTATGAGTCGTTGCCGCTGTAAACGCGCATCTGGAAGTCACGGCTTTCGGTTGTGGCCTTGTTGTATTCTTCCGCCAGTGACGGCCCGTCGAAAGTGAGTACGGCGTAGCCCAGTGGGCAGCCGCTAGGGGAGAGGTTGCTGATCCACCACGCCCCGCAAAGCGCCTGTATGTTGTGCTCCCGGATCCCGGGCGCGGGCCACATATTGTTGATGTTGTGCTCGTGGCCGGACAGGACGTGGGCCTCGGCGAATTCCTTCAGCAGTGGCTTGACGTCGTCTTTATGGGTGAACCGGCCGGACAGCGCGGAGTGGACGCAGAAGACGACGGCCTTGTGCGCTTTATCCTCTACGAGAGAGAGGTCTTCCCGGAGCCACTGCATCTGGTCGTCGCTCAGCCCCGTGGTATAGGAAATCTTGACTCCGTCCTTCTGCGTGCCGGTGTGCTGGATATTGTCCATCACGACAAAATGGACTTTGCCTATGTCGAAAGAATAGTCCGTAGGACCGAAATGCCGCACAAAATGCTCCGTGACGGCATAATCGGTAGTGCCGGCGCCGCTCTCGTGGTCGTGGTTGCCTATGCAGTAGAAGAAAGGGACGGTCTTCCCGCAGGTGCGGAATCCTGTCAGGCCGTCTTTGACGACCTCCCATCGGTCCATGACGTCCCACAATTGGTCGCCGAGCCCGATGCCGATGACAGGGCCATTGGAAGCGTGCCTGCAGATTGTACGCTGGATGTCCGGAAGCGATTCCTTCCGGAAGCGCTCGACATTCATCTCGTCCCGTACGTGGGCGTCGGACAGGGCTATCAGCGTGAAACGGTCGGAACGTTTCCTGCGTGGCTTGAGAGCGAAATCTGTCTGCCCGGAACCGATGTAATTGAAAAACGCGGGGGCGCCGTCGCTGCCGAGGGGGATTTCGTATCCGGCCGGCACAGTGATGCTGATAGTTCTCGCCAGGGAGTCGGCCTCCAGGGTGTATCGGCCGGCCGCATCGGTAACGGTGCAATGGTATCCGTCAGACACCACTGCTCCCTCGATGCCCTTGCCCGTACTCAAGTTGGTTACAAGCCCCGAGACAGGAACACCGAGGAGAAACAGCAGAAGGCTTAACATCCTTTATTCGAATCGCACGCCGTAAGCGAAGCCCTTCCAGGTGCTTCCATTCACGTAATGGGTCCTTGAGTAGGTGGCGCTCCAGCCGCTGGGCATCGTGTGGGTCGCGGTGATGGTGAAGCCGCTTGAGACGAAATTCCTGGAGGAATACCAGAAGACATCCAGGTCTCCGTCTCCGCCGCCGTAGCTATAGTTGTTGTCCAGGTACTTGGAGATGTAGCAGTGGGTGGCTTTGTCGTTGATGGGGTCACTGACACGGGTCATCGTTTCGGAAGTGCCGCCGCTGGAGAGAGTAAATGTCCAGGACTCGCCGTCCGTATCAGTATCGCACGCATCCGGAAGCTTAACGATGAACTTGCTCTTGAGCGGGCTGTCCCAGGTGTAGGTTTTTCCGCTGCGGGTATATGTCTCGCCGCCGTTATAGACCCAGAACTGGAATGTGGGATCTTCCTTGGTGGTCTTATTGTATTCGGCATACAGGTCATTGGAGTCGAAGGTATAGACGCCGTATCCTGCAGGGGAAGCGTTGTGATAGCTGATGTCGGCCTCCCAGAAGTAACCGGAAAGGGTCTGGATGGTGTGCTCGTAGATGTGGCGCCCGCTCTTTGCCGCCCATCCACCGTAGTAGTTGTTCTTCAGGACGTGGGTGTGGCCGGAGAAGACATGTACGTTGTAGAAGTTGTTCTTCAGGGCGCTCATGACCTGTGTCTGGGTGTCGGTGTCGCCGCCGGAAGCGGTGCTGAGGGGTGCATGGACGCAAAGGATTGCTATTTTGGATGCGGCTCCCTTCACCTTGGCGATATCGGCCTTGAGCCAGGTGACCTGCTCACTGGTGAAACCTTCTCCGTAGTTGACAGTGGCATATCCGCTGGTGCCGGAACCGTTGCCGCTGCGGCGGATGATGTCGTCCATCACGATAATGTGGGCGTTGCCGATGTCGAAGGAGTAGTTGGTGGGGCCGAAGGCGTTCACGTATGCGGTTTCCGCATCGTAGTCGGAGTCCTTTGACGAATCGTTGTCGTGGTTGCCCATGGTGTAGAACAGCGGCACGTTGAGGCCGTTGGTGAAGGTGGATACAATTGATGATGCCATGGACATGTTGTCCCACATCTGGTCGCCGAGGGAGATGGCTATGACCTCACCTGCGTTGCCGCCGTCGCCTACCGGAATGCCTGAGGTCTGGAGGGTGGTGGCAGTCTCCTGGATGTCATCGACCGCGGTCTGGAACTTGGTCACGTGGGCGCTCTTCTGGATGTGCTCGTCGGTGACGGCCATGATGGTGAACCGGCTCGGGACGCTTGAACGCTTGGTGAGCGTGAAGTCCTTCTGGACTGCGCCGGTTGAAGGTATCGTCACATACTGGTAGAAGGCGGGGCGGCCGTTCTCCATCGGAATCTCGTATGTCGCAGGGACGGTGACATTGACCGTACGGGCACGTGAATCGGCGGCCATCTGGTAGGTTCCGTTGACATCGGTTACGCAGACGCTGTAGCCGTCGGAAACGGTGATGCCGGGGATGGGGTTGCCGTCGGAGTCCTTGATTACGCCCCAGAGGTTGGAGGAAGGCTGGATGGTGCTTTCACCGACGTCTTCCCAGACGGAAGGGGATGTGGCGGAAGCGGATTGCTTCTGGATGCTGCGGACGGGGCGGATGGACAGGCCATAGTACATTTCTGTCGAAGGACTGCTGTTACGCCCGTAGTTCAGGGAACTGCCGGTCATTTCGAATCGAAGGGTAGCGTTGGTGAGGCTGCCGTTGGACGGAGTGGCGCGGATGCGGGAGTCGCTCCAGTAGAATGCGCGTGCTCCGTAATAAGCGTGGCCGGTACCGTACCAGCCGGCGAAGGGGAAGAATACTGTATTGGTGCCATCGCTGAACCAGCGGCCCTTTACCGTGCGGCCTACGCCATAGAAGTCGATGGTCTCGATTTTTGTGGTAAGGCCGGAAGTGGTGGTGGTCTGGGCATCCGAAAT
Source organism: uncultured Bacteroidia bacterium (assembly GCA_902780175.1). Lineage (GTDB taxonomy): Bacteria > Bacteroidota > Bacteroidia > Bacteroidales > UBA932 > Cryptobacteroides. The sequence continues at coordinate 7,799 of CACZEU010000075.1, forward strand.
GTCTATGGCTTCGTTATCGCCAATCAGACTTACAAGCTCCTCGATGGTGGGCATCCTCCAGTCGTGGCCCCAGCGTACGCGGGCGGCGTCGTATTTGGTGCCGGAGATGCGCTGGAACTTCATGGTGCCGTTGGATGAGCCGTTGGAGACCGAGACTGTTTCGAAATGGCCCAGCTGGGTGTTGTCGCCACTGTGAGTCCATGTGCCGGAAGAGAAAGACGTGCGCGGTGCGGTCTCTCCCCACATGAAACTGTCGCCGTACAGGTCATCTGCGGTGGGGGATGCCTTGGTTACCTTTGCTCCAAGGTTGTAAGGGGCCCAGGCGGGTGCGACTGCGGTGGCATACTCGTAGTCGTCGAGGTTGTTGTATTTGTTGCAGAAATCGGGATCGGGGTCTTTCCTGATGCGGACTGAACGTGCTCCGAGGGATACGGCGTCCCCGGGCAGAGGACGGTCGATAAGTTCCATCGACGACACGTCGAAGGTGCCGATCTGGCCTGCCTTGCCGCTGAGGTCGGAACTCAGGACCTTGCCGTTGGACTTGGTCCTGGCGGCATTCATGAAGGTGACTATCACGCCCCTCTGGGGGTCGTTGATGCCGCAGGAGTACTGGATGGCGGGGACGGAAAGGTAGCAGACGTCTCCGGCGGAGGATTCGCTTCCGAGGTCGGCTACGGAGATGCCGTCGTAGTTGCCGTCATATTGAATGGTATTCGCCGAAGGGGTGACCTTCCAGTTTGCGGTGGTGCAGTACTCGATGTACCGGACGCCCGCAGGCAGTTTGATACGCAGGAAATACGAAAGCCTCGTGTTGCTCTCGGCAAAACCGAAAGCCGGCGTGGCTCCCGTGCCGTTTGCAATTATGAAGTCGCTGTCCGCCAGACCCTCGATGGAGCCGTCCTGGCCCGCATAGGTGCAGAGGAGGGAGGAGGATGACGAAGTTTCGACATTCTTTCCCAGGACTGCGGTCCACTGGGTTCCCGAAGAGATGCCCGATGCGCTGGCCGTGAAGCTTGCAGAAGCCTTGCCGGCGCCGGAACTCAGGTCGAAGCGGATGCGCTGCCCGCTGTTTGTGAATGCATAGAAGAAATCGCCGGCTTCCCAGACGGACTTGAGCCCGGACGCCTTGCCGGACGGGTCGTTTTCGGAGTACAGAACCTTGGTTCCGGACACTTTGGGAAGGGAGGCCGTAGCCGTGATGATAACGGTCTGGGAGTCGTCTTCGCCGGGGAGTTCTTCTTTGGTGCAGGCGGTGAAAAATGATGCGCATACTGCAGCCAGGCAAATGAGGGAAAACCTGTAATTCATACGTAGTTTCATTTGAATGTAATTATTAATACACCAATCAGGGCCTGTTCCCCTTTTATTTTTTATCAGGGACGCAAGGCGCCAAAGTGTATTCTTAGTATGCGTGTATTACGAAACAGTACTCTGTTTGCGGCAGTCCTTTTGTCCTTTGCAGTCTCCTGCACAAAGGACCTGCCCGCGCAAGGTCCGGAGACGGAAGATATAATCATTACCGCAACGGCCTCCCTGCCCGATTTCCGCACCAAAATGATATATGAAGAAGGCGAGGGAGGTATCAGGACGGGCTGGCAGACCGGCGACACATTCCTTGCCCTGGAGGTCAACGGAGGCAACGTAACCACTGTCAAATTTACAGCAAACGCTGCGGCCGGCAGCAAGGCGTCGTTCAAATCAAGCGGAGCAGTGTCCGCCGATGCCGGCACCAGGTGGGTGGCGGTTCTCGGCAAGGGCGCATCCTTCTCCGGCACTTCCGTCAACTGCACATATTCTGGCCAGACAGGCTCCCTGAAGGGCCTGGAAGGCTTCGACTATATGGTAGCCGAGTCATCGGGAGAGTCCCCCGACTTCAATTTCGGCAACGGGAAGCACCTTACTTATCTCCTCCGTATCAAGATGCCCGAGGGCGTGGGGCAGATTGAATTCAACACCGCTGCGGCAGGCTCCGAGTGGACCGTAAGCGGCGACGGCTCCGTTTCCGGATGCACCGCAGACTACCGCCCTGCAGCGGCCAGGACGCTTAAACTCTCCTCGCAGACCTCATCCGGCGATGTCGTCTATCTAGCTGTTCCGGCTATCAATTATTCTGAAGCAGGCCTTATCGTGACCGCCCTCAGCCAGGACGGCCGCAAGTCCCAGGGCAAGGTCCTCAGTGCCGACCTTTCCTCCAAGGGAGGCAAGACCGGTACATTCGATATGGGCGGCTCTCCGCTTATGGACAGGCCCCTGCCGTCCGACGCCATCGACTTCGTATCCAAGTCCGGCAGTACACTAATTTACATCAACAATACCTCCTGGGGCGGCGTGCAGGACATTTTCGACTTCTCCACCCGTCCTTCCTGGGCTCCGTTCAATGTGGGTGCAAAGGCTTCTCCTGCAACGGCGGAAGAAGCATACGGCAACTTTTTCGCCTGGGGCGAGACCGAGCAGCGCGGGTCTTACACCGCGGCCGGTTACAGGTACGCAGGCAAAGAGATAGGATATATCCGCGAGCACCGCGGCAGGGCCGACATTCCCGTCAGCTTCCGCACAATCTCCGGCACCAAATACGATGTTGCCCGCGTCAAATGGGGCTCCGCATGGCGTATGCCGTTCCTTGAGGAAATTTTGGGGCTGATGGGAAGCAACGAATCCGTTACGACCACATCCGGAGCACGGCTGACGACAGCCAGCCGCATCATTACGACCGACGTCAAGGAATGGAACGGCGTCTCAGTGAGCGGGCGTACTTTCTCCCGCAACGGCATCACCCTGTTCCTGCCGTTCGCCGGCCGATATTATTACACCTCGGGTGCCGCAGCCACATCTCCGTCGATGGTCGGCAAGGCCGGATATTACCTCTCCGGTGCCCACAACAATATGGCCGGACGCGACGAGGCCTATCAGCTCAGCATCCGCAACAACCAGATAGATTATCCCGCCCAGGGCGCAGGGTACGCATTCTCCGTCCGGCCGGTACTTGCAGCGGAAACCGACGAACCTGCAGCTCCGGTTACTGTGAGCGGCAAGGTAACGGATTCCTCGACTGGCACAGGCATACCCGGAGTGGTGGTATCGGACGGCTACAACTGCTGCCAGACCGACGCCTCCGGCTCTTACAGCCTCCAGGCGAATATACTCGCCCGGACCATACAGGTTACGGTTCCTGCAGCGTACGAGATTCCTCTTGACGGCAAGGGACAGCCGGCATTCTTCCAAAGGGTGAAGTTGAATGGCGATACCACCGTCGATTTCTCCCTTACTCCCAGGCAGAACCACGTCAACCGCTTTTCTTTGATTACGGTATCCGATTCCCACATACAGACGACCGAACATGTGTCACGGCTGAGGGAAGCGATGAAAGATGTCCAGAATACGGTTAACGATCTGGAGAAGAACGACCCCGCCGCTCCCGTAATCGGCGTAGCACTGGGAGACCAGCTCTGGGATAACCTTTCCATGGCGGACGACGCAATCCGTGAATACTGCGGCGTCAAAACCTCTCGCGGCACCATGCCATTCTTCTATGTCATAGGCAACCATGACCACGAGGCCGGAAAGGGCGACGAGGACCGGCACAGCACCCAGAGTTATGTGGACCATTTTGGCCCTACTGAATACTCTTTCGACATCGGCGATGCCCACGTGATGGTGCTGGACGATATCGATTACAAAGGAACCGATGTTGCCGGCAGTGGCGGCAACAACAGGATTGAATACTGGGAACGAATCTCCAACGAGAAATACCATTGGATCAAGCAGGATGTGGCTGCTGTGAAGGACAAGCGGAACAAGGTGGCGATCCTGTGTGTCCATGCTCCGATATACACTGCGCCGGGTAATGGAGAGAACGTCAAGTCTCTGCTCTACGGATTCTCCGAGGTCCAGATATTCTCCGGCCATATCCACAACCTCACGAACTACAGCATGACCGGCAACAAGGCGGCAGGCGGAAGGACTATTATCGAGCACAACATCCAGACGCTCAGCGGACTGTACTGGCTTGCCCGCCTTTCGCCCAACGGCACTCCTGCCGGGTATGGCGTATATACCTTCAACGGCCCCCGGCTTGACAGCGAATACAACAAAATCGTTGGGGATGCCCCCGGATTCCAGATGAGGGTTTACAGCGGCTCCGACACTTACGATGGCCATACGGCCGGCTCCGGAACGGCTTCTCCCAAAAAGAACGACAAGTTCAGCTGGGGCAGCGATTACGCCGGCAAGTTCCTTGTCCGCGTGTGGGACGGAGATTCCCCCACCTTGAAGGACGACGAACTTACCTGGAACCTGTCATTCATCCATGACGGGATGGAAACGCCCATGACGAGGTTGTTCAATACGCTTATTGACAAATGCGCCGCCGCCTTCATCGTCGATATTATGGGCTCTCCTTATGGTACCGGCGGTTCCGCCAAATCTTATTCCTGGTGGAGCATCGACGCACCCGGCGGAGACCCTGCAGCAGTCACCGGGTGGAAAATCGTAGCCAGGCATCGTCAGCCCGGCGGGCCTGAGCAGGTCTATACAGCAGACAAACTAACAAGGACATTCGACGGTTATCCTATGGACAGCCGTTTCCAAGAATAACACTTAGCATTTGATACCATGAATAGAAAAAGCATTTTGATTCTGATGGCCTCGGCGTTGTTCCTTCTGGCCGCATGTGATCCCAAACCGGTTGACCCCGTTGGCCCCGACGGTCCCGATGGCCCTGACGGTCCCGATGTCCCTGCTTCTGAAATAACCACCGACAATGCTGCCCCGGCCGGTTTCTCCGACGAAGGCCCTATGTCCTGGGATGAATAAAAGGAGGTCCACCATGAAACTCAGATTCATCTTCATCGCTGCCGCTGCCGTCCTGGCAGCCGCAGGTTGCGCAAAGGAAGCCGTCGAGACTCCCGCCATCCAGCTGGATGGAGAAGCGATCGTGGCCACCGCCATTGCTCCCGGTGCGTTTGTCGGCACCAAGGCAACATACACCGACAACTATTCCGAGGCTGAGGAAATCAGCGACATCTCCGGCGCCTGGGCAGCGGGCGACAGCTTCACCGCCCTGGAAATCAACGGAGAGACCGTCACCGTAGTCAAATTCACCACCGAGGCCGGCGGCGCCAGCGCCACATTCAAGGCCTCCGGTGCCGTTGCCGCCAACGAAAGCACCTCATGGATTGCCGTCAGCGGCGACGTCAAGGTTGAGGGCGATACCTTTATCTGCACCTATGACGGCCAGGACGGTACGGTCGGCAACCTCGGAAAGTATGACTATTCCGTAGCGAAGGCCACCGGCGCAAACCCTGAGTTCAATTTCTCAGGAGACTCCAGGCTTACCTACGTGATGCGAATCCTCCTTCCCGAGGGCATCAAGTACATCGAGTTCAATACCGGCGTCACCTGCAACGGCGGA
>CACZEU010000076.1 GCA_902780175.1 uncultured Bacteroidia bacterium
GGTCATTTGTACAACACTCTACAAAAGGCAAATGTAAAAAAAAATAATTAATTTTGGAAATCGGATGACGACGATCATGCAACTGAGCACCCTCTACGAGGAGGAATGCTGGTTCCCGGAGGGGGCCCGCATAATCGACTTGCGCTCAACGGAAGGGACCAACTGCTACTGCTCCCCCGCTGCCGCCGGTATTATCCGTAAGGCTCTCCGAAGACTGTCCCCGCATGGCCTGCACTGGATAGATACCGGTGATTATCACTATCTTAGCCTGTTTTGGATGGAACTCCTGCGTGAACCGTTCGCCCTTGCCCTTTTCGACAACCACCCGGACGACCAGGACGGCGCCTTCGACGCAGGGACGCTCAGCTGCGGCAACTGGGTCAAAGAGGCGCGCAGAAGCCTCCCGCTGATGAAGGCGGACTACCGGAACACCGCTGAAATCCCCCTTGACCTCCCGGTCTATCTGTCTATAGATCTTGACGTTATGTCACGACAATACGCCCGCACCGACTGGGATCAGGGAGAATTGGCGCTGTCTCTCCTGATATCGGATATAGGGCGCATCGCGGCAGAACACAGGATACTCGGCATCGACGTATGTGGAGGCATCACGGCTGGAAAAGGCGGAGGGGCCGAAGACTACCTCATCAACACCGGGACCAGAAGGGTCCTGCAAGATTGTTTATCCAAAGTGTAAAAAATGTTTCGGTCGGTTTCAGAATTACGGCAAATCCCTAATCCGGTCCGACAGAAGACGAATACAGAGTCGCCGTGGCATCTACGATTGCCGGGTCCGGATTGCGGCATACGGCCCTGACCGTTTCCAGTTCCACGTCATTACCCTCGAAGTCGTAGTTCTCCCAGATTGTCTTGCCCCGGTAAGTCCTGTCGGTTATACGGAACGTGCACGGATCCGCCGGCAGTTCTCCGGCGGTGAGTTCTACCGCAGGATTTCCTGCGCTCCCGCACTGGTCCCAGTACCTTCCCCTCTGTGTAAACGAGTGGAACCTGACTATATCGAAGGCAAGGTAGGATTCGTACAGTTCGGGATCGAAATCAGACTTGTACAGCCTGGTCCCGTCCTGCCGGTAGAAATACGGTCCGCACTCCACGGGGGTGCAATCCAGGGGCAGGAATATCCGCTTGGACGTAAATTTGAGCAGGGGCAGCTGGAAATCCACACGGATATTTCCGTAAGCCACGCTGCCGACGTATGCGGTGATTACGTCGGACCCCGCCAGCAACGCATATACTTTCCATTCGTAACCGTAACCTTCGACGCGCGCATAGGAGTTGACCGGCCTGAGGCTTATCGTCGAAGGATCTACGTTGCCGCTGATGCCGACGATACGGATCGTCCCGCTCTGTCCCACGTAGAGATCGTTGTCCCAGTCGACGACTATCTTCGGACCGTCCTGGAAGAACGCCCGCACCGTACAGGAAGACACCAGCGCCCCGTCCCAGCTCCTCACGGTAATCACAACGGACTGCCCGGACGTAACATAAGAGGACGTCCGCACCAGAAAGCCTCCGGCGGCAGGCGTTACCGTGAAATAACGTGTATCTCCCGAGACGGAATAGCCGTAGTCTCCTTCCGCAAGGCTCAGATTGGTCTGGAGCGGAACGGATACGGAGGCGTTCTTCCCTACGGTATATTCCGGCTCCGTAAACCGCAGGACGCGGCTGTCGTCCAGATTGCCGTCGATCTTCCAGTCGGTCCGCAGGCATCCGTTGTCGGTGATGGTAAGGCTGACAGTGTAGCGCCGGTTGCGGGCAAGGTCGAAATTGCCGACCGCATCCGAACCCAGGAAAAGATGCGCCTTCACGTCGCTTCCGGTAAGGTGGCCGGACCTGTCCGCATAGGAACCGGTAATCTCCAGGAAAGTGCAAAGGCCGGGGTTTCCTCCCGCTGCGGTCACCCTCTCCGGGACCTTGTGGTCAGGATTGGAGTTGCCGCCGAGAATGTCCCCCTGCATGTTCTCCAGCAGATAGAAAGACGTGCTGTAGCCGGCTCCGGAAGCGTTTATGCCTTCAAGGTCTGACGCGCTGGCGAGGTCGCCGTCGCAGACGCCTGTCGCTGCGCTGGCGGAACCTTCGGCGAAATACGGGCAGCAGCGGTTCATCTGCTTTACGGCGATGGAAGAGAAGGACAGGCTTCCGTGCATCAGGCCGGAGGTGTCTATGCTCAGGTCCACCCTCGAGGCAAGCCGCACGAGCATAAATTGCACCGGACGCATTGCATATACGGCGTGGATGGCCTTGTAAGCCGACATCGGAATGCCGTTTGCCGTCCAGGAGCCTATCCCGTCGCAGGTATAGCACAGGGACATCGCCTCAGATATGTACTGCGGGTACTCGGACAGGGTGACGTTGGCGAAGGCAATCACCTCATAATCATGACCGATGTCAAGGGTGACCGTTGCGGATGCGTGGCTGCTGCCACCGGGCGTCCTGCTGACCGTGAGGCCTGGCAGGAGCGAGCCGTTCTCATAGAACAGCATAAGCAGCGAATTGATTTCGTCTTCCGCCGCGCCAACCACGCTGCGGCTCGCCGGCAGCGCGGCGCCGGCAAAGTCGAAAGTCACCTGCACTTTATCCTCCGTCACTATGTCCCTGCGCTGGCAGGCAAAGGCCAAAAGCAGCAAGGCTGCCAAAATCAATCGTTTCATAATCAGTAGTCTATTGAGAATTCACTGTCCGACTCCCAGCCGGAGATATGCACAAGGGCAAAGGACTGGGCCAGGTCGACGGTAACGGATATATCCAGAAGGTCTTCGTCTTCGAAACTGTAACCGCTGGCGGCAATCAGCTGCCCCAGGCCTATCTTTCCTACAGTATCGCCCTGCGGATCAAGGATTTCCAGCATCAGGCCGTCGTCCACCTGCCTGGGCAGGCGCAGCAGCCAGCTGGATGCGGTCCCGTCGGGACGGGGTCCGCAGAGGAAAAGCCCCTCGCAGGGCGCCAGACTGACAAGGTCGTAACCCTTCACGGGTCCTGTTACCCTCAGGTCTGCATTTGCCGGCATACCCAGCACGGTAAGATGCAGACGGGCATAGTTCTTATGAGGGGTTACGACACAGTCAGCCGTATCCGTCGACAGTTCGGCCAGGCCGCTGCAGCTGTAAAGCTCGTCGCACTCGTGGTCGGAGAGGATGTCGAGCCGGCGTCCGCTGACCGTGTTCATGTCGGTGATCCCGGTGAACACGGTCACTACGGAGGGCCTGCGCGGCACGGTCAGGACACAGTTCCCGCTCTCGAAATCCTCACGGCTCATCATCCCCTGCTTGACTACGCTGCCATCCTGTATCACGCTCACCAGCACGTTCCCTTCGGTCTTGAGGAGTTCGCTGCTGCGTACCGTGAGTTCGCATGGGCACAGTCCGCGGTCCTCTTTGACCGAGCAGGAGCAAAGGGGCAGAAGCAAAAGCAAGAAGCGGAGAATCTTGTCCATAGGGCGTCAGAATTCTTCTGCGTACGGAGTTACGTCTTCCCAGTCGGAGACGGTTACGCTGAACGTGCAGGCAACGTCGGAACTCACTTCGGGGCCGGATTTGTCGGGGCTGACGGAACCGGGGTGCTTGAGTGTAAGTGCGGATATCCTGTAAACCTTGTTCCTCTCGATGGAATCAGTGCGGATGGTAAGAGGATAATAGCAGGTGCGTCCGTTGTAGTCGCACTCAAGCACGAGCCGGGTCTTCCTGGGGCACCAGGTGTCGTCGGTGCTGTCCTGGGTGGTGGGATTCGGATAGACGTAGAATGTGTACGCAGTTTCGTGCGCTGGGCCGCCCTGCGGAAGCGCGATGTTCAGGCCGGACTGGAGCAGCAGGGCCGCGTTTTCCGCGGGGTTTGCCAGAACGCCCTTCTGGCAGTTCCAAACAGCAGGGGCAGTGCCGGTGCAGTCATAATCGCAGTCCGCCGCCACGTTGCTCATATAGATCTTCTTGACCGTGAGCGGGACCTCATTGTATTCCGGGTTCTCGAAATTGCGGAGTATGCTCGACAGCACCACCTTGCTCGCGATATGCTTGACCGCGATGCTGATGTTCGTGCTGGTGGACACGGTTTCCGACTTGGAGCCGCTCATCACCAGGGACGACAGCGTATTGTCCGACAGGAGGGAACGCTGCTCTCCGGGCGTCTGGGTGGCGCCGATGTTAAGCTGCAGTTCGGGGGCGTTGACTATTGCCCAGACGGTCTTCTGGCCGGGTACGATGTCGAGCGAGATGTTTTCGCTGACGGTGACCGGTCCGCTCTTGGCTTCCAGCTTGCCCAGTTTGTTATATACGAATATCTGGGCGTTGTGGAACGACATGTCGTCCGTGTTGCCGGGAGCGATTATCGCCTTGGTGGAAGGGCAGGCGAGGCTGACGTTAAGGGTAACGGTATCCCCTCCTTCCTGAGGGTCGGGGTTTTGCAGGGTGTAATCACCACTGCATGAGACTGAAAGGGCTGCGGCGATGGCCGCGATTGCGAAAGATTTTGTTTTCATAGCTGCTGATGTTTTTTACATTTCATATTGGATTTCTTCTCCCTGGCGGATAAGGTCAAGGCGGTTGCAGATGATGTCCACTGCGGTGCGGTCGCTGCCGTCAAGGCCGGTGTAGTGCTGGACCTGGAGCCTCCCCCATACATGGACGGCCCGTCCCTTCTCTATCCTTTCCAGGTCCTGTACGTTCTTGCCTTCGAAGGCGGTGACGTTGTGCCATTGGGTTTCGATGACCGGAGCTCCCTCCTTGTTCTTGTAGGCCCTGTTGGTAACCATCGTGAACTTGGCCATCCTTTTGTCGGCGACATTCTGCAGCCGTACGCTGCCTACTGTGCCCAATAATTCGATGCGGTTGATCTGTTCCATTTAGTCTTCCATAATTGAAGTCAATTATCCATTCGGGCCACCCGGCCGTGCACAAGCCTTCGTCCCGGTTGCAAAGGAAAGACAAAAAGAGACACAAAACGCCGTTTGGACGCAGCAGGATGCTGTTTTTTACGATTCTTTAAGAAAAGCGGCCGGGACGAAAGAATACTGCTCCGGACTTTTAAAACAGAAAGGAATTTTTTCGGCCGAAAAGAATCAGCGAGGCTGAAAGAATCAGCAAAAAGTGATTTACGATTTTTTCGAATCCTTGCATAAACGGCGGGAGCTTTTCAACTTTGCCGTCCATCTCTAGTTCAAACGCGCCATGTACAAACCGATAACAGACGACGACAGCCCCCACTGCCTGGAATGCGGAGACATCATCTGGGGCCGCGCAGACAAGAAGTTCTGCAACGCAGACTGCAGGAACGCCTGGCACTCCCACCAGCGCTCGCTCGCAAGGCAGCAGCGCAGTTTCACCATCAGCGTACTCAACAGGAACTACGCGATCCTCACCAGCCTGCTGCAACTGAAAAAATCAAGCTGCCCGGTGGGCAGCCTGAAAGCAATGGGTTTCAAACCCGAACTTGTAACGCACAAGGGCGAGAAGGTGGGCAGGCATATCGAATACCGTTGCTTCGACATCGCCTACAGCCTCACTCACGGGAAGTTGTTCAACCTTCACAGGGTATGACTATACCAGGTCCTTGCCGTGGCAGTTCTTGTACTTCTTGCCGCTGCCGCAGGGGCAAGGGTCGTTGCGGCCGACGTGCTTGTCCACCTTGACGGGAGCGTTGGACTTCTGCTCGCCGTTGGTGGTAAGGTCGGTGCGGCGGGCGTTCATCTGGGACATGTCGGTGCGGCGCTGCATAGCCCTCTGGGGCGGCTGGCTGCGGTCTGCAAGGGGAACGAAAGCACGGAAGAGGAATGAGAGCACGTCCTGGTTGAGGGCCTCGAGCATGTCGGAGAAGAGGTTGTAGCTCTCCAGCTTGTAAACCACGATAGGGTCTTTCTGCTCGTAGGTGGCGTTCTGGACGCTCTGCTTGAGGTCGTCCATCTCGCGCAGGTGCTCCTTCCAGTGCTCGTCGATCTGGTAGAGAACTATGTTCTTGGAAAGAGTTTTGGATATCTCCTTGCCCTCGCTCTGGTAGGCACGCTCCAGGTTGACGGAGAGGTTGAGGGTCTTGCGGCCGTCGGATACGGGGATGGCGATGTTCTGGTACATCGAGCCCTGCTTCTCGTAAACCTCCTTGATGATAGGATAGAGTTTCTCGTCCAGGGCGTCCATACGGCGGCGCCAGGTCTGCTGCATGGTGTCGCAGATCCTGCTTACCAGCTCGTTCTTCCTGATCTTCTCGTATTCGGCCTCGTCAATCTCCAGGTCGATGGAATAACGGGCCATGAGGCCTTCGCGGAACTCCTCGAGAGGGGCTCCCTCGTTGCGGTCGACGAAGACGGAGGCGGAATCGACCATCATGTTCTGCAGGTCGATTTCTATCTTTTCGCCGCTGATTGCGTTGCGGCGGCGTGAGTATATGGCCTCCCTCTGGTAGTTCATCACGTCGTCGTATTCGAGCAGACGCTTACGTATGCCGAAGTTGTTCTCCTCGACCTTCTTCTGGGCGTTCTCGATGGCGCCGGAAAGCATCGTGCTTTCGAGGGCCTCGTTGTCGGGAAGGCCCATCCTGTCGACCATTCCGGCTATACGTTCCGAGCCGAAGAGGCGCATCAGCTTGTCTTCCAGGGAGATGTAGAACGTGGAGGAACCCGGGTCGCCCTGACGTCCGGCACGGCCGCGCAGCTGGCGGTCGACTCGCCTGGAGTCGTGGCGCTCGGTGCCTATGATGGCAAGACCGCCCGCGGCCTTCACTTCGTCGGAAAGCTTGATATCGGTACCACGTCCCGCCATGTTGGTGGCGATGGTGACGGTGGAACTCTGGCCGGCCTGGCCGACGATTTCCGCCTCCCTTGCGTGCTCCTTTGCATTCAGCACATTGTGCTTGATGCCGCGAAGGCGGAGCATCCTGCTGAGGAGTTCGGAAGTCTCGACGTCGGTGGTACCCACCAGCACGGGGCGTCCGGCCTTGGACAGCTCGGAGACGCGGTCGATAACGGCGGCGTATTTGGCCTTCTTGGTCTTGTAGATGAGGTCGTTCTGGTCATCCCTTATCACGGGCCTGTGGGTAGGAATGACCATGACGTCCAGCTTGTAGATGCTCCAGAACTCGCCGGCCTCGGTCTCTGCGGTACCGGTCATACCCGCAAGCTTGTGATACATACGGAAGTAGTTCTGGAGGGTGATGGTGGCGAAAGTCTGAGTGGCGGCCTCTACCTTCACGTTTTCCTTGGCCTCCACGGCCTGGTGCAGACCGTCCGACCAGCGGCGGCCTTCCATGATACGGCCGGTGGACTCATCGACGATCTTCACCTTGCCGTCCTCGGAGATGATGTAATCGACGTCCTTCTCGAACATCGCATACGCCTTGAGGAGCTGCTCCACGACGTGAACGCGCTCGCTCTTGAGGGAGAATTCCTCCATCAGGGCGTCTTTCTTCGCCTGCTTCTCCGCTGCCGTGCCCTCGCCCTGCATGATTTCGGCGGTCTTGGCGCCGACGTCGGGAAGGACGAAGAAGTCTTCGTTGCCGACGGCGGAAGCGAGCATGGCGTCACCCTTGTCGGTCTTGACCACGGAATGCAGCTGCTCGTTTATCACGAAGTACAGGGGGTCCGTGATGACGGGCATTTCCTTCTCGTTGTCCTGGATGTAGTAGTTCTCGGTCTTCTGGAGGATGACCTTGATACCGGGCTCGGAGAGGTATTTGATGAGGGGCTGATACTTGGGAAGGCCCTTGTGGGCACGCAGGAGGAGCTTTCCGCCCTCGGCCTCGTCGCCTGCGGCGATGAGTTTCTTGGCCTCGTTCAGGCACTGGTTGACGAGCTGGCGCTGTGCCAGGTACAGGCGCTCCACATAGGGCTTGTACTCGGTGTACTGGGCGTCGTCGTCGGTGCTCTTCTGCACGGGACCGGAGATGATGAGAGGGGTACGGGCGTCGTCGATGAGGACGGAGTCGACCTCGTCCACGATGGCGAAATGGTGCTTGCGCTGCACGAGGTCCTCCTTGGTGATGGCCATGTTGTCGCGCAGGTAGTCGAAACCGAATTCGTTGTTGGTGCCGAAGGTGATGTCGCACTCGTAGGCCTTGCGGCGGGGGTCCGAGTTGGGCTGGTGCTTGTCGATGCAGTCCACGGACAGGCCGTGGAACATGTACAGCGGGCCCATCCACTCGGAGTCACGCTTGGACAGGTAGTCGTTCACGGTCACCATGTGCACGCCCTTGCCGGCCAGCGCGTTGAGGAACACCGGGAGGGTCGCCACGAGGGTCTTGCCCTCGCCGGTGGCCATCTCCGCGATCTTGCCCTGGTGCAGGGCGATGCCGCCGATCAGCTGGACGTCGTAGTGGACCATGTCCCAGGTGATCTCGTTGCCGCCGGCCACCCAGTGGTTACGGTAGACGGCCTTGTCGCCCTCGATGTCCACGAAATCGTGATTGACCGACAGGTTGCGGTCGAAATCCGTCGCGGTGACGGTGATGGTCTCGTTTTCCTTGAAGCGGCGGGCCGTGCTCTTGACGATGGCGAAGGCCTCCGGGAGGATCTCGTCGAGGCATTTCTCGATGGCCTCGTCTTCTTCCTTGACCAGCTTGTCGGACTCGCCGGCCAGTTTCTCTTTTTCGGACACGGGAATGTCCTTGTCCAGCTCCAGC
>CACZEU010000077.1 GCA_902780175.1 uncultured Bacteroidia bacterium
CTATAAGAATGCTGTTGTTGAGGGTCTGGTGAACAACGGAAACCTTACTACCACAGCACCCGATACCCATGCAGGTGCCATCGTGAGCTTCTTCAACGACGATGCAATCGTTATGAAGGGTGGCCGGAACAAGGGTACCATTATCGCAGCGAATACCAATCAGAGAGGTCTCATCGGTGGAAACATCAGCAAGTTCGCTTCCATCAGCGGAGTCACGGTAGGCGGCCGGCTCGGTATATATAAAGAAGACGGCAAGCACGAGATGATCGATGTGAATGCCGGAAACTTCACCGAATATATCGGTGCCGTTTCGGATGCCAACCGCGAGAAGATAACCGACCTGACCTGGGACGGCGCTCCGGCTCCTGAACCTGAAGTTCAGGGAATCGGCTCGGCCGCAGACCTGAAGGAATTCGCCGCATTGATAAAGAGCGGCGGCGACGTGAGCAAGTTCCTTGTGGACGGTGTGCTCGTCCTCGGTGCTGACATCGATCTCGGCGGAGAGGAATGGACTCCCATAGGTGTGGGTTCAGTGACCAATGCCGGCGTCATCACGGAGGGCGACGTTCCCTTCACGGGCGTTTTCGACGGCCAGGGACATACCGTGGATAACTTCAAGGTCAGTGTTCCCGCCGATGCTCCCGCTGGCTATGCCGCAGGTCTCTTCGGCATCCTCAACGGCGCCACTGTGAAGAATGTAGTTATCGGCCCTAAGGCTGTCTTCGAGGGAAAGAGCGCCGCGATGTCCTTCATCGGAGGCGTGGCCGGATTCGCGCTCAACTCCACCGTGGAAGGTTGTACGAACAAGTCCTCGATGAGCGTGACCGCTGTCACGGACCTCACCCGCGAATGCCTGGCCGGTATCGTCGGTGAGATGTACACGGCAGAAGGCGAATTCGCAAGTTATGTTAAGAACTGCGTTAACGAAGGCGTCATCACTTCCAAGAACTCCGTCAATACCAACAACGGCGGCACTGGCCTGTCCGTTGCCGGTATCGTGGGCTTCTCCGACGGCAAGAACTTCAACTATATCCAGAACTGTACAAACAAGGCTGCAATTGCTGCCGAGGCTACCCGTCTGGCCGGCATCGTGGCTTCCGCCAATGCCAAGACCAAGGTCGAAGACTGCGTCAACGAGGGCAAGATTTCCGGACTGGACGTTAAGGCCAGCAACAGCCGCATCGGAGGCATCTGCTCCGCCGGCAGCACCGACGACGTGTTCACCCGCTGCATCAACCGCGGAGACATTGTTTTCGACAAGGCAGGCGACACCACCCACGGCTATGCCGCGGGCATCCTTGGACAGGCCAACAACCCCATTACCATCGACGCTTGCGAGAATTACGGAAGCATTTTATCCGATATGATCAAGGCAAGCACCGTATATATGGGCGCGATCCTCGGCAATGCCAACAACAAGGCAGTGACTATCACTAACTGCAAGGTGGGCGGAAAGGTCGGTCCTCTGACTCCGGATGCCGATTTCCAGGTCGTCACCCTGGCCCCGGACAACTTCGAAAAATACATCACCCTCGCTACCAGCAAGGCGGGTAATTGTAAATTCGAAGGGAATGTTTGCGGCAACTGATATGAGTGCAAAACTGTTTCTGGCGAAAGCTGCCGCCGCATTGTCGGCGGCAGCCTTCCTGCTTACAGGTTGCTCAGAACCGGCCCCTTCGGAAACGGTCAAAGACAAAATGACCTTCCTGCAAAATGAATGCGTCATATTTGTGGGGGAAGAAGTAGCCGTACCCGTGTCGTATCAGGTCTTTGACAGAGGCGTTTTTGTCAAGGCGGACTATGATTTCGGAGGCAATCCGCTTGATGTAAATATCATTTCTTCCAATCCGGAGGTCGCTTCCGTATCTTCAGGTAAAATCAAAGGCCTGAAGGAAGGCAACGCCGTACTGTCGATTTCATCGGATAAGATACAGGCAAAAGGGCAGTTGACCGTGACGGTCAAAGAAAACGAAGATGCCCATACCTCAACTTTCAACCAGGACATCACTCAGCCTTTGACGGCAGACATGATAGCGCTCCCGCTGGGCCTCCAGACCGGTATGCAAAGTTTCGATATCGACCGGCGCGGGCGTTTCTATATGTCCACCGAGGATGCTACTTCCATGAGAGTGTGCGCCCTGAACATGGACGGGTCCACTGTAGGAGCCGATATGGTGCTCCCCAGCGGCGGCCACGGAGACGGTTTCAGCATCGAATACGATGCCGATGACGTGTATTTCTGGACCAGCGGCACAATGGGCGACCATACCGACAACGGGGGATACTCCGGCGGCAAGGCCAACGGTCCCGACGTGCGCCTTATTTGCCGGCATAAGTTCAAGCCGGGCGTCACTGAATATGCCGAAGAATCTCTCGAGCAATTCTATCTGAACGATAATGGAGCACGCTTCGCCGATGTTGATACCGAGCACGACGTGATTGCTCTGTGGACCTACGAAAACAGCAGTGATTACATCTATGTTTACCGGCTGTCCGAAATCCGCAAAGCCAAAACGATTACGGTAAAGGTCACCAGGGAGTCTCATAACCAGGGCAAAAGCGTGACGGCTTACAATCTGAAAACCGTCACGCCCATCGCCAGCTTCCCCTGGAAACGCAAGGGCGTGACCACGGGAGAGACGAACAGTGGTGCCGTTCAGGGCTTATGCGTGTATGGAGACAAGATATATGTAACATCCGGAGCCAAGAACGATGAGGCTACACTGATGTCGGTCATGGATTTCAGCGGGAATATTCTTCAGAAGCTCGTAAAAGTGGGCGTGTCAGCTGACAAGCAGCAGCTTATCAAGCTGAATCTGTCTTCGGACGGCACGTTCGAACCCGAAGGTGTCCATATCCGCAAAGGCCAGATGTACCTCGGCTTCGTGGGTGATTACCCCACTTCCGGCTCCAAGAAACACACGTGCATAATCAAACTGAAATGAGGCGTATTTTAACCATCCTTGTTTTGCTCCTCGGCACTCTGGCGCTGCAAGGCCAGAGTGCCAGGGAGTTGATACAGGAGGATGTCCTGCGGGCCGGCGGGGTGTACTATATGTACCAGTTCAAGGAGCATAAGGTAACTCCGCCCCCGGCGGGATATACCCCGGTGTATCTGAGCCATTACGGCCGTCACGGGGCGCGGTATCTGCTGAACGACACGCAGTACGAGCGCAGTCTGGGCGTGCTCAAGGCGGCCCACGAGGCGGGAGCACTCACTCCTGAGGGCGAGAGCCTGTGGAGGGAAGCGTCGGCCTACTTCGAGGAGACCTGCCGCTACAAGGCGGGAAACCTTACCCCGCTTGGCTGGGAACAGCACTACCGTATCGCACAGGAAATATACAGGGATAACAGGAAGCTCTTCAGGAAGCGTCCAGTGATTACCGCAGGCGCCACACAGGTTCCCCGCTGCATAGTGTCTATGACGGCTTTCTGCCAGGGGCTGCTGAAAGCAGATCCCAAGTTGGACATTTATGCGGCGGCTTCTACTGCCGAACTTGACGAAATCAACCCCCACGCGGAAGAGAATCCCTTCCGCCGGACTGTTCCCATGGAGGAAGGACGTTACAAGCGCACAGACCCTTGGGGAACGAATCTTAAGACGTTTATTGACAAGCGGATTGACCACAATGCCATTTGTGCGCGCATTTTCAAGGACCCGGAGTTCACTAAGCCATACCGTGGCACCCGGTCCTTCGTGACGGATCTTTATGACCTGGTGTTCAATATGCAGTGTACAGGTACGACCCGCAGCCTGGTGGAGGTGTTCAATCCGGAAGAAATATATAAGCTCTGGGAAATAAACAATTACATCCACTATATGGAAGCGGCCCCGCCGGCAACGGTACGTGATCTTCCTGCATTGAAACATTTTATCGACGATGCCGACTCGGCCATTGCCTCCGGCAAGCCCGCCGTAAGGCTTCGTTTCGGGCACGATACCGTATTCCTGTTCCTGGTCTCCGCCTTCGGGGCCGATGGCTTCGGCCTCGTTCCGGACAGTGCCGACGGCATCTCGGAACATTGGTGGAACTTCCGCTCTCCGATGGCTGCCACTATGTATCTGGTCTTCTGCCGGAACAAGAAAGGCGACGTGCTGTTTAAAATGGTGCTGAACGGAGACGAAGCCAGGCTCCCTCTCACACCCGTTTCCGGCCCTTGGTATTCCTGGGCTGAATGCAAAAACAAATTGTCAATCTAATTATTACTATTATATGAAAAAGTATTTGTCACCTGTGGCTGAAATGCTCGCTTATAAAGAAGCATAGCCTTTGCTTGAAGCTTCCGGCACCGACTATGCCGGCGATATTAGCGATCTTGAATTAGTCGAGGATACCTGGGATTAATTATGCGTGTTCAGAGGTTCTGGGTCGCGATAGCGACTCTCTATGCAGCATTTCTCCTTTTCCCGTCCTGCTCGCAGGCGTCGGGGAAAGAATTGAAAGTGCTGTACTGGAATATCCAGAACGGAATGTGGTCCGACCAGGCTGACAACTACGACAACTTCGTAGCCTATGTAAGCAGCATGGATCCCGACATCTGTGTCTGGTGCGAGGCGGAGTCCCGTTACAAAACGGACACCAGTATCAAGATGCAGATGCCTGAAGACCAGTATCTTCCGTGGAACTGGGATGTGCTGGCCTCGCGTTACGGTCATAAATACACTCTGGTATGCGGAAAGCGGGACACATTCCCGCAGGTAATTACTTCAAAGTACCCCCTGCGTATTGTCAAACGGATTACTGGCAACGGCGACGATATCATTGTCGTGCACGGTGCCGGTTGGGCCAAGGTCGATCTTGGAAAAGGACAAGAGCTGAATCTCGTTACTCTGCACACATGGCCGCAGAAGTATGCCTACAATGCTGAAGACCAGAAGGCTGATGCCGCAGCCCGGGGCGGAGACCGCTTCAGGGCCGTGGAGATGGAATATATCTGCAGCCAGACTGTCGGCACGGTTGAGGGCGCAGAAAAGCAGTTCTGGCTGATGTGCGGAGATTTCAACGCTATTTCCAGCGTGGACAATTTCCATTATCAACTTGACCCTGACGATCCGGCGTTCCTCGTACACGACTATGTGCGCTCAAACACCCCGTACATCGACGTAATCGAGCGTCTATATCCGGGAGAATTCCGCAAGAGCACGCTGTCCGGCCGACGCATAGACATGGTGTATGTTACGCCGGCCCTCTTTGACAAGGTTAAAAGCGCAGATATACTTTATGACAGTTTTGCCGCCTCCGTGCGGGATCCCCGCGGAAAAGCCATTGGTAATTTCTGTCACCCATCAGACCACTATCCGGTGTTTGTTGTGTTTAAAGTGAAGTAGATGAAGAAGTACATCTTATTATTAGTCGCGCTTGCGTGCCTGTGTGGCTGTATGACCGAACTGGCGCCGGAAGAAACCGGTGCAGGGCCGGTCAGGACTACGCTTCAGGCTTCCCTTGCCGATATAACCAAGACCGCTGTAGACGGCACTAAATTGATCTGGAGTGCCGGAGATGAGATCATGGTTAACGGAAGCCGTTCTTACGCATTGACCGAAGCGGGCGCGAGCGCAAGTTTTAACTTTTCGGACGAATTGAGTCTCCCGTACAGGGCAGTATATCCCGCATCGATGTGGAAAAGCGACACGCAACTGACCGTTCCGGACAGTTTCGATGCCTCCCTGACACAGATTCCGCTGTGGGGATATGCCTCATCGGGAAATAAAATAAGTTTTTCCGCACTGACCGCAGTGTTCCGTGTTCCACTGACCGGAAACGGAGAGACCCTCAAAAAGGCTACCCTCACAGCCCTCGGCGGCGAGGTATTAAGCGGAACGTTCAGCATTGACTTTACCAGCGGAAAAATAGCTCCGGTTTCCGGAGAGAATACTGTAAGCCTGAATTGCGACACCACGCTCGGACAGACCCCTGCCCTGTTGTACCTGCCCGTGCCTGAAGGGAATTATCCCAAGGGATTCCGTCTCGAGCTTGAGGATGCTGACGGAAACCGAATGAGCCGCAATATCGGTGCCCGCACCTGCGCTGCCGGGCAGTTGCGCGCTATGCCCGCCTTGACATGGCAGACAGCCCGCGGAATCGCTAATGCATCAGACTTTGCCGCTTTTGCCGCAGCCGTCAACAGTGGTGCTTCCACCAAGCAATGGGAAAATGACGAGGGCGTAGTGACCCTGCTTTGCGACATCGACTTTTCCGGCGTCTCTTCCTGGACTCCGGTCGGTGAAGGCGTCAGCACCTGGGCATCCAATACATTGACAGTCAGCGGCCATCCCTTTACGGGACATTTCAACGGCTGCGGCCATACGCTGCGCAATTTCGCATTTACATATGCCGCGGCAGGCGCAGATATCACCAAGGAAAGTATGAAGTCCGTGCCTTGCGGGCTCTTCGGCATCCTTGGCCCCGGCGCTATCGTAGAGAATTTTGTAATCGACGAGAGCTGTTCATTCAGTTTTACTCCTTCGGTAAGAAGTGATGCCGGTATTGTCGCGGGACTTGTGAATGAAGCCACCGTTCGTAATATCACCAATCACGCGTCAATGACCCTGGATAACAAGGCCGCGGACGATATACGTGAGACGATGTCTATGCTGGGCTTTGCTTTCTCCGGTGAAGGGGAAACGGTCATTGAAGGGCTTGTCAACGAGGGAAAGGTATCGGCATCTACCGGGAATAACACCAAAAATGGTGCAACGGGAGTACAGGTTGCTGGAATACTTGGTTTCGCAACCAATGCGGCCGGCTCAAGCAAGATCGTCCACGTGACCCACTGCACCAATTACGGCGAACTGGAAACGACGGTATGCCGCAGTGCAGGAATCGTTGCAGCGGCCAACCGTTATGCGCTTATCGAATCTTGTGAAAACCACGGCAATAACCATAATGCTTTCACGGTATCCGGCGGCGGGCGAATAGCCAATATCACCTGCATCACCGGAGACGGTTCGGCGCTTGTGGGTTGTGTCAATTATGCCGACGTCATCTGCGCCACCAAGGCCCGTGCAGGCGGCGTGGTGAGCCTGGTGAACAATAAGAACAACCGGTTTGAGAATTGCGCGAATTACGGCCGCGTGATTTCTGACGAGACAACCTATCGAGGCACATTCTTCCAGCAATGCAACCTTGCAGCCAGTTTCAGTGCCTGTATCGCCGCCGGCGACGTAGGAACCTACAACGGCGGTTCCTACCAGATGGTGGGCGTCAATGCCAACAATTATTTCAATTATATCGGCTCTCATAATTCATCCGCCACAAACGTAACGCCGGACAATATCATTTATACCGAAGCGCCGGAGTGGACGGGAATAAACAGTGTCGAGGATCTGCTTGCTTTTGCGCAGGCGGTTAACAATGGCGGCAGCCTTGCTCCCTGGCAGAGCGACGGAACGGTACAGATACTCCGCGACATCGACGCTTCCTCCATCAGCGAATGGGTGCCGATCGGCACGAGTGAACGTCCGCTAAGCTGCGATATTGATGGAATGGGACACCGTATCTACGGCGTCAACTGGCGTATAGATGCCCAGAAGTATCCGCACGCCGGCCTTTTCGGCAATGCAAATGGAGTCAGTATCAGCAACCTCACTTTCGGAGACAGCAATAGCAAAGTCGTCTTTTACGGCAATCCTGAAAAGCTGCGCGCCGGAGGCATAGTTGGATATGCCAAGGGCGTGACCATGCACTCTGTGACCAACAATGCCGACCTGAGCGTCGAGGGCAACAGTGCGCAAGGCAATGGGCTGATAATCGGCGGGCTTGCTGGATATAATTCTCCTGAATCCACCATCGGCGGCGAGAATGAGGCCGACGCCTGCACAAATAACGGCGATATAATCGTACCGCTTGCCTGCCAGCAGGGCGGCCTTGCCGGCTACAGTACCGGAGTCATCAGACACTGCGTCAATAACGGCGCGATCATAGGCCGCTTTGACGGCAATTACGGTCCTGCCTGGGGCTGCTGCTACAATAAAAACTCAGCATCATTCACTAACAATTCAGGATACGGCCGGGTGGGCGATTATGACACATATTCCGTTTCGCCGCAGCTTGCTCCCGAATCGAATTACTATAATGCCGTCCGCCAGGACTACACCAGCTGCTTCAAACCGGAAGAGAACAGCGTGGACTGGACGGCCGACAGTTATTACGACTGGAATGAGCTGGAAAGCCGTACTCTTGCCTCGGGCGTCGCGTACCGTCACTGCCAGTTCAAGAATGTTCCCCGTCATATGCACGTGCTGGAAGTTGATCTGACGAGTCCGGCGGTAGAAGTCACCACCGCCTTGGCGGATGATATGATCCCCAATTCGAACGGACGGGACAACGACCACCTTGACGCCGGATTCGTGCTTCGTGAAACCCTCTCCAAGCTCTGCACGCGAAAGCGCAATGCAGGGGACAACATTATCGCCGGCGTCAATCTCGGGTTCTTCGATTCGTACGCCGGGATCCTGCGCGGCTTTCACGTTGAGGACGGAGAGCCCCTGTATATCAACAATCCGCTTCGCCCGCCGTGGCTCCTGTAAACCTGTATACGTCGCACTACGTGAAGTTGCCGCATCCTTCGAACAGCAAACTGGTCAATTCACTTGCTCCGGACGTGCTGTATGTTGTCTGCGAGTACGACGATGAGCCAATGAAGGTCAACCGCGGCTATTATTCGGCCACGGTGCTGTCAATTTATGACGGCCGGAAGCAGTCGCTTTCGAGTCTGCCGTACATAACGTCTGCAAAACAGGTCGGCATCGCCATTTCCGGAAGCGTTGCCGACACGTGGGCCTCTTCGGTGAAGGTGGGCGACATTGTTGAGTTTAAATGTGATATCTCCATAGAGGGAGACGCTTCAAAGCCCATCACCGCATTGGGATCGAGTATGTATGAAATAATGAAAGACGGAAATGACCGGACATCTTCCATAGGTTCGACTTCCGCCCTTCATACCCGGTTCGACCCGATGACCTGGCCGGTTGTCAGTGCAGACGGCAAAAAACTGTGGCTGGTCCTCGTGGACGGCCGTCAGGGTTGGTACTCCATGGGCCTGAAAGCCTATGAAATATACCGTATTTCGAAGAAGCTTGGCGGCAGTTCGGCTACCCGCTTTGACGGCGGCGGATCCACCACTATGTGGTTGTGGAATCCGTCCTCCGGGCAAGGTTCCGTGGTCAACAGGCCTTCCGACAGTAACGGTGAAAGAAGTTGTATGTCTTATTTATTAATACGAGTAAAATAATATAAATATGAGAAAGCCAGTATTATTCATTTGCATTGCGGCCTTGTGCGCCGCCTTGTTGCCGGGTTGCACGCGGGAACAGCTACAACCGGACAATAAGAATGTCATCAGTGCATCCCTTCCGGATCTCGAGACCCGTACGGCAATCAACGGTGTCAAGGTAAGCTGGACGGCAGGCGATGCCATCGTTGTCAACGGTACGGCTTCGTCGCCCCTTACCGAGGATGCTTCCGTGGGACAGTTCTCCTTTGGCGAAGCCGTCTCGACCCCTTACGAGGGAGTGTATCCCGCCTCCATCTATAAAGATGCGGGCACGATTACATTGCCCTCCGAGCGGAGTGCCGATTCGCAAGTCGTCCCTCTGGGCGGCCGCTCCGAGACCGCCGGGCAGCTCCATTTCTCGCCGCTTACGGCAATGCTGAAAGTAACTGTAGTCGGTACTGCCGAAACAGTTGTAAAGAAGGTCGTGGTGGCCGGTATGGGAGGAGAGCAGATTGCAGGCGATTTCACGATCGACTACACCACACTCGCCCTGACAGGCGCTTCTACAGCGGAAGCGGACAAGTCTCTTACCGTTAACTGCGACGTCAATCTTGCCCAGCCTCTGGAGCTTTACCTGCCGGTCCCTTCCGGTGAGTATCCGCAAGGATTCAAGGTAACGGTGACTGACCAGAGCGGTGAGATAATGACGCGAAACACCAGCGCCCGCACTATGGCGGCCGGCCAGCTGCGCAACATGCCTGCTGTGACCTGGAAGGTGAACGGTATTGCGGACGCTGCTGATTTTGTCGCTTTAGCAGAGGCTGTGAATTCCGGCGCCCCCACTCTCCAGTGGGAGAATGCCGAAGGTTGGGTGAACCTTCTGGCAGATATCGATTTCTCCGAAGTTTCGTCCTGGACACCGGTGGGATTCGCCACCGCCCCTTGGAACAGCTATAATCCCGCGGTGACGGAAGGTAATGCTTTTACGGGCAAGTTCGACGGAAACGCTCATCACATCAAGAACCTGCACATCGTCTGCAACGAGACGGTGGCGGGCCGTCACTGGGGCATCTTCGGCTGCCTTGGCGAGGGCGCCATAGTCCAGAACTTCGTCATCGAAGAGAACTGTTCGCTGACGGTGAATTCTTCCGCATCACACAGTGTCGGAATGATTGCAGGTGTGCTCTATGACGCGGATGTACGCGATGTCACCAGCTATGCTCCTATGACCTACGGCGGGAGCGCTACAGGCCTGCTGCATATGGCGCTCATCGGAGGAATGTACAGCAAGAACCGCGGTTGTACCGTGGACAGCGTGCATAATTACGGTGCCATTTCCGTGACCAACAGCCAGAATCTGAACGCAGGTGCCACCGGTATCCACGCAGCTGGAATCGTGGGCTTTACCAATGCACCCACCGGCAGCTCTGTGCGCAATACCGTTTCGTCCTGCAACAATTATGGCAACATGACCTCCCAGGCGGGACGTACTGCCGGAATAGTC
>CACZEU010000078.1 GCA_902780175.1 uncultured Bacteroidia bacterium
TCCCAGCCCCAGTTCAACGAACAGCAGCCCAAACAGAAGATGTTCTCCATGGACAACTTCCGGGCAAACCGCGCTGCCCAAAAGCAGCGCCTGGCCAAGATGAAATGGTGGCACTGGGCCATCATCACCATCGGCGTGGTCATGCTCACCATGATGAAGTTAGGAGCCTAAAAAGCCCCGCCTATGAAAAGATTACTCCTTTCCGCGTTGACCTGCGCGGTTTTCTGCATGAGCGTACCCGCCCATGCAGAAACCTACCGGGGATGGCATGACATTTCCGGCGGGCTGAACATCGAAATAGACGGGATTACTTTTATGGAGGAAACCACCGTGGAGGATAGCCGCATCCTCTATGGTTCCGACTACCCCATCTTTAAATCGGCAGAAAATGAATCAAATTTTCTGGGCGGTTTCATCATGGGTGTCGGTCGTCATAAGCGCTATTATGGAGAAACCTCGCCGGGAAAGACCATCAAAGTCCGGGCAAATTTCCGTTCGCAGGAAGAAAATCCCTGGGTGGTAATCATGTTGACCCCTGTAAAAATGGGGAAAAAGGGAAAAAATGATTATGTGCAGGCCATCGAGAACAAAATCGTATTCAAAGATGTAAACGGCCTGTCCATGGAAGCCTCCCTTCCTTTTGATGATTCTATGAGGGGCGTTATTGTTTCGGTGAGAGCCCGTGATGACGAAGACCACGGTACCGTCACCATCTACATTGTGAGTGACCAGAAGAAGACGATTACCACTACGACAGAGGCCGGTGATAATACCGGCGAAGAATTAACCCCTCCCGCCAAATCCGATGATACCACTATTCCTTGGGAGGTGGTCATTCCCGGAGCTGTCATCGGCGGCTGGGGCGTGCATCAAATTCGCAAGAGAAACAAGAATAAGGGTGGGAAAAATAAGTCCAAACCCGAAAAGGAAACCAAAAAGAAGAAGGAAGAAAAGCCTTCTACCTACCGGATGATTCTCTGGAAGAGTTGCGGCGACACCCTGTACTTTGGCGAACCTCCGGTACAGGTGGGCGCCCGCATCGAGGAAGTCAAGGACGACGGCACCGTAGTTCAGCGCCCGGACCTCACCTCGACCATCCACATCAGCGGGAAGGAGAATGCGCTGGTGGAGAAAGTCCGCACCGAGGGCAAGTACAGGATGGCCGACCTGACACCGATGTCCACCACGGACAAGCAGGTGCCTGAAACCGCCACGGTGAGCTTTATTTTCGAAGGGGAACAGGCTCGCTTCGTCCGCAACCTCGTCTTCAAGGTGGAAGGGGAGGCGGCCATCCTGGTGGCGCCGACCATCAGTTTCGCTGCGGGGCAGGGAAAAACCCTGGAGATGGGCTTCGCCCTGCTGGGCGCTCTTAAGACCCCCGACAAGATCAACATCAAGCTCTCCGACGGTGCACAGGAGCACTTCCGCGCCCGCCTGGAGCAGAGCGCCGAGGATGCCGATATCTTCAACATCCACCTCACCGAAATGGGCAAGGCCGACCAGATGCCCGGCACCGTGGAAGAGTACACCTGTACCATCGAGGCCTGGCCCAAGGGTAAGCCCCAGCCCGTGAAGGAAACCTTCGACATCTGCCGCATCCACCCGGGCCTGCGGCTGCAGGTAAGGGCCCTCAAGAGCTACCTGGTGGAAATCGGCAGCACCCCGGACAACGACATCATGCCTGTCAAGGGTTCCAAGCGCCGCCTCCAGTATGCCCAGAGCCGCGTGGACTGGCAACTGGTGGTGATTGACGAGCAGCAGGAAGGCCAGGTGCGCAGCGTCTTCCCCGACGAAAAACCCGTCTTCACCTATGAGGACGACTACGAAGGCAGCATGCTCTTTACGGAGCGTGACAAGTCCCATTATGTGCCCGAGCACGGAGACCTGGTCACCTACGACGGCAAGTTCTACCGGGACTACAACGGAGAATCCATTCCCTCGCTGGTGAAATCACTCGCCTTCGAGTACAAGACGGCCGGGCGCATGCCCGACGGCGGCTACTGGGGCGTAATCAGCGCCACACAGGGCTATCTGGCACCCCCCAACCGTTCCCACGTGAAGGTAAAGGTAAGC
Source organism: uncultured Bacteroidia bacterium (assembly GCA_902780175.1). GTDB lineage: Bacteria > Bacteroidota > Bacteroidia > Bacteroidales > UBA932 > Cryptobacteroides. Next base: position 2,074 of record CACZEU010000078.1, read on the forward strand.
ATGGTCTGGCGCGGAACAACCTATACCCAGGAGGTGCGGGTTCCGCTCAATTCCCAGCCCATCCGCGACCAGATCCCCGAAGGCATGGACGTGATGCGCGGCCTGGCCCGCTGGGACAACATAGACGAGCAGCGCAGGGAGAACCTCACGGATATCCAGCGCAACCTCTGTCTGGACCGCCGTTTCATGGAGTTGAGACCCATGTTCTACAAGGTGACGGTGATGCTGGAAGGCTACAACAAAGCCTTCGGCTACGACGACGCCGACTACGAGAACGTGATGGACGTCTACCGGCGCTTCTGCCTGGGAGAGATAGGGACGGCCTTTGCCAACAAGTCCACCTTCTCCCCCGACAGCGAAGACCTGGATGCCGCCATGGCCACCATTACCTCCATGGAAAGTTCCATTCCGGTGATCATCATGCGGGTAGGCCTGGGCATCGTGACCGGCGGCGCCTCGGAGGTGGCCTTCGCGCCCATCTGCGCCCTGGCCGAAATGAAGGAATACGTGGACAAGGGCGGAGACAGCACCTTCGAAGCCTTTAAACAGAGCAGCTGGAATATTGTCAAGTGGGAACTGGGATTTGCCATCGGCGGCAAGGTCGTCGGCAAGACCTGGTCCAAGATCAAGCAGTTCCGGGCCGATAAGGCAGCCCAGTCCAAGGCCGTGGCCGGCCAGGTAGAAAAGATCAGCGTGGCCACCAAGAAGGCCGCCGAGAGCACCCGCGTGAGCGAAGGCCTGTCATCGGCCTCCAAGAACTTCAACAGCGCTGGCACCGCCGAAAAGATCTCCAAGGCCGCTAGCAAGGCCAAGAAGGTGCTCAAGACCTCCAATGAGCTGGCCGATGACGCCATTCGCCGGGTGCGTGGCAATCCATCGCTCTACACGCAGGAATCCCAACTGGCCGAAGAAGCCGCCAAGATGGCCCGCCAGGACGGCCAGAAGCTGCTGGACGAGTTCAAGCGCGTGATGAACAATCCCACCGCCACCAAGGAAGAGATGCGCAAGGCCACCCTGGCCCTGCAGGGCAACAAGACCGCCCAGAACCTCCTTCGCAACCAGCCGTCGGATATGCTCCGGGCCAACTTCAACGCCCAGATGCAGAGTATGTACGACGACATAGACGATGTGGTGATCAAGCGCCTTCGCAGCAAAATCTCCGACGCCTACCCCTCCTACAAGAACAACCCGCCGGAGGTGCGCGTCTTCAAGGGCGCCACGGGCAATGCAGGGGACGACCTGCGCCTGGGCCGCAAGATTGGCGCCGACCGCGACGTCACCTACCAGTTCAAGGGCCACGACGGCAATTGGTACGACCTCAATGAAAACCTCATGGGAGATACCTATGCCGAGGTTTTCAACGAGATGCAGTACAAGTTCGTCCCCAAAGACTACAAGGAGCTGATGAAGACCCTCAAGAAGGCCGACCAGGCCGTGGTGAACGGAAGACTGGGTCTGGAATCCTATGGCGACGACCTGGGCCGTATCATCGACCCCGCCCGCCAGGCGGAAAAACTGGGTGACCCCGAGCGCATCGCCAAGACCTACATCCACAAGTGCAAGGAGTGGATGGATCAGGGCAAGGAAGCGCACAAGCAGGCCCAGATGCTCTTCGAAAGCGGCATGAAGGAAGACGCCCTGCGCGTGCTGGGTTATGGCGATGCCCTTATCGAAGAAGGCGTGCGCCAAAATGTGAAACAGTTCAAGCGTATCCTGGTGCCCCGCATCGAGGCGGCCGCCGCCAAGGGCGCCAAGCTGGATTACACGAAGCTCATGGCCAAGATCCGCGTGCTGGATTCCATTGCCTCGCCTCCGCCCAAGGGCGCCATCCCTATTTCCCTGGAAGAGGCCCGTCTGGTGCTGAATAACCAGTTCGGCACCACCCTGGAAGCCGTGGTGGAGGAATGCGGACAGGCCGTGTTGGATGTTAATAAAGTATTATAATTGTTAAGCGTATGAAGAAATTATTATTGATCCTGATGGCCCTGGCCCTGGTTTGCTCGTGCCAGAATCCCACCCCCGTCCAGTTGGAGATGGAGGCCTATGCCAAGGCGCACATCGCCAATCCTGACAGCTACAAGTTCGACTACATGGGCGTGGAGAAAGAGTACAAGTACGTGAACGACCTCTACACCTACCGCCAGGGATTGGAAGAGCAGGCGGCCAAAGCCTCCGGCGCCAACAAGGCCGCGTATGAGGCCGAAATCGCCAAGGTGGACGCGCTTTTCCCCGAGGTGGGTTACGAGGTGGCCTGTTACGAGTATTCGCTGTATTTCTGGTACATGGCGGGGCCCAGCGGCAAGCTCAAGACCCAGGGCGTCGTGCTGGCTCGCTATGATGCCGACGGGAACCTGATGGAGATGACGATGGATCCCTCCAGCCTTCCCACCTATCCGGCCCTGCGGATGCTCAAGGACCAGGGACTTCTGTAAAACGGTGTTTTTGCTATATTTGTAATGTGAAGCCCGGATTGAATCTTCTCTGTAGCCTGGCGGTCATGCTCTGGAGCGCGGCCGCCGGTGCTTCAGCCTTGCCCGACAGCCTGCTGCGGGAGATGCCTTCCCGGCAGATGAAGAATCTGCTGGTTCCCCGGTCCCACCATATGGCTTTCGTGTCGGGCGAGGATATCGTGGTGGTGGGAGGACACACCACGGGCTTCGTGCCTACTGCCAGCGCCGAATACTACCACGGCGGGCGCTGGCGCCCCCTGCAATCCCTCTATACCCACGACTGCGGCTTCCGGGTGCGCCTCCGGGACGGCCGGTGGATGCTCGCAGGCGGCTTCGACCAGTACCTGGGCATCGGCCAGAGCTATGTGGCCGAGGTGTACGACAGCACCATGCGTTCCTTCTCGCCGCTTCCCATCATGGAGCAGAAGCGATCCCTGGCCAGGGGGATGTCCCTCCCGGACGGGACGGTGGTCATCAGCGGCAACGCCCTGGCGCCGGATATCCTGGAAGTGTACAAGCCCGAAACGGGTCCGCTGGAATCCAGACCCGCGCAGGAGCAGCGGATGCTGCCGTTCCTCTTCCGGACCGGGTCCGACGACGTCCTTCTCCTGAGCTCGGTGGGAAACCGCTGGGAAGAACGGGACACCGTGAAGCTGGAGTACCTGCGGCGGGAGGGCACCTTCTCCCATCCTTTGCTGGAGACGTGGAAACCCATCCACACCTGCAGCAGCAACTGGACGCCGGAGGGCTGCGCCGTGGACAGTACAAGTTTCCTGCTGGCCGTTCAGAACGCCGCGGGCAAGGCGGCCGTCATGCTGGTGAAGGACGGGGACCTGTCCCTGCTCCCGACGCGCTGGGACATCCCTTCCGGCAACCCCGCGAATCCCATCCAGTGGAGCGACCACCTGCTGGTGCACCGGGGCAGGGAAGCCGCCCTGCTGCTGGGCAGCGATGCCGACGGGGGCGTCTATATCTGCCGGATCGATTACCGGGAAGCGCTGTCCGGCGGGGAAGCCCCCGTCTGCCTGTACCATGCCCAGTATCCCGGTCCCTTTTTCACCCTGGACGGCCCCGCTTCCGTCCTGCTGCCGGATGGTCGTTTGCTCCTGATTGGCGGGCGGCCGCGGAACAACTATGAGCCTTACGCCACGGTGGTGGCTTACTATCCTTTCGAGGGGCCTTTCCCGGGTTCAGCCCGGCTGGGCGCCTGGTGGTGGATCCTGCTTCTTCTGGCAGCGGCGGCTGTCGGTGTGGTGTTGCTGCTGAAAGGGCGCAGGGCCGACGGACAGGCGGCGACGGTTCCGGAGCCGGACACCGAACGGATGCAGCGTTTCCGGGAGCTGATGGAAACCGAGAAGCTGTATCTCAAGAAGGGTCTGCGGATCGACGATGTGGCGGCGCGCATGGCCTCCAATCAGAAGTATATCTCGGCCTGTATCAACCGGAATACAGGCAAATCGTTCACCGACTGCATCAATGAATACCGGGTCCGGTATGCGCAGGAGCTGCTGGTGAACCACCCGGAGCTGAAAATCCAGGACATCGGCGAACGCGCCGGTTTCTCCAGCAGTGTTTCTTTCCACCGCAATTTCCTCCTGATCACGGGGAAAACCCCTGCCCGGTGGCGGGAGGAGAAGTCCTGAGCCCTCCCGGTGTAAACCGGAGAGTGTAAAGTGTAAAGCCGAAAGTGTAAAGCGTTGTAAAGACCTTTACACTTTTTTCTTATGGTGTATTACGCGTAGAATATTGATAATCAGTCTGTTGGTAAGTTTGGCACGGTGGATGTTACGGGTGTGGGCGATTAAACAATATTCTATGCTGACAAAACCTATTAACAATTGGTTCTTTCTGGCCCTGGCGCTCGCCGTGACGGTAAGCGTCCAGGCCCAGGAACCGATGAATTTGCATGACTGCATGGAGTACGCGATCTCCAATTCCACCAAGATGCGCATCCAGCAGGCCGCTGTGGGCGACGCGCAGATCGCGCGGCGCGACGCGGCCCTCTCGCTGTTTACCCCGCAAATCAGTGCGCAGACCTACGCCTACTACAACTTCGGCCGCAGCATCGACCCGCAGACGAACACCTATTTCAACACGACCTCCTTCCACAACAACTATGGCGTGAGCGCCGGTATCGACCTCTTCGACGGATTCAAGGCCGTGAACAACTACAAGATTTCCAAGACCGGGATGCTCATCGCCAGCTCGCAGGAAAAGCAGGTGGAAGCCGACATTTGCCTGGCGGTGATGGAGGCCTATTATAATGTGGTCTATTACAAGCGTCTCTGCGACGTCTATGAGGAGCAGGTGGCCGTGGCCGAGCAGGCCCTGAAGAAGGCGAAGCGTCAGGAAGAGCTGGGCCAGAAGGGCCACGCCGACGTGATCCAGATGGAGGCCGACCTGATCGACCGTCAGTACGAGCTGACGAATACCCGCAACTATTACAACGACCAGAAGATGACCCTCGCGGACCTGATGTTCTGGCCGCTGGACGAGGAGCTGAATATCGTGACGGAGATGCCCGATCAGGTCGGGCATGACGGTTCTACCTCAGTCATTCCCGGCTTGACCGGGAATCTCCTCGCGGACGAGATCGTGGACTTCGCCCTCGATCACAACCCCGCCGTCCAGATCGCCTCCTGGGAGGCGCAGAACGCGAAGCGCGAGCTCAATACTGCCAAGTGGCAGCTACTGCCTTCCCTGGGCCTCTACGCCGGCTGGAACACCAGCTACTATTCCTACCAGGGCGCAGCCACCGCGCCCTTCGGGGAGCAGTTCCGCAACAACGGCGGCGAGTACCTCCAGCTCTCCGTCTCCATCCCTATCTGGAACCGCATGAGCCGGCAGTCTGCCATTTCGCGCAAGCGCAACGCCCTGAACAAGGCGACGGCCCAGCTTGACCAGAAGCGCCGCGACGTGGAGAGCGAGGTGCGGCGGGCCATCCAGGACCGCGACGGCTCCGCGCTCGCCTACGAGCAGGCGCAGCACAAGGCCGAGGTGCAGGCCGAGGCCTACACGCTGAACCTCAAGAAGCTCGAGCAGGGACTCATCTCCCCGCTGGAGTTCCAGACCGCGAACAACAATTACCTCAAGGCCCAGGCCGACGAGATGAACAGCCTGTTCAAGTACCTCATCAAGCAGGCGGTTGTCCGCTACTACAATGGTGTTGAATATGTAAATCAGTAAGAAACTATGGATAAGATTATCGAGAAGAAGACCGGTTGGCGCGTGGCGTTTACGAAGAAGGCTCTGCCGTATTGGCTGGGAGCGTTGCTGCTGGCGTTTATCGTGTATCTGATCGCCCGGCCGAACAACAAGACCCTGCGGGTCGATAAGGACACCGTGACCATCTCCAATGCAGTCAAGGGCGAATTCAACGACTACATCCGCATCAGCGGGCGCGTGCAGCCGATGACGACCATCCAGCTGAGCCCGCAGGAGGGCGGCATCGTGGAGAAAATCCTCATCGAGGAAGGTTCCCCGGTGAAGGCCGGCGACGCGATCCTGATCCTGAACAACGACAACCTGGACATGCAGATCCTCAATGCCGAGGCCGACCTGGCTGAGAAAGAGAACATCCAGCGAAACACGCAGATCTCCATGGAGCAGCAGAAGCTGGACGTCCGCCAGAACGTGCTGGAATACAGCATCCAGGTCGAGCGCCTGCGCCGTGCTTACGAGCAGCAAAAGGCCCTCTATGAAGACAAACTCATCGCTCGCGAGGAGTATCTGAAGGCCGAGGA
>CACZEU010000079.1 GCA_902780175.1 uncultured Bacteroidia bacterium
TGTGATATGTGGTGCATTTCAGCAAAGGTTATCAATTAATTTATCGTCAGCCAGATTGGGAACCGTGACCTGCAGGCCGGGTGTACGTGCCATTTCGCGCCTGATGGCCTCCATGGAGCCGCCGTTGCGGGCCCAGCTGCGGCGGGCGATGCCGTTGTTGACGTCCCAGAACAGCATCTGGCGTATGTGGCGCGCGGAATCTTCGGAGCCGTCGATGACCATGCCGAAGCCGCCGTTGATCACTTCTCCCCAGCCTACGCCGCCGCCGTTGTGGAGCGACACCCAGGTGGCTCCGCGGAAGGAGTCCCCTATCACGTTCTGGACTGCCATGTCGGCGGTAAACTGGGAGCCGTCGTAGATGTTGGAGGTCTCGCGGAACGGGGAATCGGTGCCGGAAACGTCGTGGTGGTCGCGGCCTAGGACTATCGGGGCCATGATGGCGCCGCTGCGGATGGCGTCGTTGAAGGCAAGGGCGATCTTCGTGCGGCCCTCGCAGTCGGCGTAGAGGATACGTGCCTGAGAGCCTACTACAAGATGGTTGCGGCCAGCGGCCTCGATCCAGCGTATGTTGTCGAGCATCTGGCCTCGGATGGAATCGGGCGCAGTTGCGGCACACTCGCGAAGGACCTTGACGGCAAGGGCGTCGGTCTTCGCCAGGTCGTCCGGATCCTGGCTCATACATACCCAGCGGAACGGACCGAAGCCATAGTCGAAGTAGAACGGACCCATTATGTCCTGCACGTATGAAGGGTAGCGGAACTTGTCACCGTCCATGATATCGGCTCCGGCACGGGAGCTCTGGAGGAGGAATGCATTGCCGTAATCGAAGAAATACATTCCCTTGGCAGCCAATTTGTTGATAGCCGCTACCTGACGTCTCAGTGAAGCCTGGACGGCCTCCTTGAAACGCTCCGGTTCCTCTGCCATCATACGCTTGGATTCCTCCAGGGAATACCCTGCGGGATAGTAGCCGCCAGCCCAGGGATTGTGGAGGGAGGTCTGGTCGGAGCCGAGGTCGACGTGCATGTCTTCCGCGGCGAGGCGCTCCCAAAGGTCGACCACATTGCCGACGTACGCAAGCGAAACCACCTCTTTGGCGGCAACGGCCTTGCGGATGCGCGGGATGAGTTCGTCGAGGTCTTCGTGGAGTTCATCCACCCAGCCCTGGTCGAAGCGCTTGTGGGCGGCAAGGGGGTTGATTTCTGCCGTGACGCTCACTACGCCGGCGATGTTGCCGGCCTTGGGCTGGGCTCCGGACATGCCGCCGAGGCCGGCCGTCACGAACAGCACTCCGCCGCGGTCGTCACCGTCGAGCCCTCTCTTGCGGAGCTGCATGCGGGCGGCGTTCATGACGGTGATGGTGGTGCCGTGGACTATGCCCTGCGGCCCTATGTACATGTAGGATCCGGCAGTCATCTGGCCGTACTGCGACACTCCGAGGGCGTTGAAGCGCTCCCAGTCGTCCGGCTTGGAGTAATTGGGAATGACCATACCGTTGGTCACCACGACGCGCGGGGCGTCGCGGTGGGACGGGAACAGGCCGAGCGGGAAGCCGGAATACATTGCGAGCGTCTGCTCCTCGGTCATGGTGGCAAGGTACTGCATCACAAGGAGGTACTGCGCCCAGTTCTGGAAGACGGCGCCGTTGCCTCCGTAGGTGATGAGTTCGTGGGGATGCTGGGCCACGCGCGGGTCGAGGTTGTTCTGGATCATCGCCATGATGGCCGCCGCCTGCCTGCACTTTGCGGGATACTCGTCGATGGGACGGGCGTACATCTCGTATGTGGGGCGGAAACGGTACATGTAGATGCGGCCGTAAGTCTCGAGTTCCCTGGCGAATTCTGGCGCGAGGACCGCGTGATGCCGGGGATCGAAATAACGCAGGGCGTTGCGTACGGCAAGCTTCTTCTGCTCGGGCGTAAGGATGTCCTTACGCTTGGGTGCGTGGTTGACGGTGGTATCGTAAGGCCGGGGCTCGGGGAGTACGTCCGGGATGCCGGCGAGGATAGTCTGCTTGAAGTCCATGATCAGTCTCCGATATTATTGTCAACTGCCGCAAGGACCCGGGCCTCAAGTGCCCTTGCCTCCTCCACAATGGCGGCGGCGCGGTCCAGCAGGGGCTTTGCCGGGGCCTTGTCGGCAAGGCCGGAGGAATTGATGCGGACGTTAAGTGCTGCACCGCGGCAGGCTGCAAGGGCGGCGAGAGCGCCGACACCGGCGTCGGATGCAGAGGCGGGATTGCCATTCTGCGCCACTGCCAGCAGCAGCGGGAAGGCCTTGAGGGAGGCCTCCATGGTGCGAAGGGGCACCGATGCCGCATTGAGCGTGGCGGCCTCGATTGCGGCTGCACGTGCGGCCTTCTCCTCGTCCGTGCCCTTGGGCATGGAGAAGCACTCCATGATGCGGTCGAACGCGGCGGTGTCTTCATCGACGAGGTCGAGAAGCTCCTGCATGAGAGTCTGGCCTTGCTCGGCGATGTCGGAGAATTCCTTCCAGCGGTCGTCCCAGCCGCGCTTGTGCGAGGACAGGTTGGCCACCATGGTAGCCAGGGCGGATGCAAGGGCGCCCATATATGCCGATATGGAACCGCCGCCGGGAGCCGGGGACTCGGATGCGGTCTCGCGGGCAAAGCCTTCTGCCGTCATGCGTACGAGACGGTGCCTGCGGGCTTCTTCGGCCTCGTCCTGCATGAGGAATTCGATGACCTTCTCGTGGGGGTTGAAGGGCTTGAGGTCGTCGAGGGACATGCTCTTGACGGAAATCTTGAGGATTTCGTCCTCGCTGATGCCGAGCGAACGCTGCTGACGCTCAAGGTAGAAGCGGCCGGCGTCGATCAGCACTCTCTTGGGTACGAGGCCGACGATTTCGGCGCCGGTGACGCGAAGGCCCCTTGCCGCAGCCGCACGGGAGACTTCCTCGAATGCGACGTGGAGCGGAGTGGCGTCTATGTCGGTTATGTTCATCGACACCTGTGCGATGCCGTATTCGTCTATGTACCAGCCGATGGCCTTGCAGCCCTTGAGGGTACCGGGAATCCATATCTGGTTGCCGTCGGCGTCCTTGAGCAGTTTGCCGGTGAGGGAGCCGCCCTCGCGGGCCTTACGGCCCTTTTCGCGCACGTCGAAGGCTATGGCCATGGCACGGCGGGTGGATGTGGTATTCAGATTGAAATTGACTGCAACCAGGAAATTGCGGGCGCCGACGTTGGTGGCGCCGCTGCGGGCGACGGTGTCGTTGTATTCGGACGGACCGAAATCGGGACGCCTTGCAGGGTCGGCTATCTTCTCGGGCAGGGCTTCGTACTCCCCTGCCCGGCATACTGCGAGATTCTTGCGCTCGGGCTTGTATGCAGCGGCCTCGTAGCAGTAGCAGGGTATGCCGAGTTCGGTGTAGAGGCGCTCTGCAAGCTTGCGGGCGAGCTCTGCGCATTCCTCCAGAGTGATGCCCGCTACGGGAATCAGCGGCAGGACGTCGGTGGCGCCGCTGCGCGGATGGGCGCCGTGGTGCTTGCGCATATCTATCAGTTCCTGGGCCTTGGCGGCGCCGCGGAAGGCGGCTTCGCAGACGGGGTCGGGCTCGCCGACGAATGTTATTACTGTGCGGTTAGTGGCTTCGCCCGGGTCGATATCCAAGACCTTGACGCCTTCCACGCTTGCGATTGCGGCGGCTATGGCATCGATTACCTGGCGGTCGCGTCCCTCGCTGAAATTGGGGACGCATTCGATTATTCTCTTCATAGTTAATCATAAGGCGGCCCGCAGGCCGCCCTTAAAAATGCTGCAGGAAGCAGCGGATTATTTGTCGAATACCCTTTCTTTAGCTCGGGTAAGCTTCTCCTTCATGGCGTCTACCGATCCGGTGACTGCGTTCTCGAAGGTGTCTGCGACCTTTTCGATTATGAGGTCGTCTCCGGGAAGGTGGATGTGAAGCTTGGCCTTCTTGCCTTCTTTCACTTCTTCGAGGGTGACCTCAGTGAGGGGCGGAACACCGGGAAGGAAGAACTTCTCCAAACGATTGACTTTCTTCTCGACGAAAGCGGCGAGCTTTTCGCCGGCGTCGAACTTGAGGGCTTTGAGTTTAATCTCCATTTTTACCTCCGTTTTTTGCCCTTGGGTGGGCGTTAGTATAAACCTTCTGCAGGCGCTCGACGGTATTGTGCGTATAGACCTGGGTGGCTGCAAGCGAACTGTGGCCAAGCAATTCCTTGATGGAATTGAGGTCGGCGCCGTCTGCGAGGAGCTCGGTGGCGAGGGTGTGGCGAAGGACGTGGGGCGAGCGGCGGACCGTGATGTCGGGCACGCCTGCAAGTTCCTTCTTGACCACCCTGTCCACGAAGACCGGATACAGGCGGGCGCCCTTGGGGGTTCGCAGCAGGGGCGCATCCGGGTCTGAGGCATCATCCGTCAAAGAACTGACTGCATTCAAATATAATGAAATTTCCTTACATAGCGAAGGAATCAGCGGAATTTCGCGCATTTTGTCTCCTTTTCCGCGTACGCGGAGGACCCGGCGGGAGAAATCGACGTTGCCGACATTCAGCCCGATGAGCTCGGAACGGCGCAGGCCGCAGGAAGCCAGCAAGCTGATTATCAGGCGGTTGAGTTTCTGTTCGAGGGTGCCGAACTCAGGATCCCCCTTCGTACCTTCGAAGTAAGCGTCCATGGATTCATCCTTATAGAATGCCGGAAGGCGCTTTTCGACCTTTGGACGCTTGACCAGGTGGACCGGATTGCTCTTCAGGACGCCTTCCTTCATAAGGTATCGGCAGAAACTGCTGAGCACGCTCAGGTGCTGGCTGACGGTGCGCGGAGAGAGCTTGCGGTCGTCGAGCAGATGCACCTCATACGCACGGATGCCGTTGACGTTGAAGGTCGCCGAAAAGTTTTCGTCGCCTTCGCAGAAGTCCACCCAGGACTGCAGCACGTCTGTGTACACCTCGCAGGTACGGGATGAATAACGTCGGACGTCGCGTATGTACCGGAGGAACTTATTTCTCATAGAGACCGAATTCGGGAGCACGCTGGCGCATGTATGCGTCGGCCTCCTCGAAGTTATTGCCTATCAGGCCTTCAAGTATGGCCTCCTTGACTACTTCTTTAAGTTTGCCGATCTTGTCGCAAGGGGGTATTCCATAGACCGCCATCACGTATTCGCCGGTGATGGGGTTCTTGAAATTGCGTATGCGGTCCTTCTCCTCCACCGCCACGAGTTTCTGCTTGACAAGTTCGAAGTTGCTGCGGATGCGGGCAACCTTCGCGGGGTTCTTGGATGTGATGTCGGCGTTGCACAGGGTCATCAAGGAGTCGATGTCGTCGCCGGCGTCGAAGAGCAGGCGGCGGACGGCGCTGTCGGTGACCTCATCGCTGGCAAGGGCGATGGGGCGCATGTGCAGCCATACCATCTTGCGCACGAACTTCATCTCCTCGATGGGGAGTTTGAGGCGGTTGAATATTGGAGGGACCATCTTGCTGCCGATGACGTCGTGGCCGTGGAAGGTCCAGCCCAGGACTGGGTCGTAGCGCTTGCAGGCGGCCTTGCCGATATCGTGGAGCAGCGCCGCCCATCGGAGGGGGATGCTGTCGGATACGCCAGCCACGTTGTCCAGGACCGCAAGGGTATGAGCGAAATTGTCTTTGTGTCCCCTGCCTTCGACGGTTTCTACGCCCTTGAGTGCGGTGAGTTCAGGCAGGATACGCTCAAGCAGTCCGCCTTCCTCCATCAGGCGGAAAGCCATTGACGGACGGGGCGTTGCGAGCATCTTGTTGAGCTCCTCGCAGATACGTTCGACCGACAGGATACTGAGGCGCTCGGACATGCGGCGCATCGATTCCATCGACTCCGGGACTATGCGGAAGGTAAGTTCGGGGGTGCTGAGTTTGGCGGCGAAACGCACGGCGCGGAGCATCCTGAGGGGATCGTCTGAATAGGTAGTATCGGGGTCGAGAGGGGTGCGGATGAGGCCTGCAGCGAGGTCGCGGACGCCGCCGAACGGATCGACCAGCCTGCCGAAATCCTCCTTGCAGAGGCTCAGGGCAAGGGCGTTGATGGTGAAGTCGCGGCGTTTCTGGTCGTCCTCCAGGGTGCCATTCTCCACTATGGGCTTACGGGACTCGCGGCGGTAGGACTCCTTGCGCGCGCCTACGAACTCGATCTCGTCGCCGCCGAAACGGAGCATCGCGGTGCCGAAGTTACGGAAATACGAGACCTTGCGGCCGCTGCGCTCCCCCACCGCCGCAGCGAAATCGATGCCGCTGCCTTCCACAACGATGTCTATGTCGGACGATGGGCGCCCCAGCAGGCAGTCGCGGACGTAACCGCCTATGACGAAGGCACGTACGCCAAGTTCTCCGCTCAGGTCGCTGACGAGGCGGAATACTGGCTTGTCGAGGTATTGGGGCATCAGGGTTGGCATAGCATAGTGTTGTAATCGGGTATGGTTGATGTGGGGACGAAGGACCCGCCGCTCCGGACGAAGACCATCGTGGAGGCGCCGTTGGTGAGGATTATCCACCTCACGCTCAGCACCATGTCGTATCGGAGCGCCTGGCGGGCGACGGCCTCGGTCAGGGGGACGTCGGGGCGCTTGCATTCTACGACGGCAAGGGGCGCGCCGCTGCGGTCGTATATAAGGATGTCGGCGCGATATCTCTTGGCGGCATAATTCAGGCCGGCTTCGCTCATCATCAGGTGCTGAGGGACGCCGAGGCCGGTGGTGAGTTCGCCGATGAACCACTGGCGGACCCTTTCTTCTGGCGTATCAGCCACTTGCCTGCGGCGAAGGGGATCGTACAGCGTGCTCATCGCGGGGTAACGTATTTTGCGGTGAACGTATCGGCGTCGCGAAGCTGCTGCGGTGTGCCCTGGAAGACAATTTCGCCGCCCTTGTCGCCGGCGTCGGGGCCGAGGTCGATTATCCAGTCGGCGTTGCGTATGACGTCCGGATTGTGCTCTACGACCACGAGGGAATGGCCGGCCGCCAGCAGGGCGTCGAAACTCTGGAGGAGTTTCTCGACGTCGTAGAAATGCAGGCCGGTGGTGGGCTCGTCGAAGATGAAGAGGATGCGATCGCCCTTCTTGCCGGACCTGCTCTGGCTGAGGAACCAGGCAAGCTTGATGCGCTGGCTCTCGCCGCCGCTGAGGGTGCTGCTGCTCTGGCCGAGGCGTATGTAGCCAAGGCCTACGTCGAGCAGCGGCTGGAGGCGTTCTACGACCAAACGGGCCTCCGGTTCGGTGCCTTCGGCAAAGAATTCTGCGGCCTGGCGGACGCTCATATTAAGTATGTCGTCGATGTTCTTGCCGCGGTAGCGGACTTCGAGCACGTCGGGCTTGAAGCGTTTGCCTCCGCATTCGTCGCAGACCATCGTGACGTCTGCCATGAACTGCATCTCGATCTTGACCGTACCCTCACCCTGGCACTCGGGGCAGCGGCCGCCTTCGGTATTGAAACTGAAATAGTTGGGGCCGAAACCGTTGATCTTGGCATACTGCTGCTGGGCGAGCAGGTCGCGGATGGGGTCGTACGCCTTGAGATAGGTGACGGCGTTGGACCGGGAACTGCGGCCGATGGGATTCTGGTCGACGTACTCCACGCGGGTGATGCGGTCGAGGTTGCCGCCGAGGCCGCGGAATACGCCCGGCAGGTCACCGGCTTCCTCGAGCTTGCGTTTCATCGCGGGATAGAGGATGTCGCCGACAAGGCTCGATTTGCCGGAACCGGAGACTCCGGTGACTACAGTCAGCACGCCGAGGGGTATGGTAACGTCGATATCCTTGAGGTTGTGCTCGCGCGCGCCTTCTATCTTTATGCTGTACTGCCAGGGGCGGAGTTCGCGGACGTAACGGTGACGGCCGCCGTCGAGATACTGGAGCGTGAGGGAGTTTTCGGGGCGCTCGACGGTTATGCCGGACGGAGGGCCCTGGTAAATCACTTCCCCGCCGAACTCCCCTGCCAGCGGGCCCATATCGATGAGGTGGTCGGCTGCACGGATTATCTCTTCGTCGTGCTCGACGACAATCACCGTGTTACCCAGGTCGCGCAGGCGCTTGAGCACGCTTATGAGGCGCTCGGTGTCCCGTGGATGCAGGCCTATGCTGGGTTCGTCGAGAATGTACATCGAGCCGACGAGGCTGGAGCCGATGGCCGTGACGAGGTTGATACGCTGGCTCTCGCCGCCGCTGAGGGTGTTGCAGGCGCGGTTGAGACTGACAGGTGGTGCGGCCGCTGAAGCGGTTCAGCATGAACTTGTACTGTATCTTGTAGCGCTGGGTCTCAACCCATTCGAAGAATTCGTTGATGCCTACGAGGGATTCCTCGTCGCCGGGGACGCTGTGGACGCCCCAGATGATGTCCTTCTCGCGGTCGGTGAGTTCGCACCAGGGCTTGAAGACGTCGATTCCGTATTTGGGCGCAAGGCGCACCAGATGGTCCCTGAACCAGCCCATCTTGTCACCGCGCCAGCAGGCTATGGCGCTGTCGTATATGGACTTTGTCTTGTCGGGGACGACCAGGTCTTCGCTGATGCCGATGATCTTTCCGAGGCCTCCGCAGACGGGGCAGGCGCCCAGCGGACTGTTGAAGCTGAAGAGATAATCGTCCGGTTCGCGGAACTTGATGCCGTCGCGCTCGAAGCGGCTGGAGAAGGCCCTCTGGATGCCGTCGCGGGTGGCGATGGCGATGAGGCCGTTACCTTTGCTGAAGGCGTCGGACAGGCTGGAAAGAAGGCGCTGGCGGTCCTCCAGGTCGTGGAAACGGTCGATGAGGAGCCAGGCGTCCTGCGGATCCTGGCGGTTCTTGAGGATGTCTTCAATCTTTGCGGGGGCGCCGTCGGCCCAGAGGCGGTTGTAGCCGTCTTCCTTGAGGCCGAGAAGGAGCTCCGTGTGGTCGGTGCGGGTGCGCCAGCTGAGGTCGGCGAGGATGAAGCGGTCTTCCGGGTCACGGCTCTCCAGCCAGGCGATGACGTCGGCGGTGGATTCCTTGCGGACCTCGCCGCCGCTCACGGGGCTGTAGGTGCGGCCTATGCGGGCAAAGATAAGGCGCAGGTAATCATAGACTTCCGTGGTGGTGGCAACGGTGGAGCGGGGGTTCTTGATGTTGACCTTCTGCTCTATTGCGATTGCCGGAGGAATGTCTTCGATGCCGTCGACGTCGGGCTTGTTCATGCGGCCGAGGAACTGCCGGGCGTAGGAACTGAGGCTCTCGGCGAAGCGGCGCTGGCCCTCGGCGAAAAGGGTGTCGAACGCGAGGCTGGACTTGCCGCTGCCGGATATGCCCGTGACGACCACAAGCTTCCCGCGCGGGATTTCCAGCGTGACGTTCTTCAGATTGTTTACCCTTGCACCTTTGATGAGCATAGCATACAAAAATACGAACTTTTTTTGTACTTTATGCTATGCCGGCGCTTCTACCACCATTCGGGACGGGAGTATTCGACACCTTCCCTCTCCGCCTTCCAGCTCTCGGAAACGAATACGCTGTCGGCGCGGTCGATATACAGGATTCCGTCGAGATGGTCGCATTCGTGCTGGAAGATAATCGCAGTGTAGCCTTCCACTCGTTCGGATACGCGTTCCCGGCCGGAAGCATAACTGATGACGACGCTGCTGCTCCGGGGAACGATGCCGCGCATCGGCGGGACGGAAAGGCACCCTTCCGGTCCGCGGACCACCGGCCCGAGCAGGCTGTCGATGCGGATGTTGGCGTACCACTCGAAGGGCTCGCCCGGCTTGTCGAAACGCTGCACCCATACGAGCCGCCGGTTGATTCCGACCTGGGGAGCCGCTATTCCTACACCGTCCTGCGACGGGTCAGTCACAGTGCGGTACATAAGGTCGACAAGTCGCCTGAATTCAGGGGACGCAAGCGCTACGGGCGGGAAATCTATGCTCCGCGCACGCAGGATCACACTGTCCTCGGGCATCACGGTAACGTACATAACCGAATCGGATTGGGAGATGATCTTCCTCTCCCTGGGAGTCCACGGGCTGCAGGAAACAAGAAGCGTGGCGGCCAAAAGGGCCGGGATGAAAAGTTGTCTGCTCATTATGGGGCAAATGTACAAAATTTTTGAAAGGCTATTGCAATTTAAGAAAAAGTCCTTATATTTGCATCCGCGTTTGACGCAGACCAGCGCACCTGGTGCGGTAGTTCAGCTGGTTAGAATGCCGGCCTGTCACGCCGGAGGTCGAGGGTTCGAGTCCCTTCCGCACCGCGAAAGCCCCTGATTATCAGGGGCTTTCTTCGTTTATACGCTTTAATTGTAAAGTGTTTTTACAATGGTGTAAGGTTTCTTTACAGTCCGGTTTTTCAGCAATTGACAGAAGTAATTGATATTATGAAAGATACATTTTCCGGCACGTAGGTTGTACTTCGCGTGCAGGATAAATGACTATATTTGTGTTTTAGATTATGGCTTCTAAAGTTGGAAAAATACTGGTGATTGATGACAACCTGGGGATTCGCCGGGCGTTGGAGATTCTATTGCCTCTTCATTTTGCGGAGGTGAAGACCATTCCATCGCCGGCCACCCTTGTATCGTCGCTGGAGCAGTTCCGGCCGGATGTGGTGCTGCTGGATATGAACTTCAACACTTCTATCAATACCGGCAACGAAGGCCTCTACTGGGCCGGGGAAATCAAGAAGATGGTCCCGGAGGTGGAAGTGGTGTTGTTCACTGCCTATGCTGATATTGCATTGGCGGTGGAAGGAATGAAGCGTGGCGCGTTTGACTTTATCGTCAAGCCCTGGGACAATGATAAACTGATTGAGGTGCTCACGGCTGCAAGGGACAAGGCCCGGAAAGCGATGAAGAGAGATTCTTCGGCCAAAGGCCTCAGAATGACAGAAGACGGCCCGGCCCGTCATCCTGAGCAATTCTACGGTCACCCTGAGCAATTCTCCGGTCACCCTGAGCAATTCTCCGGTCATTCTGAGCAATTCTCCGGTCATCCTGAGCAATTCTCCTGTCATCCTGAGCGAAGCGAAGGATCTATGTTCTGGGGCTCCTCCCCTGCCATGAAGTCCATACGGAAGACGCTGGACAAGATTGCTCCCACCGATGCCACCGTGCTGATTACCGGCGAGAACGGTACCGGCAAGGACGTGCTGGCCAGGGAAATTCACATGCACAGCCTCCGGTGCGGCAAGCCGATGGTGGCCGTTGATGCCGGAGCCATCACGGAGACGCTCTTCGAGAGCGAACTCTTCGGCCATGTGAAGGGCGCCTTCACGGATGCTCACGCCGACCACGTGGGCAAATTCGAGCAGGCCGACGGCGGCACGCTGTTCCTTGATGAAATCGGCAATATTCCCCTACACCTGCAGGCTAAGCTGCTACGGGTGATTCAGAACCGGAGTGTAGTCCGGGTTGGCGGAAGTGAGGCTAAGCCCATCAACATTCGCTTGATTTGCGCAACCAATATGGATTTGGAGCAGTTGGTGCGTGAAGGCCGGTTCCGGGAGGATCTCTACTACCGCATCAACACCGTGCATATCGCCCTGCCTGCGCTCCGGGAACGCCGAGAAGATATTGTTCCGCTGGCGCAGATGTTTCTGGAACGGTTTGCAGAGAAATATCATCGGCCGCTGACCGGCCTTGACGAATCGGCAAAGGCGGTACTGGAAAACGCCCGATGGAGTGGGAATATCCGCGAGCTGCTGAATGTTATCGAGAAAGCTGTCATTCTTTCTGATGGCAGCGAGTTGACGGCGAAGGATCTGGATTTGGATCTCTCCACTGCGCTTCGCTCCGGTCGAGATGACACCCACTCCGTTACTGCTAGCACCCACCATATCATTCCGAGCGAAGTCGAGGAATCTCTTTTGCGCGATGCGATGCTTCGCACCGGCGGCAATATTTCAGCTGCAGCCAAGATGCTGGGAGTGAGCCGGCCCACTCTGTATGCGAAACTGAAAAAATATGGATTGTAGATTCTTCGGCCTTCGGCCTCAGAATGACAAGCCTTTGTCATCCTGAGCGTAGCGAAGGATCTGGAAATATGGAACTTTGGCAAATCATACTCATCTGCGCCATCGTCGCAATCATTGCGGCGGTGATAGCCACACTAAGGACCAGGCAGAAGGACATCAAGAAGGTAGCATACATGATGGACGCCCTGGAGGACGGTGAACTGAATTTCCGCTTCCAGGATAAAAACAAGTTCAACCGGACTCTGAACCGTATCCGGACCATCTTTGAAAAGCAACGTCAGGCCCACGAGCAGGATTCCTGGACCAAGCTCATACGCGTGCTTACGCACGAGATTATGAATACGGTGTCGCCCATCGCCACCCTCAGCGATGCCATGGCCAAGTCGGTCGATGAAAATGGACATAGCGAGCTGGACATCAAGGCCGGGCTGGAGACCATCAGCGATTCTTCCAAGAATTTGATAGGTTTCGTGCAAACCTACCGGCAACTCTCCGGCGTGACGAAACCGATTCGCAGAGCGCTGGATCTGCGGGAACTGATGGACAGCGTCCTCGGCCTGAACAGCGAGTTTGCCGCCAATTGCGGTGCCACCTGCAAGTATCGGCCGGAAGAGGATGACCTGATGATTTACGCCGACGAAGGTCAAATCTCGCAAATCTTCATCAATCTCATCAAGAATGCCCTGCAGGCAGGTGCGGAGCACATAGACATTAGCGCGAAGATGGGCAAGGATGATGACGTGATTATCCAGGTGGCCAATGATGGCGAGCCTATACCGCCTGCGGCCCAGGAGCAGATTTTCATTCCGTTCTATACCACCAAGAAGGAGGGCTCCGGCATCGGCCTCTCGATCTCCCGGCAGATTATGCGGAATCACAACGGCAGCATTGAGCTGGTGAGGAGTGATGCCCAGCAGACCGTATTTGAGCTACGTTTTAGATAGTCTCCGTAGGAGAAATCTGTAAAGAAAGTGTAAAGGGAGTGTAAAGTTTTACAGGCTTTACACTCCCTTGGATTTTGTGTTTTTGCTACAAATCAATTGGTTAGCACTTTTGGCACAGGGAATGCTTAGGTTTTGTACGGTTAAACATAAGTATTGACATGAGAAACCTTTTCATTAGTTGTGTAGTTACGGCTCTGGCGCTTGCTGAGACAGTCAGCGCCAGCGGCCATACCGCTTGTCATTCTGAGCGAAGCGAAGAATCTTCAATGACGCTCCGGGACTGTATGGAGTACGCCATCTCCAATTCCACCAAGATCCGGATCCAGCAGGCGGCCATCGGCGATGCGCAGATTGACCGTCGGGATGCGGCCCTGGCGCTATTCACCCCGCAGATTACGGCGCAGACCTACGCCTACTACAACTTTGGCCGCAGCATCGACCCACAGACCAACACGTATTTCAACACTACGTCATTCCATAACAACTATGGTGTGAGCGCCGGGTACGACCTCTTCGACGGCTTCAAGGCGGTGAACAATTACAAGATCTCCAAGACCGGAATGCTGATTGCCGAATCCCAGGAGAAACAAGTGGAGGCCGATATCTGTCTGGCCGTGATGGAGGCGTACTACAATGTAGTGTACTACAGGCGTCTCTGCGATGTATATGAGGAGCAGGTTGCCGTGGCTGAGCAGGCGCTGGCCAAAGCTCGCCGGCAGGAGGAGCTGGGCCAGAAAGGGCACGCTGATGTGATCCAGATGGAAGCCGATTTGGCAGACCGGCAGTACGACCTGACGAACACCTGCAATATGTATAACGATCAGAAGATGACACTAGCCGACCTGATGTTCTGGCCGGTGGATGAGAAGTTGGAAATAGTGACTGACTTTAGATCCTTCGCTGGCGCTCAGGATGACAGCAACAGCTCTTCTGTCATTCTGAGCGATAGCGAAGAATCTATCGTCTCCTTCGCCCTGGAGCACAATCCCGACATCCGGATTGCCAGTTGGAAAGAACTCAACGCCAAGAGGGAACTCAATACCGCCAAGTGGCAACTGCTGCCCAGCGTGGGACTGTACGCCGGCTGGAATACCAGTTATTATTCCTATCAGGGTTCCCAGACTGCGCCATTCGGTGAACAATTCAGGAATAACGGCGGAGAATACGTACAGCTTTCGGTCTCCATCCCCATCTGGAACCGCATGAGCAAGCATTCTGCCATCAGTCGCCGGCAGCACGCCTTGGATAAAGCCACCGCCGAGCTGTACCAGAAACGACGCGATGTTGAAAGCGAAGTCCGCAGGGCCATCCAGGACCGCGACGGTGCCGCGACCGCTTACCGGCAGGCCCAGCGCAAGGCCGAAGTCCAGGCCGAGGCCTACACGCTGAATCTGAAGAAACTGGAGCAGGGCCTCATCTCTCCCCTGGAGTTCCAGACGGCCAACAACAACTACCTGAAGGCTCAGGCCGATGAAATGAACAGCCTGTTCAAATACCTCATCAAGCAGGCGGTGGTCCGCTACTACAATGGTGTCGAATACGTAAATCAGTAAGAAACTATGGATAAGATTATCGAAAAGAAAACCGGTTGGCGCGTGGCATTCACGAAAAAAGCTCTGCCCTGGTGGCTGGGGGCGCTGCTGCTGGCATTTGTGATTTACCTCATTGCAAGGCCGAACAACAAGACCCT
>CACZEU010000080.1 GCA_902780175.1 uncultured Bacteroidia bacterium
ATCGATAAAAATTACTATATTTGTTCCGATGCTGGAAGACATTAAAACGAATATCGAGAAGCTGATATCCCTCTATGAGACGGAAAAGCAGCGGGCAGACGCCCTGCAGGCCGAATTGGACCGCAGCAAGGCGGATGTGGCCGCCTGCCGGGAAAAGATCACCGACCTTGACGGCCAGATCGACAACCTCAAGCTCCAGTATGCCTTCTCCGGCGCCGGCGACCCTGCCCTGGCAAAGGAAAGGATCACCAAACTCATACGCGAAATCGACCGCTGCATCAAACTTCTGGAGAAATAAAATGGCACAGAACATCAAACTGAAAATAGCGGGAAATGAATACCCGATGGTTGCCACCTCTCCCGAGATGGAAGAAGCGATGCGCACGGCCGCTGATGAAATCAACCGCAAGTACACCTCATACGACGCCAAGTATCCCGACAAGACCCCTCTGGACAAGCTGATAATAGTCACGCTCAACGAGACGGTCAACCGCATCGCCTGCCAGAAGAAGATGCAGCAGCTGGGTGCCGAGGCCAAGGCCCTGCAGGATGACCTGGAGGACTACCTTGCAAATTTGAAATAGGGTTTAAGCCGTCAGGCCCAAGAGGAGAAAACATCAAGTTTTTCACTTACCGGGTTGACTCGGACCGCGGAAGGCAGGCCCGCCCCGCAGCGGGATTCCCGAACCGGACCGGAGCCCAAATCATTCGAGCCAGACAATTTTCTGACTGTTCGGCTGACGGCTTTTTTATAAAAAAGAAGGAACTGAGCGATTTCAGTTCCTTCTTTTTCGTATGTCGTGGCCCCTACTTGGTCACGACCTTCACATTGTCGAGGTACCAGCGGTTCTGATGGCGGGCAGAGTTTGTTACATCCGGATCGTTGTTGGCCGGGCGGATCGTGATGCGGGTCGCCGGGGTAGCACCCTTGATGGTGACTGCGGCGTTCTGCCATGCAAGGTCCGTAGTTCCGTCTTCCTTGATCGGCTGGCCTGACACAATCTCTTCGCTCGTCTCTGAACCGGTGGATTCAATTGTGCCGCCGCCGGCGACGACGACGTTGAGACTTGTCATGTCAGGAGCGGCGTTACCTGTCATGCAGGAGCACCAGTTGAAGGTCAGTTCAACGTCGGAAGGACCTGTGAGAGCGGAAAGAACAGGCAGGATGATGCCGGAACTGTAACTCGTCTTGCCGAACTTCAAGTAGTTCTTCTGGATGTACATGGTCCTCTTGTTGCCATTGTCGGGATCACCGTCTGACCAGGGCTGGTCTTTCCATCCCCAGACATAGCCGTAGCCGCGGCTGATGAACTCAGCAAGGAGTCCTTCCACTGCGGTGGAGGTGAATACGTTGGGGGCAGTGTTGGTGTTGACGGTGTTGGCGGTGACGTCGTCGCCCACACCGGAAGCGGTCCAGGGCTCCAGCCACTCATAATCGTCCTCGAAGACGGTAACACCGGCAGTGCCGCCACCGCCGCCACCGCCACCGGCGGGAGCGTCGGTCACCTCGAACACGGGACCTGCATCCTCGCCCTCGTCGCCGTTGTCTGCAATGCGGCAGGTTCCTCCGTTGGGAGCGGCAAGGGGACCCATGTCATTCGCCTGAGCGTTGGCAACGCACCTCATCCTGAACATGGGTTCGCGGCAAGGAGCTGCAAGCTTCCATTCGCATTCGACGGCGATATTGGAGGTCGGCTCGACGAAGTTGTAGACTGCATTGGTGCCGGATTCGGTCTCGGTCGAAAGAGGATACTCTTCGGCAGGTTTCCAGTCCTTTCCGTCGAAGTACTCGAGCATCCAGTATCTCTGGCCGGTCGCGGATACGCGGGTCAGGAACTTGATGTGCAGGCTGGTGCCGGCAGGGTACTCATAGTTGTCGGTGGCGGAGAAGAGCCAGTAGTCGCCGGGCCATGCTCCGGTCACGTAAGGATGTCCGGTGCCTCCGATGATACGGGATGCCTTGCTGTTGATGTCTATTTCGCTCTTGTCGATCTGGATGTACTCGATCTTGCCGTTGCCTTCGACGTTCGACGGTACATAGAGTCCACCGCTGCCAGGTGCGGTATCGTGCTTGCCGTCAGTGCCTCCGAAGAAGTCCTTATATGCGGTCATCGTGGTGGTGGTGAAACGCCACTTGGCATAGAGGAGTTTTTCGGGTCTGGGCACCACTGCGGGACCGTTGTCCTTGACGGCGGTGGTCAGGATTCCGAACAGGTTGGCGCCGATCAGACCGCAGCTGTAGCCGGTGAGCTGAACCTTGTTGCCGTTGAGCTTGGAGATGCTCAGGCCATCAGGGCAGTCCACCTGCTTGACGGAGTATTCCACGTCGTTCAGGGTGACGGTCAGATTGCCGCCCTTGACCATGCCGTTCACCGCCACGTATTCGATGGCTTCTGCCTTGTAGGTGGCAAGACTCTCGGTGATGTCCTTGGGCTCGGGATACGTGAACGTGCCGGAAGAGAGGACCTTGAGGTCGTCCACAGTGGTCACGGCGGGCATGTTGTTGACGCTGCCCTTGATGCCCTTGACGGACACCTTGTCGCCGATTTTTACTTGCGATGCGTCCTTGATATAGACGTTGGTCGAGCCGCTGTTCACGACGAAGCCGGCGGAAGTCAGGGCAGCCACGGTGGCTTCATCCAGGATGAACGACTTGCCGTCTGCGAGGGCGGCGACCTTGTCGAGAGTCAGGTGCTGGGCGTTGCGGTAGGCATCGCCTTCCTGGCTCACCAGGATGATGAGGCGGCTTGCAAGCGTGTTGCCGGAGATGATGAGCGTATCTTTGCGGGGCTCGAGCATTCCGCCCTCATCGACGTTCTCCTTGGCGGTCACGGTCACGGTCACGACACCGTTGCCCGTATTGGGATCCACGGTGATCCAGTCGGGGGCTGTGGTGTGCCAGGGACCGTCGGAGTACACAGTGACAGTCTGCGCGGCCGGATTCTTGGCTGCGAATGTCATTATGGACTGGTCTCCAAGCACCGCCTTGGCCACGTTCTCCTTCTGCTCTTTCTGGCAGGAGGCGAACAGCAGGGCGCAGGCGGCGGCCAGGGCCGATACTTTCAATATTTTGCTAATTGTGTTCATAATCTGTTACCAGTTAGGATTCTGTTTGAGATTCTTGTTCAGCAGCCTGTCGTTCTCGGGGATGGGGTAGAAGTAGTGCTTGCTCTCATCGAAGGAATGTGAGATGCTGTGGAGGGCATCACGTACGCCGGAGGTGGCGAGCTTGCCGGTGTTGGGATCCACCAGGTAGAAGATCTCGTCGGTCGCGGTCTCGTCGCCTGTCGCAGGGTCGAAGATCTTGTACTTGACACCGCTGGCACTTGAACTGCCGGTGTAGAATGTGTACTTGCTGTCGTCGCCGAAGTCATAGGACCCGGGGCCGGGGATATACATGCCGTAGAAGGGCTGGTTGAGGCAGTAGCCGGCCTTCCAGCGCATGAGGTCGAAATAACGGCCGTAGCCTTCCTGGAAGAGCTCGATGGCCCTTTCGCGGCGTATTTCCAGAATGACGCCCTTGTTGGAGCCGGACACGTTGGGATAGCCGGTCTCGGGGGACATCAGGTAGGGATCCGGGGTGGCGTTGGCGGCTGCCATGTCGAGGTGGGGCATACCCACGCGGTCGCGGAGAAGGTTCACGGAGATGTCCAGGTCGCCCTGGGTGAGGGTGCCGAGTTCGGCCTTTGCCTCAGCATAGGTGAGCAGGGCTTCCGCATAACGGAACACCGGCATGTCGTTGTCGGAATTGTCCGTGGAATAAGGCTTCAGGTCATAAGACTGTATGTACTTGATGGTCTGGTAGCAGGTCTGGCAGAAGGCGAATTCGGGGCCGTCCTTGCTCGTGCCGGGCTTCTTCCAGCTGTAGCCGGGAGTGCGGATGGTCTGGGCCAGGCGGGGATCACGGTCTGCGACTTCATCTGCGAAGGGCATCACGTTCCAGCCGGGCTTGTCGGTGAAGCGGGAACCGTCGCTCATGAGGTACATGTCGACGAGCTTCTTGGTCATGCCGTAGCGGGCGGAAGTCTGGTTGGTGATGTCACGGCCGCAGTCGTGCTTGATCTTGAGGTCGCGGTCGTAGTTGACGGCAAGGATGATTTCATCCGTGTTGGCATTGCTGGAATTGAACAGCGTCAGGTAGTCGCTGTTCTTCTTGCCTGTGCTGTAGAGCTTGTAGGCTCCGGAATCCATCAGCATCTTGGCGGCCTCGGCGGCCTGGTCGAGATAATACTGATAGTCGTGGGTGGTGCCGTCGGCTGCAGTGTAGGAGTTCTCGAACGGGGCGGGAGCGCCGTGATACTTCCTGAACGTGCCTTCGAAGAGGCAGAACTGGGCCTTCACCATCATGGCCGTGTATTTGTTGACACGGTAGGCGGTCTGGGGCGCGGAAGCCTTGCCGGGCAGGTCCTGGATAGCGACGTCGATATCTTCGATCATGTGCTGGAGGATGGTCTCGCGGCTGTCGCGGGGCTTGTAGAGATCCTCGTCGGCGGATCCAAGTTCCTTGTCGTACCACGGCACGTCGCCGAACTTGCGGACCATGTTGGCGTAGAAGTATGCACGCCAGAATTTCACCAGTGCGGTGTATTCCTTGACTGCGGCTTCATCCTCGCAGTTGTGGATGTTGCCCAGAAGGGTGTTCATCTTGCGCAGGTCTCCCCAGGCGCCGGTGCCGGATCCCCAGCCGCCGCCGGTGGCGGGCACGGTGCGGTCGTTGCCGCCGCGGATGAGGTCGGAAGGATTCATCTTCACGAACACGTCACTCTCCCTTGCGAAAGGCTCCTTGTCCAGAAGATTGTTGTAGAAGGAGTTGGAGAAGAGCTGAAGGTCTTCCCGCGTCTTGAAATAGGAGTCGGGCGTTATCTTGGACTCGGGCACCAGGGTCAGGACGTCCTCCAGCTTACAGGAAGCGAGGGTCATGGCAGCCAGGGCCAGTATTATTATGCACTTTTTCATAACTTGCTAATTTAGAAAGTGATATCAACGCCGAACATGAATGTTTTCTGCCAGGGATAGGCAGTGTTGTTCAAGTCATCTACGGGGTCGCCGCCGCGGTTGAAGCAGCTTTCCGGATCCAGGTGCTTGGTGTACCTGGTGATAGGAGACCAGAACGCAAGGTTCTCTCCGGAGAAGTAGACCCTGAGGCCTTCGAGACCTACGTGGGAAATGAGCTTCTTGGGGAGTTCGTAACCCACGGTCAGGTTCTTGAAACGCAGGTAACGGATGTTCTGGATGTAGCGGTCGTTGACTCGTCCGAGCTCGCCGCCGCCGTTGGAAGCGACGTTGGAACGGGGCCTGGGGAAGTAGGCGTTGGGGTTGTCTTCGCTCCAGCAGTTGTCGAGGAAGTTCTTCGCAAGGAAGGTGGGATAACCGAGGGAGTAAGGACCCCAGAAGTCGAAGTTGTAGCGGGCGGGATACCAGTAGTGGTCGCCGGTGCCCTCGAAGAACACGCTCACGTCGAAGCCTGCGATGGAGAATCCGGTCTGGAAACCGTAGTGCAGGCGGGGCAGGGAGTTGCCGAGGTAGATCCTGTCGCCGTGGTCTGCCAGGGTGTTGTCACCGATGCCGATCACGCCGTCGGGTTCATTGGAGATGACGTTGCCGTTTTCATCGTAGGTCACCTTGCCTCCAAGGTCGGCATACTTGAGGTCGCCGGCCTTCCAGCCGCCGTTCAGGTTGGCGTTGCAGTAGGACTGGTCGACCCTGCTCGTGTATTCGAGCGCCTCGGCGTCGGAGGCGAAAAGGCCGTCCACGTGGAAGCCCCAGATCTCACCGAGTTCCATGCCCTCGTAGTAGTTGGAGAGAAGCTTGGTGTCGTTATTGAACTTGGTGATGTTGGAGCGGTACTCGCTGAGGGTGGGCTTGAAGAAATACTCGAAGTCCTGGCCGAAGAGCTTGAAGGAATCCCTCCAGCTGAGCGAGAGTTCGTAACCCTTGGTGCGCAGGTCGGCAGCGTTCATCTGCGGCACGGAAGCGCCATACACGGCGGGAAGGTCCATGCCGTCGGTGAGCATGCCCACGGTGTCGCGGATGTAGGCTTCAGCCGTGAATTCCAGCTTGTTGCCCCACATTGCGAGGTCGAGGCCGATGTTCGTCTGCTTGGACGTCTCCCAGGTCTTGTCGGAAGCCACGGGGGCGCCGACGTTGGTGTAGCGGGCCATCACGTTGTCGCCGAAGTTGAATGCGCTGAAAGTGTTGAAGTTGATCAGGCGCATGTAGGAGTAGTTGTCGACGTTCTGGTTGCCCAGCGTACCGTAGGATGCACGGAGCTTGAGGTTGTTGACCACATGCTTGACGGGGGCGAAGAAAGGTTCCTCGCTGATGCGCCAGCCCACGGATACGGACGGGAAGAAGCCCCATTTGTGTCCGGTGGCGAAGCGTGACGAACCGTCGTAACGGGCGGAAGTCTCAAAGAGGTAGCGGCCCTTGTAGTCGTAGTTGATACGGCCGAAGAAGCCAGCGGTCCTCCAGGCGGTCTGGCCGCCGTTGGTCTCGGCGGGACGCTTGTCGGTGGAAATGAGGTCGAGGTCGGAAAGCTCGGTGGTGATCAGGTCGTAACCCTTGGACCAGACATCCTTGTAGTGGTAGTCGTCGTAGTTGTAACCGGCCATCACCTTGAAGTTGTGGGCGCCTGCCCAGGTGTGCTCATAGGTGCCGTACACATTGACTGTCTGGCGGATGTTCTCGGAATTCTTTTCCGTCATGTAGTTGTCGAATGCGCCGCCGTTGTTGTAGACGACCACTTCTCCGGGATACTGGGAGTATTCGATAAGGTTGCGCCTGTGGGTGTCGTGGTTGATGTAGGTGCGGTAGCTGTAGTTCGCCTTCAGCGTCAGGCCGGTGAACGGAGTGATGGTCAGTTCGGTGGTGTTGGCGAAGTCGGTGCGCTTCTCAATATTGAGGTTGGTGCTGGCGTATGCCCACTGGCGTCCGTTGTTGACACGGTAGCCGAGGGCGTCCACGAAATACAGCCAGGTGCCGTCGGGGTTCTGCGGGGGGAAGCACGCAGGGGCATGGCGGTCGCCGTATGCGAAGGAGTCCTGGATGTCGGCGAGGCCGGGGAAGTCGTAGGTGCCGACGAAGAAGTTGGTGTTGTTGCTGATGCGCGCATACTTGTTGATGCGGCCGTCGATCTTGGCCCTGAGGTTGTATTTTTCATACACGTCGGGACGGACCTTCACCATACCTTCCTGACGGTCATACTGGCCGGAGAGGTAGTACTTGACGGCCTTGTTGCCGCCGCTCACGCTCACGCTGTGGTTGGTGGTGGGGTGCACGTCGTTGTACATAGTGTGCCACCAGTCGGTGTTGGCGTAGTACTTGTACTTGCCGTCCTTGATGACGACCCAGGGGCGCTCGGGATTCTCGACCTTGTCGTTGACGCGGGCAAGAAGCTCGCGCATATCCTCTGCGCTGTAGTTGACGTAGTTGGAGCCTTTGCTCTCGTACCAGAACTTGTTGATGGTGTAGACGGACCAGTAACCGGTGGTCTCCCAGTCGGTCGAGGTGGTCGGCATTTCCACACCCCAGCGGCCGCTGTAGCGGACCGTGGCCTTGTTGTTCTTCTCGGCGCCGCTCTTGGTGGTGACGAGGATCACGCCATAGGCTGCACGGGCGCCGTAGACAGCTGCGGAGGATGCATCCTTGATGACGGAGATCGATTCGACGTCCTGGGGGTTGATGCGGTTGATGCTGCCCTCGATTCCGTCGATGAGCACCAGGGGCTCACCGCCGTTGATGGAGGTATAGCCTCGGATGTTGAGCGATCCGGTGGCACCGGGGTTGCCGGCGGACGTGCTGATGTTCAGGCCGGGAACCGAACCCTGAAGCATCGTGGTCAGGTTGTGGGCGCTACGGTTCTCGAGCTGTTTGCTCTCGACTGCCGTGATTGCGCCGGGTTCACTTCGTGAGTGCGCCTACAAGGATGGTCCGACATGGATTCTGTTTGAAAAGGATGGTACCTATAATTTGGAGGCTCCGCTTCGTCTCGGTTCTGACAAGACTTTTGACGGTCGCGGCCGCGAAGTCCGCATTACGGGCATGGGCATTTTGACGCAGGAATCGAGTAACCTGGTTTTCGAGAACCTGATTTTTACGGCACCCTCCATTACGGCGCTGGATACGACTTCTCGCCGTGCGTTGTCAATTCACAATGGCACGCATCATGTCTGGGTGGACCATTGCGTGTTCGAAGAATAC
>CACZEU010000081.1 GCA_902780175.1 uncultured Bacteroidia bacterium
CGGAACAGCTGGCCGGAAATGCCGTAGGAGAAGTCTCCGGTGGTCATGTTGCAGTTGCCGCCGTTGAAGTCGGTGACGAGGATACCGTCGCCGGAGATGCTCATCAGCCTGTCCCTGTCCAGTCCGGGATATGGCCAGGGGGCTACGCGGGCGCGGATTACGTCTTCCACGGTGGGCGCGATGCCAAGTTTGCCGGCCATATAGGTATTTACGGAGTAACGCCGTACGATGCCGTCTTCAATCACGGGCTCGTTGACGCAGGCGATGCCTTCGCCGTCGAAGAGCTTCGATCCGGTCTCTCCGGGCCTGAGGGGTTCGTCGATGATTGTCAGCCCGTCATGGAACACCTTCTTGCCGAGGCTTCCCACGAGGAAGGAATTACCCTGCTGGATTGAATATGCGTTGAGTGCGTTGAGCAGGGGGGATACCATCTTGGATGCGGCCTCGGTCGATACCACCATGTTGTATTTGCCGCTGCGGGCGGGGCGGGCTCCTATCTGGGCGGCGGCACGCCTTACTGCGGTCAGTCCGCAGGCGGATGCGTCGAAATCCTTCAGCAGAGGGGATGACGTCCACCAGAAATCGCTGTACTTGAGCCCCCTGGCGTCTTCTATCGTAACTTCCACCCCGTAGTCGAAGGTGGTTTCGCTGTGACGGCATTCAAGTCCCTGGCTGTCGAGGACCAGGGTGTCGTAATCGGTGTCTGAGTATTCTCCCTCCTCGGAAATCACCCGTACGCCCCCGGTATCCTTGCCGGTGACGGCGGCTGCAAGGGCGCGCTCCACCCGTTCGGAAGGAGACATGGCGGGGCAGGCGTCATCATACGCAGACAGTTCCCGTCCGGTACGTGCGGATGTGCAGTACCTGTCGGCGGATGGCAGCTTGCGGAAGGTGTCGGGTTCGAACATCCGTACGGTGTCGACGGCCTCGCGGACGAAGCCCTGCAGGGCGGCGCTGTCCAGTTTGTTGATGGAAAAACTGCCGAAGCGGCCGTCGACGAACAGCGCGATGCTGATCGACCTGTCGGCGCAGCGGGTTACCTTGTCCACCGCTCCGTCGAGGGTGGCGACGATGTTTTCCGTCGTTTTGGTAAGCGTGACGCGTGCCGCCTGTGCGCCGAGGGAAAGGGCGCACTGAAGGCTCTCGTGGGCAAGGGATATTTCTTCCGGTGTTATCATTCTCCTCCTACTGTAAGATTGTTGATAAGGACGCTTGGAATGCCGCAGGAGACCGCTACGCTCTGCTCCTTGCCGCAGGTCCAGGTACCGTCGTCTATCTGGAGGTCTCCGGCCACTGCGGCAATGTCCGCCAGCGCCCGGGGGCCGTTTCCAATTATGTTGATGTCCTTGACGGGCATCGTGAGGCGTCCGTTCTCGATGAGGTATCCGCGGTTGACGTAGAAAGTGAAATCGCCCTCGCCGATGCGGACCTCTCCGTTGGCGAACTTGTCGACGTAGATGCCTTTCTTCACGGAAGCGATGAGGTCCTGGAGCGTGCCGTCGGTACCGCTTTCCATATACGTTGCGCGCATGCGGGGGATGGGGTTGTAACGGAACGACTCCCTGCGGCCGTTTCCGGTGGGGGAGACGCCGTAGAAACCGGCGCTGATGCGGTCGTGGAGGTAGGACGTCAGGATTCCGTCTTCCACCATATATGTCTTCTGCCCGGGGACGCCCTCGTCGTCGTAGCGTATGCTTCCGCGGTTGCGGGGGATGGTGCCGTCGTCCAGGATATTGATCCCGCGTGGGCAGATGCGTTTGCCCATCCTGTCGCAGAAGACCGACTGCCCCTTGCGGTTGAAATCGGCCTCGAATGCGTGTCCCATCGCCTCGTGGAGCAGTATTCCGGAGGCTCCGGCCGCCATGACCACCGGCATGCGGCCGCCTTTGGGACGGCGGGCGGCGAAGCTGTCGTCGAGTCCGGCTACGGCTTCGTCGGCCAGCAAGCGCAGCAGTCCGTCGTCGAACATCTCGCTGCCGCAGCGCCAGCTCCGGGAGACGTTGCGCTGCTCGGTGCGCCCGTCCTGGGCGAAAATGATGGTGACTGTGATGTTTCCGAGCGGGCGGATGTCGCTCGTAAGCTGGTCCAGGGAATTGTACATCAGCACTTCATCCACGGACCAGGAGAGCATCGCGATGACCTTTACGGCGCGGCTGTCGCGGGACTTTATGGCCTGCTCGAGCCGTACAAGCCAGGTGCTCAGCGCCTTCTTGTCGGCGTCGGCCCAATCGTGCTGCATGGGGTAAAGGTCTGCCGGAACGGGAGCGCCGGGGGCCGGACTGACGCAGCCGGCGTTGCCACCGATGGATGCGGCGGCGCGGGCGGCGGCAAGCAGCGACGTCATATCCGTGGACTCGCTGTAGGCGTATCCGGTCTTTTCGCCTGCGAGTACGCGTATGCCGCATCCGTAGTCGAAGGAAAAACCTCCGGAGGCTACGGCGCCGTCGCGCAGCAGCAGGTCGTTGTATACTGTCTGTTCGAAATACAGGTCGCACCAGTCGCCGCCCCTGAGGCCTTCCGCTACGATGGAACGCAGCTGGGGGAGGGTGACGCCGAAGGTGTCAAGACTGTCCTTCTTCATTGGCAAGGGATGAGATTTTGTTGAATTTGTCTTCGTCCTTGATGACGAGACGTCCGCTGCTGCCTTCCGCGATGACGGAGAAGGGGCTCTTGGTGTTGTCGACCATTACCCATCGGTCGCAGAGCGGGATGTAGGTGTTGAACAGGTATTTGATGCCCATCTGGTAGCGGCGGCGCAGTACGTCTTCGGGGATGTTGTGGCCCCCGTGGTTGACGCGGTCGCGGACGCGCTGGATGGCTATTTCCGGAGACTGCACCCACAGGTACAGCAGGGTAATGGTATAGCCGCGGCTGCGGGCATCTTTGATTATGGATACCAGGGAGCGGGTGGCCAGCGTGGTCTCTATGCTGAAATCGGTCCCTTTGTCGAGCAGGAACTGGATGCGCATCAGCATATACCGGCTGGCGGATACCGAGGCCGTAGACGGGTCGAAGGGGGAGAGGCTCTTGGCGAACTCGTCGGAGTTGACGAATTCGTGGCAGTCGAGAATCTCCGGCAGCATCGTATAGGATGCCGTGGTCTTGCCGGCGCCGTTGCAGCCGCAGAGTATGTACAGGCGGGGCATCAGTCGTTGTGCGTGACTCCGTAGCCGAACAGGGCGAAATCGCCGAGGACGGGGTCGTCGGGCCAGATTTCGCGGAAACGGGCGGTGATTTCTTCCGCTGTGCGCAGGTCTTTGGAACGGCGGGCGGTGAGTCCCAGGGCGCTTGCCTGACCGTAGACGTGGACGTCTAGCGGTATGATAAGGTCGGCCGGGGAGCTGTCTTTCCAGACGCCAAGGTCCACCTTGCCGTCGTTGCGCACAAGCCAGCGGCGCATAAGGTTGATCTTCTTGTCGGGGGCCTTGGGGTCGTCTTTGCGGCGGAAGATGATGGAACGTATCTCTTTGACGCTGAGGGACTCGAGGCTGTCGTGCCAGGTGTACCACTCGCACAGGCGGCGGCAGATTCCGGCGGCCTCGCTCCATTTGACGGTGCGATGCAGGGAGGTATCGTCGTCACGGTAGGATCCGGCCATCACGTATTCGTACGGACGCCATTCCATCTGGTCGAAGAGACGCTCGCAGTCGCGGATGATCATCGCCCTCCGCCCCCACGCAAGGTGGGAGGCGAAGACGGCGGCGATCTCTATGTCCTGAAGTGAAGCACCCCTGCGGATGAACTCCCTGGGGAAGGCTATGGGGTCTTCCTCAAAGTATTTGGGCTGGTTGTATTCCTCCGCCCATTCCTGCAGGAGTTCTATGGTCTTCTTCTTCATCAGTCTGCGGTGGCTGCTTCAAGTTTCTTGAGCATCGAGAACATTACGACGCCGGAAATGACGCAGAGGGCCATGAGGACGGTCCAGTTGACCCACAGGGGGACGTTGTTCCAGAGCATCGAAGGGATGGAGCTGAGGTAGTTGCCGATTGCGGTGGCGGCGAACCAGAGGCCCATCATAAGTCCCTTGAACTTGGGAGGGGCGACCTTGGATACGAAGGAAATGCCCATAGGGGACAGCAGCAGCTCGGCGAAGGTAAGGACCAGGTAGGTGCTGATGAGGTAAGTGGGAACGACGGGGTCGGGGGAGACGCCGCCGACGCTGACCAGTTCGGAAGGTGCGGGCTGGCCCTTGGAAGCGGCGAGCATGATGAGGTAGCCGAGAGCGGCCACGAACATTCCGAGACCTATCTTCTTGGGTGCCGAAGGTTCCTTGCCCTTGGATGCGAGGGCGCCGAAAATGGCCATGGAGATGGGCGTGAGGGCTACCACGAAGAAGGGATTGAACTGCTGGAACTGCTGGGGAAGGATGCTCATCGTTTCGGGCATGCCGGAATAGAGCCAGTATGCGCCGCCCCACAGGAGTACGGTGACGCCTGCGCAGATGATCCTGTTCATCGAAGATTCCGACTGGAAGATGCCGAACAGGGTATATACGGACACGGCGATGAGGAACAGCGGCCAGATGCTGAAACCTATGCGGAGCGGGCCGGATACGGCGTTCTGGGTGTAGTCGCGGGCGAAGTAGGTGAGCGAAGAGCCGTTCTGGTGGAATGCCATCCAGAAGAAGATGACGACTGCGAATACGAATATCAGGGCGGTGATGCGGTCCTTGGTCTGCTTGGGAGTGAGTTCGACGGCGGCGGCACCGGGAGCGGCCTTGGCCTGCTTGGCGTTGACGTCGGCGTGCTTGAACCAGCTGCGGCAGCCAAGGTAGATGGCAATCGAGAATATGAGGGATATGCAGGCGACCGCGAATCCGAGATTATATGCGAATGCCAGGTTGCCGATGTAGTACTTGCTGAACATCGTGAGGTCCATATTGGCGATGGCGGGACCGGGCATGGCGGCCTGGAGCGACTCCAGGATGGATGTGTCGGCGAGCGTGCCGTTCAGGTACTGGTGAGCCAGGGCGGGGATGTCGGCCTTGTAGATCAGTCCGACTTTGCCAAGATGGCTGTTGGTAAGGGCGGTGGCGGCGGTGGGGGCGAACATTGCACCGATGTTGATGGCCATATAGAACAGGCTGAACGCCGAATCGCGCTTTGCTGCATATCTGGGGTCGTCGTAAAGGTTGCCTACCAGGACCTGGAGGTTGCCCTTGAACAGGCCCGTACCTACGGCGATGAGCAGCAGTGCGCCTATCATGAGCGCCAGCGCCAGCCCGCGGCCGGTAAAGGCGTTCGTCGGTATGGCGAGGCACAGATAGCCGAGGAACATGATGCAGACGCCGGTGACGACACACTTGCCGAAGCCGATCTTGTCTGCGAGCCAGCCGCCTATGACGGGCATGAAGTAAACGGCGGCGAGGAAAATTGCGTAGAACTGGCCGGCTGCGGCTGCGGAGAAGCCGAACTTCGCCTGCAGGAAGAGCAGGAAGATGGCCAGCATGGTGTAGTAGCCGAAACGCTCGCCGGTATTGGCGAGGGCGAGAGCGTAGAGGCCTTTTGGCTGTCCTTTGAACATATAATAGCAGTTTTTGGTTTTTAATTCTTCAAAAATAACAATAATCCCGCTAAACTTCAAGAATTTTTTTAATTTTGCATAAAATGAGGCTCGGGGAGTATATCGTTCGTTTCTTCCTGCGGCTGCTTTCCTGGCTGCCGCTCCGTGTGCACTATGCTCTCGGCGGCATCCTCTCCTTCCTCGCTGAAAAAATCTTCCGCTACAGGGTTCACGACGTCACCGTCAACCTCTCCCGCAGTTTCCCCGACCTTAAGTATAAGGAACTGAAATCCCTGCGCCACCGTTTCTACCGCCATTTCGGCGAGGTTATAGCAGAGACCGTGTGGTTCGGCGGCCTGAGGGGAGGGAAGCGCCTTCACCGCAGGCGCCTTGTGGAACTGGAGAATCCGCAGGAACTGCAGCGCCTCTACGATTCGGCCCCCGGCGTTATGGTCCTTATGTCCCATGCAGGCAACTGGGAGCTCATCGGCGGCATAGCGTCCTACGTTTACGACGACGGTCCGGTTTGCTTCAATGAGGGCAACTTCTGCGTCGTCTACCTCCGCCAGTCGAGTCGCATGTGGGACTCAATTCTCCGCAGCAACCGCACCGCGCCCCTGCTGGACCGCAGGCATTTCCCCGGCTACATCGAATCCCGCGACATAGTACGTTACGCGTATGAGCACAAGGGTGAGAAAAAGATATACAACTTCATCACCGACCAGAGCCCTTATTTCGACGCTCCCGACCTGCCTGAAGTGACCTTCATGCACCAGCGCACCAGGACCATGAAAGGCGCGGCCGACATTGCCCGCAAGTTCGGAATGGCAGTATGTTTCCTGAGCATGCGCAGCGAGGGCCGCGGTCATTATATAATGAAGTATGAACCGATATGCGACAATGCCTCCGGCCTCTCCCGGCAGGAGATAATGGATAAATATTACGCCCAGCTTGAGGCCGACATCCAGGCCCAGCCCTGGAATTACCTCTGGACACACAGACGTTGGAAATAACCAAATAACACAATACTGCAATGACAATCAAAGATCTCAAACCCGCAGTCGTATGGAATAATTTCTATTCCCTCACACGCTGCCCCCGTCCTTCCAAGCACGAAGAAATCGTCCGCAATTACCTTCTCCATTGGGCTTCCGAACACGGAATCGAAGCCTTCGCCGACGAGACCGGCAACGTGATAATGCGCGTTCCCGCCACTCCCGGCTACGAGAACCTCAAGACCGTCGTCCTCCAGGGCCATATGGATATGGTTCCCCAGAAGAACTCCGATGTCGAGCACGATTTCCTCAAAGACCCCATCGAGACCTGGGTGGACGGCGAGTGGCTCCGCGCCAAAGGAACTACCCTCGGCGCCGACAACGGCCTCGGAGTGGCTCTTGCAATGGCGGTAGCCGAGTCCCCGGACGTCAAGCACGGCCCCATAGAGATACTCGTCACCTACGATGAAGAAACCGGCATGACCGGCGCCAGCCTCCTAAAGCCCGGCATCCTCAAGGGTGATATTCTCATCAATCTCGACTCGGAAACCGAAGGTGAACTGTACGTCGGCTGCGCCGGCGGCCTGGACGCCGTAGCAAAGGCCCGTTACCGCCGCAAGAAGGCTCCCGCACGCCACCTTTGCTACAGCCTTGCCGTGAAGGGCTGCCAGGGAGGTCACTCCGGAATGGACATCATCCTTTGCAGGGCCAACGCCAACCGCCTCATTTCCCGCCTGCTCCTCCCGCTTCTCGAGCGTCACGGCGTCAAGCTCATAGACCTCGAAGGCGGCACCCTGCGCAACGCCATTCCGCGTGAGGCTTTTGCCACGCTCTACATCCCGCAGAAGGGCCTTGCCGCCGCAAAGCGCAGCGTAGCCCGTGTCGCAGCGGCCCTCAAGGCTGAATATGCCGCCACCGACCCCAACCTCCAGGTAATCTTCGAACCCTATGTCGAGGCACCCGGCGAAGTCTGCGAACCCGATGACTGCAAGTACGTTACCGAAGAGGCCGCACTTCGTTTCGTGCGTGCCATCCTTGCCTGCCCCGACGGCGTGGAGCGCATGAGTGACGCCATGCCGGGCATGGTGGAAACCTCCGTCAACCTGGCTATGGTAAAGATCCTTCGCGGCGAATTCTCCCTCAGCTGCCTGCTGCGCAGTTCCGTGGACAGCGCCAAACTTGCTCTTGCCGCCCGCATCAAGTCCGTATTCGACCTTGCCGGCATCGGCATCCGCTTCGAGGGCGGTTACAGCGGCTGGGCGCCCAATGCCAAATCGGAAATCCTGGCCGTAATGAAGAAAGTCTATAAGGGCATGTTCGGCAAGGAACCCCTCGTGATGGCCATCCACGCCGGCCTGGAGTGCGGCATCCTTTC
>CACZEU010000082.1 GCA_902780175.1 uncultured Bacteroidia bacterium
GACCGCTTGTAAACGAACGGTTTCAGGTTCTGTTTCACTCCCCTGTTCGGGGTGCTTCCCACCTTTCCCTCACGGTACTGGTCCACTATCGGTCTTCCGATCATATTTAGCCTTGCGGCATGGTCGCCGCGGATTCAGACAGGATTCCACGTGTCCCGCCCTACTCAGGTGCCACTCTCGACTCAACCCCGTTACCCGTACGGGCCTTTCACCCTCTGCGGACTGACTTTCCAGACAGTTCCGGTTCCTAGCTGAGTCTTTATAAATGGTCCTACAACCCCGAATACGCCGTAACGCACTCGGTTTAGGCTCTTCCCGTTTCGATCGCCACTACTCCGGGAATCGATGATTTCTTTCTTTTCCTGCAGGTACTAAGATGTTTCAGTTCCCTGCGTTCGCTCCATCTCACGATGGTCTGCAGTCTTCAACTGCAGGGGTTCCCCCATTCGGACATCTCCGGATCAATTCCTGTTTGCAGATCCCCGGAGCTTTTCGCAGCTTACCACGTCCTTCCTCGCTTTCGGAAGCCAAGGCATCCTCCGTTCGCTCTTGTTCTCTTTCTCTTTGTGAATCACTCTGCGACTTTAAGTCTCAAAGTGTTTTTACTCGTTTGCCTTATGAAATTGTAGCCCTCAACAACTCGAAAAAACTCGAATTATTTACAGACTATAATTCATTTACCTCGTTATCTCTCTCAATATTTTCAATGAACTAAATTGTCCCTCCTTTTCAAAGGGGATGCAAAGGTAAGAACTTTTTTTTAATCTGCAAGTTTTTTTTAAATATTTTTCACAAAAAAAGCACTTCAAGGGTCAAACTCCCCCTGAAGTGCCGGTAAAACGGAATTATCCCGTAAAAAACTTACAGCTTCACAGGCAGGTCTATCTTGATATCCGAAGCGGAATCACCTACTAATATACGGTAGAGTCCCTCGTCAACTACCCAACTGTGGGATGCGGCGTCGTAGCGGCTGAAGGCCTCCTTGCCGAGGTTGACGGTGACGGTGGTCACCTCTCCCCTCTTAAGCACAAGTTTCTCGTAAGCCTTGAGCTCGTGATGCGGGCGCGGCACCTTGGGATCCACGGGAGCGACATAAACCTGAGGGACGACCGCAGCCGGAACCTTGCCGGTATTCTTGACGGTAAACGTCACCCTGACGCCTGCGGGAACCTTCTTCACGTTGCCCTTGCCATACTCGAAGGTGGAATAGGCGAGACCGTAGCCGAACGGATACATAGGCTTGACGCCGTAGCGCTCGACTCCCCTGTATCCCACGAAGACGCCTTCCCTGTACTCGGCATGCGGCAGAGGGTCGCGGTTGGTCTTTTCTTTCCTCACCACAGGCTCGACGGCATGATAGTACTTTGCAGCGGGGTTCTTGCCCTCGGACCCCCAGAATGTGAAGGGCAGACGGCCGGAAGGCGACACCTCTCCGGAAATGATGTCCGCAAGCGCACGTCCGCTCTCCTGCCCGCCGTACCAGGCCATCAGAAGGCCCTTGACATTGTCGATCCAGGGAGCGACGTCGAACTCACCGCCGCTGTTGGCGACGACCAGCACGTTGGGATTGATGGCAGCAACCCTGGCAATCAGCTGGTTCTGGCCCTCAGGCAGGCCGTAAGTGCGGTCCTTGCCTTCCTTCTCGGTGTCGTAATTGAATCCGACGGATACAATAACGGCACTGGCCTTGGCGAGGGCCTCCTCGTCGAGGTTGTTCCAATCCATCAGGCTGGCCTTGTATTTCTTTCCGAGGGCGGCGATTCCCTGCCACAGGGTGGTGGTGGTTCCCTCGATGGGATCCATACGTCCGGAACCGCCTCCATAAGGGATGATGTCGGCGTTGGGGCCCAATACTATTATATTATTCTTGCCCGAAGGGGCGATGGGCAGGATGCCGTCGTTCTTGAGAAGCACCGGTCCTTCAAGCGCGGCCGCATAGGCCTTATCGCGGGAAGGCTGGTTGTTCTCGGGAATGGAAGTGTCCTTCATGGGCTTGTCCAGAAGGCCGTATGCGATGAACGCCGACAGGATATGGACGCACTTCTCGTCAATCTGGGCCTCATACACGGCACCGTTGTCCACAAGCTCGCGCACGGCCTCATAATTCATCACGAAGCCCCTGGGCATCTCGAGGTCGAGACCGCTGTTGACGCAGCCCAAAGTGGTATAGGTGGAGACCCAGTCGGACATCACGATACCCTGATGACCCCAATCGCGCAGCTTGCCGATAAGCTTTGCGCTCTCTGCGGCGTGCTCACCGTTGACGGGATTGTAGCTCGTCATGACGGCACCGACGTGCGCCTGCTCGATTGCCTTGCGGAATGACGGGAAATAAATCTCGTTCATCGTGCGCTCGTCGGCGACGGAGGCGGCCCAGTGGCGGTCGTACTCCTGGTTGTTGAGTGCGAAATGCTTGATGGTGGCCATCACCCTCTGCGCCTGGATGCCGTTGATGTACTGCAGGGCCGTCTCGCTGGCGAGGTACGGGTCTTCTCCGTAGTACTCGAAGTTGCGTCCGCAGAGCGGCGAACGGTAGATGTTGACGCCGGGGCAGAGCATGATGCGCACGCCGCGGGCGGAAGCGTCCCAGCCGATGCCGGTGCCGACGCCGTTGGCGACCTCACGGTTGAATGAAGCCGCAAGGCTGATGCCGCAGGGGTAATAAGTACTGTTGGTCTTGTTGCGGACGCCCTGGGGGCCGTCTGCCATACGCACGGACGGAATGCCGAGGCGCTCGACGGCGGCCGTATGGAAGCCGTCAACCTGGCCGGTAATCAGCGCACATTTCTCCTCGAGGGTCATTTTGTCGACAAGGGATGCCGCACGGACGCGGTCCTCCGCGGAAATAACGAACTGGGCGCGTCCCACGATGCACGCGAGAAGCAGGAAAACAATGGTGATGGTACGTTTCATATTGCAAAAAACTAATTATCTGTCAAAAGCGGCGTCTGCAAAATCCAGCAGCCACAGCCAGTCGGCGGCGGCAAAACCATGCCCGTGCGGGCGCCGTACGTAGCCGAGACCGGGGCCAACAGCCGATGTATCATAATCTGCGGGCCAGGAGACGTCAGGCAAACCCCGTGCCCCGAGGAACTCCCACACAGGCGAAGCGGCCTGCAGGCACAGGAACTCGCCGCGTGTGTCGAACCAGGGATTGTTGAACCCCTCGACCAACAGGGGACGCGGGGCGATGCAGGACACCAGCAGATGCTGGTCGAACGGCATTGCAGTGGCCTCGCATCCGGCATATTTGGCATAAGCCGGAGCAAACCAGTGCCTGAAGCGTGCCGTCTCGGAGCGCACGTGCTCCCCGAAATTGCGTTTGGCGAGCGGAATGCCGCCTCCGCCCGTCTGGTTGGTGACGACCACGGCGAAGCGCTCGTCCCAGGCTCCTGCGAGAAGGGCGGCCTTGCCGAGCCGCGACGAGCCGGTCACCACGACCCTGGAGGCGTCCAGGGCAGGATCCGTTTCAATCATATCCATCCCGCGCATCAGCGCCCAGGCCCAGGCGCCGAGCGAACGGGGACCGCCGGGTTTGCCGGCGTCGGGCCATAGGTCGAACACGCCCGTCCACGGCAGCGAATCCTGAAGCTCGGTGGCCTCCGGGTCCGGAGAGACCTCCCCGTAGCAGGCCGTCACTACGGCGTACCCGCGTGCAAGGATGACGTCGAACGGCCATACGGACAGAAGGTTCTGCCCGCTACACACGCCGCGTCCGGCCTCGGAAGCCCGGTTGCCCGATATCCTGAAAGTCTCGCTGTCGTCGAGCCAGCAGTCGGGCACCAGCACCTCGGGGTCCGTCAGCAGCGTATGGTTGCCGTAGAAATTAAGCGTGATGATGGCGGGAACCGGCCCCTTTGCGTCCCGCGGGTACATGATAAGCCAGTCGATATGCGGGCCGCTCCTGTCGGGGCGGAACCACATGCGCACCTGTTTGCGGCGGGCGAACCCGGCAAGCGACCTGCCGCCCTCGAGCGAATCTAGATACACAGGGCAGGGGCCCGGGATGCGTCCGTACATTTCCCGTTCAAACATGGACATTATCTCGCAGCGACGCTCGCGCCAGGCTTCAGGGGAATCCACGGTGCGGCCGTCGGCGAACTTCAGAGGGTCCTCAAGCGTGTACGGGCCCACTTTGCTCTCGTCCTTATTGAATGTAAAACGAATCTTGTTGCGGAGCCAGCGGACGTCGCTGAGGCGGAACTGCGTGCTGTCGGGCACGATGCGTTCCTGTTCCCGGCACTTGAGGTCGCAGTCCCGGATTGTAATGTGCGAGCCGTACGACATGGGGATGTCGGGGCGGCCCTTGAGGTCGAAGAACTGCGTCCAGGGCTTGACGTAGAAGATGCGGTCGACAGAACCCTTGACGCCCTCGATGAGTATGTCGGAATAGTTCTGGGGTGTGTCGGGGCGCATCTTGAGCCACAGCAGGCGCTCCGTGCCGTCCACCTTGCAGTTGCGAAGGACGACGCCGGAGGCGCCGATGCACTCGCTGCCGAACGTAAGCACGCCGGCGCCGTGACCGAATGAGCAGTCCTCGATGAGTATGTCTGAATTGGTGCCGTTGGCCGGGTCCGTATCCGCCCAGGGGCCCTTGCCGCCCTTGATGGCGATGAGGTCGTCGCCGGTGGCGAACTTGCTGGAGCGGATGCGTACGTGGTTGCAGGCGTCGATGTCGATGCCGTCGGTGCTGGGAGCCTTGACGGGCTTCTGCGGTGCATAGATGTCTATGCCGTCCACCAGCACGCCGTCGCATTTGTACAGATGTACGTTCCAGAATGCCGAATTGCGAAGCCGGATGCCGCTGATGGATATGTTCCTGGAATTGCTTACACTGACAAGGCGCCAGCGGCGGACCTCAAGGTTGGTGATGTGGCGCTTCTCGCGAAGAAGGCTCCAGAAGGCGTCCCACCTGGCGGCGCCGTTACCGTCGAGAGTACCCTCGCCGCTGATGGAGAAGCCATCGGCACGGTCCGCATTGACAAGGGCCGCGGCATACGGCTGCAAGACACCCTCTATGTGCACCTGGGTGTCGGGATAATCGGCATTGTCGGGGCTGCCCTTCAGGACGGCACCCTTCTCCAGGTGCAGATGCGTGCGCGGCTTGAAGAACAGCGCTCCGCTCAGATAGACTCCGGAAGGCACCACGACGGTCCCGCCGCGCCTGGCGGCTGCGTCGATCGCCTTCTGGATGGCCTCCGTCTGCAGCACCGTGCTGTCCCGGACCGCTCCATAGTCCAGGATATTGAACTGCCGCTTCTCCGCCTGACCGGACAGGCAGATGATCATCGACAGACATATCAGGACACTTCGCAGCATATTGTTACAAACATACGGTTTTTCTTCTTAAAAACGGCCTCCTGTGAGGGTATATCCGGCAAAAAGGCCGGGATTAAGGCTCAATTCCAGGGGTTTGCCGCTCAACGTGCGGGCATTGTCCAGCAGGATGGTCCCACTGGCGGGGTAAGGCTGAAGGCCGGAGGCACGGACGTCACGCGAGAAAGTCCCGAAGAGGAAAACCCTGTCGATGGCCTCGCAGCAGCGGTCGTCCACCAGGAAATCGTGGAGTTCTATGCTTGAAGGAAGGCAACAGGTATAGCCGAAGTCGTGGTCGCCGTTGTTGGCGCCGTCAATCAGCGTGATGGGATTGCCGGAATAGGGCTTGTGGGTGCAGCTTTTCAGCACAACTTCACCGTCCCACGAAGAGCCGTAATCGTCCCTCAGGAGGATGAAATTCCGGTAGTGCACCTCGCAGTTTTCCATATACAGGCGCCCGAAGCCCACGCAGCGCATTCCCATATGGCCGAAGACGCAGTCTTTCAGGGTGACGTTCTCCACACCCATGTGGGCGTCGAAGCGGGAAATGCTGCAGTGCTCCATCGTAAGGTTCTTGCAATGGTTGGACGTGAAGAGGCCCCAGTACGACGGGTCGTCGATGTCGATGGTCTGGGTGCAGTTCTCCCAACGGACGTTGACTGATGAATTCGCACCGAGGTCGTAGGAGCCCATCCTGGCAGGGATGCCCGCGGAGCCTATGGTCCAATAGATGCGGTGGGGTGTGAGGAGGCAGTCCTTAATGGTCACGTCAGCCGCATAACGCACCCACAGGAAGGCGTAATACGGGGCTCCGTGCTCCTCGAGTTCGCCCGTCACATAATGGGTCACGCCCTCAACGAGCACATTGGAGCGACGCACGTCGATGCCGCGGACGAAATAGCTGTATTTCGCCGGAGCCTGGTTGGCGACGGTCGTGAACACTCCTCCGCGAACCGTGAGGCGTACAGTGTCTATCGGCCAGGCCGTTGCCCCGGTTATGCCGTCGTAATCCCAGATGATGGCGGAGGCATCTTCGATGCTGCCGTCAGCATCCGCCACGAGCATTTCCTGCTGGGGAACGCCGTTATTCTGGTTTTCGCCCTTGCGGATATACACGCGATGGTTTTCGTTCTCCACCTTCACGAGGCTGCGGCAAGGCAGACGGACGCCGAGGGAAGACTGCCCCTTGCGGAGTCCGGCACGGAGGCCTTCTATTTCATAAGGCTCCATGCAGGACTCCACTTTGAAAACAGGACAGTCGACGTTGTCGAGCGTGACAGGGTCTGTCTGTATCGCCGAGTCGTCGATGATGAACCTGGCCGTACCCCAATCGGTGTCGGTGCGGATATGGGCCGTCAGCAGGCCGCTGCCGATATAATACGTGGCACCGGCCCTGGCCTTCACGGGGAGGCCTTTTTCATTTGCCGCGTCGTGTGCGGCAACGATGGCAGGCATATCGTCGTGACGGCCGTCTCCACGGGCGCCATACTGCTCATAAGTAATATAGCCCCCGCTGCAGGACACCGCAGCAAGCACGACACCGAAGACAGCAAGCAACCTGTTCATAAAATCTTAGAACTCATCTACAATAGTGGGAGGATTGGTCACGGAGGATGCATGTTTACGTCCGATGACGGCATCTGCCATATTCTCCGCAGTAATTTCAATCTTCTGGACCTTGGTGCCCTTCTTGACCTTGCTGCCGGCAAAATCAAATGCCGTACTGGAAGACTTACTGGCGAAGAGACCTGCACCTGTGGCGCCGAAGGAACCGGAACCTGCGCCCACAATATTGGACGGAGCGTAGATATTACAATTGTGGAAGTTCTGGCATTTGCTTCCGAGCTGGCCTACAATACCGCCGGTAAAGCAGTTGGGAGAGGATCCGGTGGTCTGTATCCTGCCCCAGAAAGTGACGTCATGAACAGTCTCAATGTCCATATAACCGACTATACCGCCCACTACGCCATTGGTGTTGGATTCCAAAACGCTACCAGGATTGTAACGATAATAGGTAATGGTTGCATTTTCTGTATAGGCACTCCCTGTAGGATTCCTGGTAAGGTATCCTGCGATACCGCCAAGACGCACCTTCAGCTGGTTATAGACGGTAATGTCTCCGGTACAAGTACAGTTCAAGAAAACCTTGTTGCTGCAATTGCCGACGCCGGAAATACCACCGATATAAGAGTATGCCGACGGCTTCACATCCGTATCTATTGCCATATTGCCTCCGTTGCCACCGGCATTGGGGCAGTTGATCGCACCGGAATTGGTTAAACCCGTGAAAGTAAGTTCAGTACTGCTGACGCTGTCGTTCGAGGCATTGAATCCGCCGATGACACCGCCGATCCAGACCTGGTGCGAGATGGTCAGGGACTCGAAGTTGAGG
This sequence comes from uncultured Bacteroidia bacterium, assembly GCA_902780175.1. GTDB lineage: Bacteria > Bacteroidota > Bacteroidia > Bacteroidales > UBA932 > Cryptobacteroides. Next base: position 7,709 of record CACZEU010000082.1, read on the forward strand.
TTGCCCTCATTGGATGCATAATCCATCGTGACGGTCGCATCTCCCAGACCGAGAACACCGCCGACATAGCTGTCGTGGCGGGTATTGCCGGAATAGTTGATTTCGCCGGTATTCCTGGCATAGGCCATATCCGTATCGGCACCCTGGTTCGCACCGACGAC
>CACZEU010000083.1 GCA_902780175.1 uncultured Bacteroidia bacterium
GATATATGCCGGGAGAGTTTTCAGCGCCGTCGGCCTGCGGGTCGGTTACGAATTCTAAAAAAACGTCCGGAAGTGTTCCGGACGTTTTTTTTAAATATCAACTGTCTCGCCGCCGACGATGATCGGCAACTCGTTGCCGGGAGTGCCACCGGGCGAGATTGACAATACTCCGTCAACTATATAGCGCTGCATTCCGCGCCAGGGGAGCATTCCGTTGTATTCTTTGTAATGGAGCTCGACGAACTTGCCGCTGCAGCGCATCAGAGTGTCGGCTACAGCCTTGTCCACTACCGAGAAGTTGAATTCGTTGGACTGGATGCCGGTGCCCTGCTTGGAGCCGCGGAAGCCGGTCATGATGAGGCGGCCTTCGTAGGTCTTCCAAACCCAGCCTTTGTAAACTATCTGGTTGAGTTCGCCGGCCTTGACGCCCTCGCCGAGTACGAAATAAAACTTGAAATAAATAAATCCCGCCAAGCCCAGAAGGACGACCAGGAGGAGGGACCAGATGACTTTGGTTTTCGTTTTCATTTCCTTGACTGCGTTTTGAATGCAAATATAATTATTTGTTTTAAATTTGCGTTCTGAAATGAAACGAGGATACATATTACTCTTTCTCCTGTCGGTTTACGCCCTCATCATCGCCGCCGGTTTCGCCTTCCCTGAGGAGGGAATCAGCATCGGCCCGGTGAGCGTCATCGCCCCCTCCCCCGCCGATTTCAAAGCCATTTTCGTGCGGGAGGAAAAAGCCCCCGAAGGTCCGTCGCCTGAAGAACTTCTCCAGCAGCGCCTTGCCGAGATACACCGTGCGGAACAGGATACCTACGATGCATTCATCAAGGAAAGTCCTGCAAGGATACATTTCCCGCAGGACGACGTAACGCTTCTCGACCCCTTCTTCAAGGCGCTGGAAGCAGCAAACTCCACCCCCGTGCGCATACTTCATTACGGGGATTCCCAGATTGAGGAAGACCGCATTTCTTCCACCCTCCGCGCCGGCCTCCAGGAGCGCTTCGGCGGAGGCGGTCCGGGCCTCCTGCCCTTCGGCCGTCCTTACTACACCCAGGGTTTCTCGCAGACTTCGACCGCCACCCTTCACCGTGCTCTCGTATTCGGCGAAGGCACGCGCCGCTCCGGCGGCAGATACGGCGTGATGGGCCAGCTGGCGCGCATCGATACCAGCGTATTCACCACGGTATCCGCCGTCAAGGGCAACAAGGGTCCCAGCCGTCATTTCAACCGCCTCACCATGCTTGCAGGCAATGTAAGTACGCTCAATGTAAAATGCGGCAGCAGGCAGTACAGACTCGGTCCCGTCAAGAACGATTCCGGTGTCGGCCGCATCGTCATTCCCCTTGCCGACAGCACTTCTACCGTCCGTTTCAGCACCTGGGGAAGCGCCGACGTCTATGGTTTCCAGCTTGACGACAGCCTCGGCGTGAGCCTGGACAACATCCCCATGCGCGGCTGCTCCGGGACTGTCTTCACGAACATCAGCAGCGCCCAGCTCAGGGAATACGTCGCAGCAGACAACGTCCGTATGATAATCCTCCAGTTCGGCGGCAACTCCATGCCCTACCGCAAGACGGCCAAGTCCATTTCCGAATACAAGGCGTCTCTGGAGAAGCAGATACGTCACCTGAAGGGCATCGCCCCGGGTGCGTTCATCCTCTTCATCGGCCCTTCCGATATGTCCACCAGCGTCAAGGGCCGGATGCAGACCTACCCGCACCTGCCCATGATGGTCGATTCCCTCAAGGCCGCCGCACTGGAATGCGGTGCCGCTTACTGGGATATGTACCAGGCGATGGGCGGCGAGAATTCCATGGTCCAATGGGTCAAGGCACGCCCGCAGCTTGCCGGCAGCGACTACGTCCACTTCACGCCCCGCGGAGCCGAGGCCGTCGGCAACATGCTGCTGGAGTCGATGATGCTGTATTACGATTATTACCTCTGGAGAAACGGCCGTAAGCCCGAATGAAGCGCTTAGCAGCCATAATTGCCATCCTGCTTCTGGGAGGCCTTGCCGCCGGTGCCGTGGAGCCGCCTGAGTGCGCCCGCATCGACGGCAGCAGGCTGTTCTTCCCCGCAGGCCGGGAACGGTTTGAACGGTTCGCGCACAGGCTCGAAAGTACCCGTGAAAGTCCGGACAACAGCGTGACGATCTGGCACATCGGCGGATCCCACGTTCAGGCCGGATGGTTTTCCTCCCGCCTGCGCCACAATTTCGACTCGCTCGGCCGCTATCCTTCCGGCGGGCGCGGATATGTCTTCCCCTATCCCCTCGCCCACACCAACTACGACCGCAGTTATTCCGTGTTTTACGAGGGTGAATGGACCGGCACCCGCAGCTCAAATCCCAATAGGGATGTACCCGTAAGCCCCGCATACGGAATAATGGGCATTGCGGCTTATACCGCCGACTCGCTTGCGGCGTTCAGCCTGCGCATGCCTTATCCCTTCCTCGGGCTTCATATTATGGGTTCCGCGTCCGACGGGTCCGTTTGTCCGATGGTATTTGCCGGCGCCGATTCCCTCCGCTGCGAACCGGACGGCGTACTCGGCGGATACATCGTCGAATTCGGGCAGGCGGTCGATTCCGTCCGGATAGAGCCCAGACTGCGCCAGGGGCAGGATTTCACCATCACCGGCCTTTTACCGGAAAGTGACCTTCCCGGCGGCGTGCGCTATCTTTCCACCGGAGTCAACGGCGCCCGCACCAGCACCTGGACGGACCGCTGTCCGGAGTTCGAAAGGGAGATGTCGCTGGTGCACCCCGACCTCGTCATCCTCGGGCTCGGAATCAACGATTCCACCTGCCCGCCGCAGGATTTCAATCCAGAGAAGTTCAAGTCCAACTACCGTCGTCTGCTGGACCTTATGCGCAGCCAGGCACCGGAATGCTGCTTCATTTTCATTACTAACAACGACTCCTGGCGCTACCTGCGCAGGGGAAGGATGACGCATAACGACAACGGCGAGGCAGTCCGGCTTGCCATGATGGAACTTGCATCCGAATACGACGGCGCCGTATGGGACCTCTTCGAGGTGATGGGCGGCAACGGCAGCGCCACCGCCTGGAGGGACGCCTTGCTGATGAAAAACGACCGCCTGCACTTCACCCGGGAAGGATATGAGTTTCTCGGGGACCTGCTGTACCGGGCGATAATCGACGAATGCCACAGGAGCGATGATTAAGGATATTTTCGCATACGATCCCACCTCTCCCCTGGTGTTCACCCAGTTCTACTTCTGGGCTTTCTTCGGGGTGGTTTACGCGCTGTTCGCCCTGGTGGGCAGCAAGAAGTCGATGCGCAATGCGTTCCTTTTCTTCGCCAGCCTGTTTTTCTACTACAAGACCAGCGGCCTGTCCATCCTCATCCTGCTTTTCGTCATATGCTCCGACTTTTTCATAGCCAAGCGCATGGTGAAGCACAAGCCGGGATCTTTCGGACGCAAGGCCTGGCTGATACTCAGCGTCGTAATCGACCTGGGGTTGCTCAGTTACTTTAAATACGCATACTTCTTCACTGACGTGCTGGGCTCGCTCACCGGGCTGGAATTCAAGGTGACGGACGTGTTCGCGCAGCTGGGCAACATGCTGACAGGCACGGAGCGCTTCGACGTGGACAGGATAGTGCTGCCGGTGGGTATTTCGTTCTTCATCTTCCAGATAATCAGCTACAGCGTTGATGTTTACAGGCAGGACGTCCAGCCGGTACGGAACATCCTGGATTTCGGCTTCTACGTGAGTTTCTTCCCGCAGCTGGTCGCAGGCCCTATCGTGAGGGCTTCGGAATTCATCCCGCAGCTGTACAGGAAGTTCTTCCTGAGCCGCAGGCAGTTCGGTATCGCCGTATTCTGGATTATCAACGGTCTTGCCAAGAAGATTATCCTGAGCGACTACCTGGCGGTGAACTTCATCGACAGGGTGTTCGACAATCCCCTGCTGTTCACCGGGTTCGAGAACTTTGCCGCAATCTTCGCTTACTCGCTGCAGGTCTATGCCGATTTCTCCGGTTATACGGACATTGCCATAGGCGTAGCGATGCTGATGGGCTTCTACCTGCCCACCAACTTCAACTCCCCCTACAAGGCCCCCAACGCCCAGGATTTCTGGCGCCGCTGGCATATGTCGCTCAGCCGCTGGCTCAAGTCGTACCTTTATATTCCCCTGGGAGGCAACCGCAGGGCTTCATTCGGCACGTACTTCTGGATTATACTCTTCGCCCTCATTGCGCTGATCCTGTCTGGCAGCTGGGTGGTTTCCGTCATCCTGGTCACCGCCGGACTGGGGATGCTGCTGCTCGCCCGCTTCCGCGAAGGGAGCCGCAAGAAGCTGTTCTCCAACCGGTATGGAGAATCCTCGTAATATGGGTTGCAGTCATCTGCGCCGGCACGCTTGTGAGGTTCATCTATCATCTTATACGTCCCGACGCCCTTGGGGCTCCTTCGGGCGGAATGGACAGCCTGCGCAGGCGTCCCTGCGGTCGCGACGCCTGGACGGCCTGGCTCGGCACCGTATGGGCCATCGCGCAGACTTTCACTTTCATCACCTTTACCCGTCTGTTCTTCCGCAGCGGATCCAATCTCGACCCCGCAACGGCCAATAAAGTGGCCTGGGACACCGCCCGCAATATGGTAGCGCAGATCGGCACCCCATGGGACCTGAGCGTCATTCCCGACGTCGTCGCCGGTTACTGGAAGGTGTTCGCGCTGTTCCTGGCCGGTATGGTCATCCACCTGCTGCCGGCACGCTGGAAGCGCCGCTACCGCATCGGCTTCGCTTCCCTGCCGCTTCCGGTCATGGCTGTCGTCACCGCGCTGGCCGTACTGCTGCTGTATCAGTTTGTCACGGCAGACACCCAGCCGTTCATTTATTTCCAATTCTGACGGAGGTATTTGGAAATTCAAATAAAAGATGTAAATTTGCACTCCCTAACGGTGCTTTGGCCGAGCGGTTAGGCACAGGTCTGCAAAACCTGGTACAGCGGTTCGATTCCGCTAGGCACCTCAAAAAACCGCCCCGAACTTTTGTCCGGGGCGGTTTTCTTTATGGGTTGATTACTTCTCCTTAAGGTCGATTCCGCATTCTTTCCCCTCGTACATGTAGTCGAACCATGGGAAGTTCTTCCATTTGTTGATGTGGTAGCGGTGCATCTCCTCGGTCAGTATGGTGATCTTGGCGGTACAGCGGTATTCTGGATAGAAGTCGTAGTACTCATCGTCCACGTAGGTGGAGAAAATTTCCAGCGTTACCGAAGAAGGATAGGTAAATATCTGGTTGTAGTCGAGGTCGAAGCTCCACTCCTTTCCGTGGCGGGTGCCTCTGTAATGGACTCCTTTGTGGTCGACGGTATATATTCCCTCCCCGCATATCTCGCTTGTGCGTTCGTCGGTGAGCAGATGGTCGTTGGGGATGTATCCCAGTTTGACCTTCACTGAGAATGAGTAGTCAGGGTCCTTGCGGATTTCGTCGATGATGGCCTGGCGCTCCAGGTGGGTCCATTCCGTCGGGGATTCAGGAATGACGCAGTCTTCGGTGGCCTTGTGGAATTCGTAGTACTCGTCCATCGTGGCCTTGTTGCCGCAGTGGGTGCACTCTATGCAGTCCTTTTCAGCCTTCATCTGGAATTCGGTGCCGCAGCGCGGGCAGCGGTAGCAAAGGTCGCTGAGATTGGTGCAGATTCCCTCCTTGGACTGGTAGCGGTAATGATGCTCCTTGTTCCATTTGAAGTCGTCGTGGCGGAACTCGTTGTTGAGAGCGTCCTCAATCTGCTGGGGCGTCATCTTCCTGAGGTCTTCGGGGGTGAAGAGCAGGCGTTGCTGCGCGCAGAATTTGCCGGGCCGGTCTTCAGTCGTTACCTTGCTTGTCGAGAGGTACCCCCCCTGAAGCGATACGGAATAAACGGGGATGCCGAAAACCTGCAGGAAACGGCCGGTGCCGGGTACGACAGGCTGGTTGTCACCGAATACCGAGGCGAATCCTTCCGGTGCAAATGCGACTACGCCATTCTGCTTGATGACGTCACGCACAGCACGCAGTCCCGCAAGGTCGTTGGAAAGGACCTTCTTGGGGATGACATTGTTGAGCTTGAATACCGTCGCCAGATGACTGCGGAAGAACGAAGCTTGCTCGGCAAGGAAGTTGATGCGCCGGGGCCAGGCGGCTACGACCAGCATAGCATGGTCGCGGCGTGACAGGTGGTTCCAGACGATGAATGCCGGGCCCTTGCAGTCGGTCAGCTTGTCTTTGACCTTTATCTCGGGATGAAACGGCCGGGTGATGATGAAACGGCAGGCGAAGTAGTAGATAAAGTAAAACAACCAGTTGGTTTTACGATACTTTCGCGTAGCCAACTCATATTGCAGATCCCTTTCCTTTTTCATCGCCGGGTTGCGTTTTTCTCAAGAAAATCAAGGACGTCCTGCACGGTGACGAAATTCACCGGGCCGTTGAATGAGACGCCGAATTCGTCTTCCAGGGCCATCGAGAGCATCAGAAGGCCGATGGAATCCATCCCCAGGTCGGCGAACAGACGGGAAGAAGGAGTGGCCGAGGCGATCTTGTCCTCGGGAAGATACTGCTTTATAAGGTTTACAAGTCTGTTGTACATATTCAAGTTCGTTAATTGACGGATTCGTAGAGGGATTTGTTGTCTGCCAGGTTGACGAGGATGCGGGCGGCGTTGCGGACCGCATCTCGACGGCAGGAGCCGCGGTTTTTCAGGACAAGCTTCCTGGTACCGAGCATGATGCCGGCGCCAAGGGAGGCAAAGTCGAAGCGGGACATCAGGTATCCGACGATCTCTTTGGCGGCCGGCACACCGTGTGTCTTGCCATACTTGACTATCTCTGTAATGAGGTTGACGGCCATACCCTCGGAATTCTTGAGGACCTGGTTGCCGGCGAAGCCTTCGCATACCAGGACGTCGCAAAGCCCGGAGAGGGTCTTGTTGCCCTCGATGTTGCCGATGAAGTTTATGCCTTCATCTTTGGCAAGCAGGGCATGAGCCTCTTTTACCAGCTTGTTGCCCTTGGTGGGTTCTGCTCCGTTGGACAGCAGGCCGACGCGGGGAGAATCTATCTTGTAGAGCCTGCGCATGAAATCGCTGCCGCGATGGGCGAATTCGACCAGCTGCGCAGGGCCGCAGTCGATGGATGCGCCGGTATCGACAAGACAGGTGAAGCCACCCTCTGTGGTGGGCAGGATGGCTGCCATACAGGGCCTTGCAGTCCTGTCTTCCAGAAGGTAACGGATAGCACCGGCGAACAGGGCTCCCGTATTGCCTGCGCTTATTACGCCGAGGACGCCGTCGCAGCGGCTCGCCTCTTCCAGGGCGATGAAAACGGAAACGGGCTCTTTACGGTAGAAAGCCTCGACGGGATTGTCGAGATTGGTTACGGTGCTGTCGGCTTCAAGGATCCGGTAACGGCCCTCCGGCAGACCGGCGGCCTCGATGAGGGCCCTGGGGCCGGCAAGTGCGAGACTTATTCCGGGGAATGATTCCAGGACCATCCTGGCGCCTTCCAGCATCTCTCCGGGACCGAGGTCACTTCCCAGAAGGTCTATGATGATTTCTCTGTTTTCCATATTATTATATCAGAAACTGCCGGCACTAATTGTCGGGAAAGAGTTTGCGGTAGAACTTGACTCCGGAAATGAGCGACCTGAGGTTGCTGCGGGAGATGTGGGTGGCGCGGACATAGCCGTCGCGCCTGACGCTGAATTCTGCAATGCGGTCAAAAAGGAACTTGCGGGAGGTGACGTACACCGGTTCGGTTTCTCCCATTGTCGGATTGGCAATCGCCAGGATGCCTTCCGTCTGTATTTCCGTGCCCTCAGGGCTCTTTGGCAGTTCTGCGAATTCCTCCAGTTTGGCCTGGGCATCCGCCGCAGTATTGCCAAGCGGGATGAACAGCTCGGATACCGGGTCAAGGTGGACCTGGATGAAATCGTCACCGAATCCCAGAGTGCCAAGATTGATATAATACTGATGGAGATCCTCTTCCGGCATATCGAACACCGAAATCCTGACATCATTGACCTCTACGGAAACGATTTCGTAAAAGGGCTTCAGCAGGGAGCCCTGGGCGAAAGAAACCAGCGGTATTACCGCCAGCATGGCAGAAAGAAGTAATCTTTTCATATCATCGTGTTTTCATCCGCTAAGGTACAAAATTTCGGGCAAATCCGCACATTGCCAGTAAGCCACAAAATAAACGAAACATTACGAAATTTTTTGATTAATTGTAACACGCTGATAATCAGCAACGGTAGATATTTATTAAAAATTTTTCAAAAAATATTTTGCAGATTAAAATATTCTTCTTACCTTTGCAGTGGGTTGAATGATGAGGGTTCTCCTCACAGCCTATTGGTTATTAGTTTTAGTGTTATTAATTATGTGGTTAGTATGAGTTGTTGTCGTGAGACACCAACTCATTTTCTTTTATTATATTTGCACCATGAGAAAGATACTTGTAGCAGTCGATCTTCAGAACGACTTCATCGACGGTTCCCTTACCGTTCCCGGCGCAGCCAGCGTCATCCCCGTCATCAATGCTTCCAAGCACGAATATGATATGGTGTACTTCACCGCGGACTGGCACTCCACATCCCACTGTTCATTCAAGGAACAGGGCGGCCCTTGGCCTGTCCACTGCGTGCACCACACCGTAGGCGCCGCCATCCCCGACTCCGTCATCAAGGATATGGACGAGGGAAAGATGCGGGTTTTCCACAAGGGACATCTCGTCGAACAGTACGGTGCCTTCGCGGGTCTCGACCCCGCAGACCAGGACTGGTTCTGCCCCGGAGACGAAGTGACCGTCTGCGGCATAGCCTGCGAGTACTGCGTGCTCGAGACCCTCAAGAATATCCAGGCCCTTGCAGAAGCGGTCAAATTCAAAGTAAGGCTGTGGCTTTCGGCCACAGCCAAGTTCGAGAGTTACAAGCCCATCCTGGACTTCGCCAGGGAGCATGGTCTTGAAGTAATCGACTAAAGGGCCTTCAGATAGGCCAGAATGATATCTACGACTTCGTCCTCGGAAAGGTCATCCACATTGAGGACGAGGTCGTAATTTCGTAAGTCGTAGCGGCTGTTGCCGGTATAACGCTTGACGTAGTTTTCCCTGCTCTTGTCCACGCTGTCCACGATGAGGGCAGCCTTGTCTGGGGTGAGATTCTGCTTTTCGGCTACGCGGGCGATGCGCTTGTCCCTGGGGGCCACGAGCATGATGTCAACCTTGTTGGGAACATCCTTGAGTACGAAGAATCCGGAGCGGCCGGCGATGACGCAGGAGGACTCCGCCGCAAGTTCCTTGAGGATTTCGGTTTCCGCCTCGAATATCTCGTCGGTGGTGACGGGGACGCGGACATTGTTCAGGTAAGCACTGTTGGGGTCGTTGAGAAGGACGAACTCGGGGGATGGGATGGTGGACCTTATCATGTCTGCAAGCCAGTTCTTCTTCTCCCCTTTTATACGTTCTATCTCTGATGCACTGAGGGAAAACTTCTCGCGCAGGGCGTTGATCAGTTCTTTGTCGCAGAAGCGGACTCCGAGTTTCCGGGCGAGTTTCCTTCCTACAGTACGGCCGCCGGAGCCAATCTCGCGGCTGATCGTGATGACGAATTTTTCGTTGGTGTTCATTGCTGTGGTTTAACTTGTCTTCGCGAATATAGCAAAAAAATCTTATTTTTGTACCGCTATGCTATTGAGCCTTCTGTACGTTCTGGTCTCGGGAATCGCCCTCCCTGTGGGAGGTATCCAGATGCAATATCTCTGGCGCAACCAGCTCGGAGACGTCTACAGCCTCGGTCTGGGCAGCGCTGCGTGCCTGGGTGCTGCGGCCGCAACGATGTCCGGCTGGTGTTCGCTTACGGTCGGCAGTTTCATCTGCACGCTCATCTGCACCATAGTGTGCTTCTTCGTCACCCTGAGGGTAAGCACGCAGAACCTCATCACCTTCGGCATCCTGTTCGGGACCTTCATCGGGTCGCTCGGCACCATAGTCGTTACCAATGCGCCCAACGGCGACCTCCTGAAGCAGTATTACCTCTGGGGTGCGGCAAATTTCCGGCTGGAGGGCGTCACCACGGCGGACATCATCTTCTCCCTCTGCCTCTTTGCAGCCGGCCTTGCGGCGGCTATCCTGGACAGCAGGAAGCTCAGCGCCCACTTCCGCGGGGAAATCGAGTTAAGCAGCCTCCACAAGGCGCTCAGCCTGCTTGCAATAATGTTTCTCGTCACCAGCGCCGTAAGCATCTGCGGGCCTATCGGGTTCATCTCGCTGGGCGTTCCCAACCTCAGCCGCATAGTATGCAAGAAGGACGACATCCGGCTGCACTACATCATCAGTTCCGGGATGGGGATCGGACTGCTGCTCATCACCTATCTGGTGGTTCAGTACGTCAATTTCGGCATTTACCTGCCCATCAGCGCCACCATGGCACTCATAGCCCTGCCGCTGATGGCAATTATCTTCATAAAGAAATGACGGCAAAAGAAATCAAGGCCAGGTATGCATGCGACCCGGACGCCCGCCAGTTGCTGATAGTCGAATGCACTGAAGGATCCAACGCCCTTGCCAGGTACTATATTAAGAAAGACGGCGGCTGGTGGCTGCTGCACCGCTGCTCTGCATTCATCGGCAAGAACGGGGCTGGCAAGACTTCCGAGGGCGACGCCAAAACGCCTTACGGAGAACTACGGCCGCTGCGGGCATTCGGCATCAAGCCCGATCCGGGATGCAGTCTGCCGTACTTGAATGTCGCGCCGGGCACGATTGCCTGCGACTCCCCCGGCAAATGGTACAACAGGATTGTAACGCCGTCGGAGTACGGTTTTCAAGACGGCGCATCCGAACCCGCCGGCGAAAGGATGTGGACGCTGAGTCCGGAATATGATTACGGCCTGGAGACCGACTACAACCGGGGATGCGTATATCCGCTCGGATCCGCCATCTTCATCCATTGCAAGGGGGCCAAAACGTGGACGGGTGGATGTGTCGCGCTAGATAAGCGCGTAATGCGACAAATCCTGAGGACAGCGGATGCGAACCTCAGGATTTATATCTTGTAAATCAATTATTTACCTTACTTTGCGATAGCGACGCTGCGGGTTTCGCGGATGACGGTGATCTTTACCTGTCCGGGGTAGGTCATCTCGTCCTGGATGCGCTGGGCGATATCGGTGGAGAGGCGGGCGGCCTGGTCGTCGGAGACTTCGTCGGCGCCGACTATTACGCGCAGTTCCCTGCCGGCCTGGATGGCGTAGGACTTCGTGACGCCGGGATAAGAGGCGGCGAGGTCTTCCATGCCCTTGAGACGCTTGATGTAGGATTCGATAACTTCGCGGCGGGCACCGGGACGGGCGCCGGAAATGGCGTCGCCTACGAGGACCAGCGGTGCATAAATGGTGGTCATCTCCATCTCCTCATGGTGGGCGCCGATACAGTTGCAGATTTCCGGACGCTCCTTATACTGTTCGGCAATCTTGGCGCCGAGGATGGCGTGAGGCAGTTCGGGTTCCTCTTCGGAGACCTTGCCTATATCGTGGAGGAGGCCTGCGCGCTTGGCGATCTTGGGGTTGAGCCCGAGTTCGGATGCCATGATGGCGCATATATTGGCAACCTCGCGGGAATGCTGGAGGAGGTTCTGTCCGTAGGAGCTGCGGTACTTCATACGGCCTATCATGCGGACCAGCTCGAGGTTGAGTCCGTGGATGCCGAGGTCGATGCAGGTGCGCTTGCCGGTCTCGAGGATCTCTGCCTCAAGCTGCTTGCTCACCTTGGCCACTACTTCCTCGATACGTGCCGGATGCGACTTCCTCGATACGTGCCGGATGGATGCGGCCGTCGATGACGAGCTGATGGAGAGAAAGGCGGGCGACCTCGCGGCGGACGGGGTCGAATGCACTGATGAGGATGGCGTCGGGGGTGTCGTCAACTACGATTTCCACTCCTGTTGCGGCCTCCAGAGCACGTATGTTGCGACCCTCGCGGCCGATGATACGGCCCTTGACTTCGTCGTTGTCGATGGGAAATGTGGTGACCGCATTTTCGATTGCGGTTTCCGTTGCGGTGCGCTGGATGGTGTTGATGACGATGCGCTTGGCTTCCTTGGCGGCGTTCAGGCGCGCCTCGTCCATGGTGTCGTTGATGTAGGCCTGGGCCTCGGTGCGGGCCTCAGCCTTCATATTCTCAACCAGCATGTTCTTGGCGTCCTGGGCGCTCATGCCGGCGATGGTCTCGAGCTGGCGGTTGGCCTGGGCGCGAAGCTGTTCGCATTCTTCCATTTTGGCCTCAAGGGCAGCCCTCTGGGCGTTTACCTGGCCTTTCTGGGAGTCGAGGTCATGCTGGCGCTTGCCGAGTTCCGCGGCCTGCTCCTTGAGCTGGTTCTCGCGGTTCTTGATATTGTTCTCGCGTTCGCGGAGTTCGTTGTTGCGCTGGTTGACCTTCTGGTCGTGTTCGCTCTTGAGCTGGAGGAACTTTTCCTTGGCCTGGAGTATTTTCTGCTGCTTGATGTTCTCGCCCTCAAGCTCGGCCTTCTCAATAATTGCCGATGCGCGGCCCCGGGCTGAAGCCCTGCTTACCGCTATATAGATTGCCAGGGCAATTACTGCACCGGCAACGGCTGCTAGGATATAGTACAAAATCATATATATTATAGTTTAATCCTACAAATTTATAAAAAATTTGCATTATACGCACTTCCATTGCGTTTTTTTTGATTTTTCC
>CACZEU010000084.1 GCA_902780175.1 uncultured Bacteroidia bacterium
GCATCCGCGCCAGTGAGCTGGAAGCCGAGTTCGCGAAGGAAATCCACGTGGCCGATTTCAACGGAATTGACCTTTACGCCGACGCGTTTCTCGAGGTCGGCGATAAGTTCCCGCCGCTTTTCCGGAACAATCAGGTCTATGCGGTCGTAAAGGACGATTTTGGTTGAGGTGCGCTTGAGCCAGCGTTCGCTTTCCAGGATAAGTATCAGGCAGACCATCAGGAAGTTGGACAGTACCAGCACGCACAGGGAACCGAGCGACAGGGCGTAATGGGGACTGTCTCCGGCCGCTCCGACAAGATGGTACAGCGGTGCGAGGCCGTTGACCGCGGCGATAGCGATGATCGCGAACAGATAGGTCATTTCCCGGATAGGGACCGTCTCCGTGCGGTAACGGATCACTCCGAATATGGCGAAGAGGCCGAGGGTGAGGCCCACGCCTACAGCGGCGTTGCCCATCATATACAGCAGCAGGAGCATTGCCGACGAGAACACCATGAAGGTGAAATAGTAGTCGCGGCGGCGGCTCTTGCGGTAGTAGAAGAACTGTACAATGATCCAGCAGACAGCCAGGTTAAGCAGGAACCTGATGGCAAGTTCCGACAGGCTCTGGGAGGTGGTCATCATGGCGTCAGTGATGGTCTGAACATCGATTACGTCTTCGTCGGCGAGGTTGAATTCGCCCAGGTCATCCGGTCCAATCATATCAATCGTGTGTTGATTTGTTTTTCTATCATTCTTATTTTCAGCTTGAAGCGGCCCGACTTGACGGCCGGGTCGGTGAGGGCTATGCCTATGCAGTACTTGCTTACCCTGAGCGGCTTGACGCGCCGGTCGAGAAGTATCTGCTTCATCTGGCTGGCGGCCCTTCCGTCCTGCTTGAGTTCGATGACGACGCCGCCCGGCAGCGAAGCCTTGCGGCCTGTGCGTATGTTGTTGAAATTCACGCAGGAATCTATCGTTATCCTCTCCGTCATCGCTGGATTGACCAGCGTGATGCGGCGGAACAGCGTCTCCAGGGAAGGGGACAGCTGCTGTGCAGTAAACCATGAGTGGCCGGCAAGGTACTCGCAGGCTGCGGCGTTGCCCCGGAAATCCTTGAAATCGGTCTCCGGTATGCCCGTTCGCTTTTTCCTGGTGCGGCCGTGGTTGTTCTTACGCTTGATTTCCAGGAACGTGAGTCCGGAGGCGAGATACTCGCGGGTGCGGACCTTCTGCCTGGTGAGGCGGCGGTTGTGATGGTCCAGGTACATCCTGAGTTCCGGGGTGTCGAAGTAGATGGAATCGTATCCGGCCGTCTTCGATCCGTCGGCTTCCAGCGCGCGGTATCCTGAGGCTGCGGCGTCGGCCAGTATGCCCTCCAGGGTCTTTTCGTCCGTGAAGTACTTGCTGTCGATGCGGTTGAGCAGCCTCACGGAGTCCATCTCTGCGAGGGTGACGGTCCCGAACTTTTCCAGGTTCATATGAGGGGCGTCAGTCATCCTCCGTGATGTATTCGAATACCTTGATGGTCTTCAGGCGCCCCTTGGCGTCGTAGGTGTACTGTGTTTTCTTGCGCCCGAACTCGTTGTACTCGAATTTCTTGACGCTGTAGAGCCTGTTGCGGTCGTTGTAAACCAGTTCGCGGCTTACCTTGCCGTTCCCGCCGTACTCGTAGCGCTTGCGCCATTTCTGGCCCTCGGAATTGTATTCCGTCTCTTCTACCTTCCTGCCGTCGGCGTTGAAGACGGTCTGGTGGTCCAGCACCCGGTGGTTGGACCGTGCGTCGGTGTTCCACTCCTTGATGACAAGGTTCTTCTTGTTGATCCTGGGAGCGGCTTCCTGTTCCTGGGCAAACGCTCCCGGCAGCACCAGAAGCATCGCGGCAGCTATAAGTATCAATCGTTTCATATCGACGGTGGATAAAACAATTATGAAGCCAAGTTAGCAAAATATCAGCGAAACCCGAAAAATAATTGGACAATTGGCCAAAAAGGGGTATATTTAGGAGTTGTTTTGAAATACCTTTTGCATTATGAAGCACGTTTGTTCAGTTTGCGGCTACGTATATGACGAGGCCGCCGAAGGAAAGAAATTCGAAGAACTCCCCGACGACTGGGTATGCCCCCTTTGCGGCGTCGGCAAGGACCTCTTCGAGCCCGAGGAGGCTTAAACCGTGAAGTCCCTTGATGATGCGCGGCTCGGTATCCGGGCCGTGGATGATGATATTGCCGCCCTGTTCGAGCGGCGTATGCGCCTTGTGGCCGAGATTGCGGAATACAAGAAGGCCCACGGCCTCCCTGTCCGCGACCCGGCCCGGGAAAAGGATGTACTCGAGCACGGGGCCGATGCGATAAAGGACGGGACCCTGCGCGGGTACTACCTGCGCTTTCTGCAGGGCGAAATGTATCTTTCAAGGGAGTATCAGGAAGAGCTTCTCGGGGAGATCCCGCGCGTATTCTTCGGCCCTCTGGAAGACGCCGGAAAGTTTTTCAACCTCAACCGCAAGGTGCTGACGGTCACCGACCGCGGCGTCCCGGAGCAGTATCCGCAGGCAATCCTCGGCGCCAGCCTGTACGGCTCCATCCTCACGCTCCCCGGAGGAGAATCCGGCAAGTCGATGGACGGCCTCCAGCTCATCCTGAAGGAACTCCTCGGCCGCGGTTTCACCAGGGGCGACGCCGTCGTTGCCGTGGGCGGAGGCGTCATCGGCGATATGGCCGGACTCGCCGCCGCCTGCTATATGCGCGGCATAGATTTCTATAACGTTCCCACTACGCTCCTCGCGCAGGTGGATGCCTCCGTAGGCGGCAAGACCGCCGTCAATCTCGGCGGCATAAAGAATGTCGTAGGCGTATTCCGCCAGCCTGCCGGCGTGCTCGTCGATACATCCGTGTTGCGCACCCTGAGCCCCAGGCTCTTCGCCGAGGGTATGGCTGAGCTGGTCAAGATTGCCGCCACCTCCGATGCGTCCCTCTTTGAACGGATTGAAAACAGCACCGACCTCCAGTCCGACCTCGGCCCGATGATACGCGACTCCCTCGCCCTCAAGATGTCCGTCGTGCGCCAGGACCCGTTCGAACACGGCGAGCGTGCCGTGCTCAACTTCGGCCACACCGTCGGCCACGCCATCGAGGCCGCTTCCGCCGGGCAGTTCTTCCACGGCGAATGCGTAGCCATGGGTATGCTGTATATGGCTTCCGGGCAGGCGCGCGAGCGTCTTGAGGCCCTCCTGGGGCGCCTGGGACTTCCTTTGAAGGACCCGTTCGACGCCGACACCCTTATGCGTTACGCCGTAAGCGACAAGAAGAAACGGGACAACGGCTTCCGCGTGATAGAAGTCTCCCGGATAGGCACCCACGAATTCCGTACGGTCGGCGTGGATGAACTCCGCTCCATCATAGTCAACCGCAAGAGCCAATGAAAAGCACCATCGGAACAATCGTGACGCTGACGCTCGCGGGGGAGTCCCATGGCAGCGAAATCGTTGCCATCCTTGACGGCCTTGCCCCCGGAATTCCGGTTGACGAGGCCTTCATCGCCTCGCAGCTTGCGCTCCGCCGTCCGCAAGGGGCGGGGGAGACCGCCCGCAGGGAGGAAGACGCCTTCCGCATTGTCAGCGGCGTGCTCGACGGGCATGCCACCGGTGCGCCCATTGCCATCGTCATACCCAATTCAGACGTGCGCAGCAGCGATTATGCAGGCTTTTCCGGCCTTGCGCGCCCCGGTCATGCCGATTATGCCGTCCATGCAAGGTGCGACGGATTCGAAGACCTTCGCGGAGGCGGGCACTTCAGCGGGCGCTTGACGGCTGGGATAGTCGCCGCCGGTGCCATAGCGCTCAAGGCTCTCAGGGCCAAGGGGATACGCATAGGTACCCATATCCTTTCCTGCGCAGGCGTGAGCGACGAGCCGTTCGCCGTTGACCCGTCAGCCCAGCTGGACAGGCTCGAGGGGCTCCGCTTCCCGGTACTCTCCGACGTACAGGCGCAGATGGAGGCACGGATCCTGGAGGCAAGCAGGGCCGGAGATTCGGTCGGCGGTGTCATCCAGACGGCTGTCACCGGGCTTCCCGCAGGCGTCGGCGAGCCCTGGTTCGCATCCGCTGACGGAGTGATTGCCAATGCGATACTCTCCATCCGCGGCATCAAGGGAATAGAGTTCGGAAGCGGATTCGCCCTAGCCGGAATGATGGGTTCGGAGGCCAACGACGCCTGGAGCCTTACCCCGGAGGGCCCCCGCACCGTCACAAATCACAGCGGAGGAGTCAACGGTGGTTTCACCAATGGTATGCCGCTGGTATTCAATGCCGCAGTCAAGCCCACGCCGTCCATTTCCATCCCTCAGCGGACTGTCTCGCTTGACGGCGCCAGGGAGGATCAGATTGAAATCGGCGGCAGGCACGACCCGGCCATAGTCAGGCGCGTATGCGTCGTCGCCACCTGCATGACGGCCCTCGCCGTATGCGACCTCCTGGCCCTCAGGTTCGGAACAGATTATCTCAGATAGAATGACTTACGGACTTATCGGCGAGCGCCTGGGGCACAGTTTCTCACGCATAATCCACGAGTATCTTACCGGGGAACCGTATGAACTGAAGGAATTGCGTCCGGAGGAACTGGGCGAATTTCTCAGGCACGAGCCGTTCCGTGGAGTCAATGTGACCATTCCTTACAAGCAGGCGGTTATCCAGTATCTGGATGAGCTGGCTCCGTCGGCCCGCCTTACCGGTGCCGTCAACGTGATCCTGCGTGGCACCGACGGCCGCCTGACGGGGCACAATACCGATTACGACGGCTTCCTGGCCATGGCCGGGGCCGCCGGAGTCAGGCTTCAAGGCTCCCGGGTCCTCATTCTCGGAGCCGGTGGTGCCGCTGCCGCTGTAGAGGCCGCCGTCCGCAGCGAGGGAGCCTCCTGCGTGGCCTTCGCCGTGCGTCATGATTTCGGCCCCGCGCGTCTGCCGCTCAGCGACCCGTCAACCTTCCGGGACTATGAAGTCGTGGTCAACGCCACGCCCGTCGGGATGTACCCTGACATACAGGGCAAGCCTTTGGATATCAGCCTGATGCCCCATTTGCGCGGCGTCCTCGACTGCGTTTACAATCCAATCTGCACCCGTCTTGTCCTCGACGCCCGCGAGCGCGGCATCCCTGCGGCCGGCGGCCTGATGATGGTAGTGGCGCAGGCTGTCAGGGCGGCGGAACTGTTCCATTCAACGGTTTTTCCCGATGGGACCGTCGAGCGCGTTTACCGATGGCTGCTTGCCGGCCGCCGCAACATTGTCCTGACAGGAATGCCCTCCAGCGGCAAAACTACCGTAGGAAAACTGCTTGCTGAGAGGCTCGGCCTGCGTTTTACCGACACCGATGACGTGGTGCGTACCTTCGCGGACGCCACCATCCCCGAAATCTTTGCCCGGCAGGGCGAAGAGGGATTCCGCCGCCTGGAGTCCGCTGCGATAGAGTCGCTTGCCGGCGAACAGGGCCTCGTAATCGCCACCGGCGGCGGTGCCGTGCTCAATCCGGAAAACGTCCGCTCGCTTCGCCGGAACGGCGTCCTGCTGTTTCTGGACCGCGATCCCGGGATGCTCCGGCCCACTGCCGACCGCCCCCTTTCCGGCAGCCGCAGCGAATTGGAATCCTTGTATAACAAGCGCCTGCCCGTCTATATCAAGTCGGCGGACTGCAGGATAAGCAACGACGGCACCCCGGAGGAGGCCGTCGAACGGATATTGACCATAATCGATAAAGTATGAACCTTCAATTCAACCGTGAACTTCCGACTCCCGATGAACTCAAGCGGATTTATCCCGTGCCTGAGGTATCGGCGAGGCTCAAGGAGGCCAACGACAAGGCGATACGCGATGTGCTTGAAGGCACGTCCCGCAAACTGCTTCTCGTCATAGGCCCTTGCAGCGCCGACAGGGAGGACGCCGTAATCGACTACATTTCGCGCCTGCGGCCGCTTCAGGACGAGGTCGCAGACAAGATAGTCATAGTCCCGCGCCTGTATTCCAACAAGCCCCGCACCACCGGCGAGGGCTACAAGGGGATGCTTCACCAGCCCGACCCGTCAGCCCGTCCCGACCTTTTCAACGGCCTGGTCTCCAGCCGTCTGCTCCACCTTCACGCGCTTGAGCAGACGGGTTTCTCCTGCGCCGACGAGATGCTGTATCCCGAGAATCACATATATATGTCCGACCTGCTGTCGTACGTTGCGGTCGGTGCACGCAGCGTCGAGAACCAGCAGCACAGGCTCGTGGCCAGCGGCCTCGACATCCCCGTCGGAATGAAGAACCCTACTGGGGGAGACCTCGGTGTGATGGTCAATTCTATATATGCTGCTCAGCACGCCCATTCCTTCATCTACCGCAACTGGGACGTTACCAGCAAGGGCAACCCATACGCCCACGCCATCCTGCGGGGATATGTGGACAGCCACGGCGTGTCGCACCCCAATTATCATTACGAAGACCTGCGGAGGCTTGCCGACCTGTATGTGGAGAGCGGTCTTGTCAATCCCGCCGTCATCGTGGACTGCAACCATTCCAATTCCGGCAAGCGTTTCGACGTGCAGGGGCCGATTGCCCTTGAAGTGCTTCACAACATACGTACGAACCCCGCCGTAGGAGCGTTGGTAAAGGGTTTGATGATAGAGTCTTACATAGAGGATGGCTGCCAGGGGCCGGGCGGCGGCGTATATGGCCGGTCGATTACGGATCCCTGTCTTGGCTGGGAGAAGACCCGCGCGCTTGTCCTGGAAATAGCACAGCTTGTATTATGACAGAGTTCGAGCCGTTTTATTCGCACGCAGCGAAGGTTTACTCTCTTCCCGGATTCGTGCCACAGAAGATTGACGGAGAATACCTGCACAGGCTCGGAGTCGCCGTCGAGCCTTCGGCTGCCACTCTGGATGGGCTTGAGAAGGGGAGTGAGGTGTTTGCCCGGAGGTATGCCGCGCGTACTCTGATTCCGCTTACGCAGTTCGAGGTGACGGATGCGGCGGTTGATACCATCGTTCCGGAAATCCATAATTACACGGGCCGCTGTCCTGCGCTTACGTACGAAATCAATCCTGTACGCGGCTGCGGCGTGGGCTGCCAGTATTGCCTCGTCACCGACGGCGTCCACGAGCAGAGGCTTGTCGCCATCGACAATTATCATCTGTACGTCAGGGCTTTGCTGGAGCGGTTCAACGGTCCTGGGAGCGACAACGCCAATCATTATTACTATTTTTCTCCCAAGACGGAGGCCTTTCAGGAGGCTACTCTCCTGACCGGTATAGCCCACCGCGTGCTGCAGGAATTCATCGGGCATTTCGAGCGCTTTCCGCAGTCGCGCGCCAGGCTTTTCGTGGCTTCCAAGGCCGGAGCAAAGCACCTTGAGTACCGCTGGAACGGGGTTTCCGTGCTGGATCTGTTTTCGCAGCTCCGCGGACGTATGCAGTTCAATACGAGCGTTTCCATCATGCCGGATGCGTTCAGGGACATCCTGGAGCCTTACGCTGCGCCGCTTCCTGAGAGGCTTGCGGCCGTACGCCTCTGTCGCGAAGCCGGGGTGCAGTCCGATTCCGCCCTTGTCCAGCCTATTGTAATTCCGTATCTTACGGATGAGCATATCAGGGAATTCTTCACTTCTCTGCACGGCGCCGGAATCATCAATTACAAGCCGGAATTCCTTATCCGTCCAATGCGGACCACCTCAAGCAGCGCGGCCGCACGGCGCCGGACAGGGCGATGAGCGTTGCGGCCATACGCCGGATGAGTTCCTTTACGGACGGCCTCGGCATGAGCGTAAGCATATGTTACTGGGTGCGCAAGCAGTTGGGTATCAGCGAGGAAGATATACCTCTGGTGAACCGCAACGGCTTCCAGTGCCTTGGTTATCAACGCCGTCTTTTCTCTGATGTACTCTGACCTGGCTTCATACTATCACCGTTGGTATCACTCTCGCCCGGTGCTCATTACTCCGGAGCGCCGGGATGAACTGAGGAAACTTGCGGCGGTGCTGCTCAAATGCGCCCGGCATCTTCCTGATGTGTGGCAGGATTTCCTGCCCCTGGGGGAGCGTGAGAGGGATATTCTGGCCGAGCAGAGCCGCTGGCCGCTTCGGCTCGGGACATGGAGGCCGGATTATATCATCACTCCTGAGGGTTCGCTGCTGCTGTGTGAGATTACGTCGCGTTTCTTTGCGCACGGGATATTCATGTCTTGGTTCAGCCATGACTGGGCGGGGCGTTTCATGGAGCGTTTCCCGGGTGCGCAGTGGGACGACCGCTTCGGTGATTCTATGTGCAAGATGCTGGAAATCACCGGCGGACGTCCGAGGATGTACGTTCTGAAGAGCGCCGACAGGACCGGTGAGATCCGCCTGTACAAGCGTTTCTATGAGGCTCACGGCATGAGCGTCACCGTGCTTGAGTATCCGGAGGTGGAGGCGCGCCGCGACGAGTGGGCGCAGCCGGACTGCTTCCTCGTGAGCGGGCTTAACCAGAAGGATATTATGTCGCTGGACGACAAGACTTTGCGTGCGATGATGGAGCTCGGGATGTACAGTGACTTCCGGAATGTGTTCCTGCTTCACGACAAGCGCTTCATGGGTCTTTGGTTCGATGATTCTTTCACTTCCGGGTGCCTCAGTCCGGAGGAGACTGCTTTCCTTCGTTCGCATGCCATTCCTACCTGCAATGCGGCAGATATGCTTCCGCTTGCCATCCGGAACCGGGAGCAGTTCATCATCAAGCCTTGCCGTCTTGGCAAGAGCGAGGGGGTGCTGGCCGGTCCGCTGTGCTCCGCTCGAAGTTGGAAGCAGGCGCTTGAGCATCCGGAAGGATATATCATCCAGCCGTTTATGCGTCAGAAGACTTTCCGGACTCGCTGGGAGGGGCGTACTTTCGATGATTACATGTGCGGGATGATGCTTTGCGTGGACGATGAGTATTTCGATTCTGGGTATTTCCGTTGTTCGAGCCTGCCTGTTACAAACGTCGGCGACGACCGCAAGGCGGCGGTTATCCACAGCGGATCGCAGGAACTGATTCCTTATTGCGACGTGCTATGACCCTGAGTGCCAATCAGCCGTACTTCATGCCGTATCTGCCTTACTGGCAGCTGATTGACTGTGCCGACCTGTTTCTTGTCAGCGATGATTATTCGTTCCGCAAGGGCTCGTGGATACCTCGTAACCGTATCCGTGTCGGAGGGCGGGTGCAGTATTTCCGTCTGGAGGTCAGTCACCAGAGCAGTCATCGGCTGATAGGGGATACAGCGCTTGTGCCGTTCGATCCTGCGGTTAAGTTGCAGGTGCTGGAGATGGCTTATCACAAGGCTCCTCATTTTGCCGATGGATATGCGCTCTGCGAGCGGGTTCTGAGGTATCCTTCTTCCAATCTGTGTGAATTCCTTACGGCTTCCATCAGGGAGGTCTGTGAGTATATGTATATCGGGACGCCCGTTGCTTTTACGTCCCAGGTTCCCGGCAACAGCGGGTTCCGTTTCGACGGGCGGATCTTTCATTTCTGCCGTCATTTCGGGGCTGATGAGTATGTGAACGCCATCGGGGGAATGGATCTGTATGATTTTGAGTCTTTCCGCCGGAGGGGGCTGCGGCTGGGGTTTCTGGGGAGCGATATACGGCCGCTCCCGGGTGTGGATTTCAATCCGGAACTGTCGGTCATCGACGCCGTCATGAACCTTTCGCGCGAGCAGCTGCGGGACGTTTTGGACCGGAGGCATATCATCTATGGTTAAGGTCAGCGTCATATGTCTTACTTACAACCACGTGAGGTGGATACGCGACGCCCTGGAGGGCTTCGTGGCGCAGCGGACGCCCTGGCCCGTCGAGGTGCTGGTGCACGATGACGCTTCGACCGACGGTACTGCCGCCGTCGTGCGGGAGTATGCGGCCCGCTATCCCGGCCTTATCCGGGCGTTCTGTTCGCCGGTCAACCTTCTGTCGCAGGGGGGCGTCATTTCGCGGGACGTTCTGTATCCTTATCTTAACGGGGAGTATGTCGCTCTGTGCGAGGGGGATGATTATTGGTGCGATCCGCTTAAGCTGCGCAGGCAGGTGGAGGCGTTGGAGTCCCATCCGGAGGCCGATATCTGCGCTCACGCCGTACGCCGGGAGAGGCCTGACGGGAAGGTGATTTACGATGCTCCTTTCCATCGGGATACCGTCATTCCTGCTTCTCAGGTGATACTTGGCGGCGGGGGTTACGTGGCTACTTCTTCTATCCTTTGCCGCCGCGCCGCCTATATGCTTCAGACGCCTATGCGGGAGGTGTTGTATAACGATTATACTTTGCAGGTCCAGGGGTCGCTCCGAGGCGGTATGGTGTACCTGCGCGACTGTATGTCCGTTTACCGTCAGGGGCTTCCGGGGTCGTGGTCGGCCCGGCATCGGGGGGAGGCTCATTCTCGTTACAGGATAGGGATACGAAATATGCTGCGTGTGCTTGATGATTATACTGCCGGGGAGTTTTCTGATGCCATCGGCATGCGCATGCGGCTGTATGATTCTGATGATTATGCTTTCCGGGGGCAGTTCCTGCGGATGCTTGCTCCGCGTGAGCTTCCTGTCACCGCCTATCAGATCCGGCGCAACCTTCGGAAGGTCTGGATGAATGTGCTTTATCGTTTATGAGTATCAAGGTTACGCGTGCGTCACTGCCTCCGTTCGAGGAGTTCTGCGAGGAGATCCGTCCGCTGTGGGACAGTCATATCCTGACCAATATGGGGCCGCTTCACGATCGTTTCCGTGCGGCGCTGGGGGAGTATCTGGGTTGTCCTTCCGTGACGTTGTTCTCGCATGGGCATTCGGCGCTGGAGGCGGCTCTGAGGGCACTCCGGTTGCCTGCCGGGAGCCGGATCGTTACTTCTCCGTTTACTTTTGCCAGTACGGTTCATGCCATCGTGAGGCTTGGGTTCGAGCCGGTTTTCTGTGACGTGCTGGCGGCGGACGGGACTCTTGATCCTTCGTGTCTTGAGGGGCTGATCGATTTGCGTACGTCGGCGGTGCTGCCTGTGCATGTTTATGGCAACGCTTGTGATGCCGATGCTGTCGAGGCTGTCGCTGCCCGGCACGGGTTGAGGGTGGTATATGATGCGGCGCAGGCGTTCGGGGTACGTCTGGACGGCAGGCCGTTGGTTTGTCGGGGGGATGCTTCGGTGCTTAGTTTCCATGCTACGAAGGTGTTCAATACCGTGGAGGGTGGTGCCGTGTGCTTCAGTGATCCGTCGCTGGCCGTTGCGCTTGACGATGAGAAGAATTTCGGGATTCGGGATGAGTGTACTTGTGTCGCTGCGGGTGGGAATTCGAAGTTCAATGAGTTGCAGGCGGCGATGGGGCTTTGCAATCTGCGGCATCTGGGCGATGAGCTCCTTGAGCGTGAGAGGCTTGATGGCGTTTACCGGCGTTTGCTTGGGGGGGCTGTGGGGTTCTTTTCCGTGCGCGATGGGGCTTCGCGGAATTATTCTTATATGCCTGTCCTGCTGCGGGATGCTGCTGAGCGTGATGCGGTTGCCGATGCTCTTGTCTGTGCCGGCATCAAGCCTCGGAAGTATTTCTGGCCGTTGGTCTGTGACGCTTTGCCTTATCGGTCTGTTCCGGCTGAGGTTCCTGTGGCACGGGGGCTTTCTTCGCGGGTGCTTTGTCTTCCTATTTATCCTGGGTTGGCTTTGGATGATGTCGAGAGGATATGTGGCGTGGTGCTTGGTTCGTTGCAGTAAAAAGCAGGGCCTTCCCTCCGGAAACCCTCCGGCCTGACGGCCTCCGCCCCTCCCACGCCT
>CACZEU010000085.1 GCA_902780175.1 uncultured Bacteroidia bacterium
GGCGCGGCGCATGTCGAAGAGGAGGCGCGCGTAGTCCGTGTGGAGCGTGTCGCGCCAGTAGCGCTCGGCCGCCTCAGACCAGTACCGTCCGCGGAAGGGATCGTTCCCCCAGGCGTTGAGGGCTTCTGCCGATGCTTCCAGCTCATGAATTGCATGGTTTGTGGGTTCATGCCCTTCTCGGCCGGGAATGAAAAGCAAGTAATCGCCTCTCCCGCTTAGCTCCAGCAGTGGATCGGCGTTGAATGTGCCGATAACCGACAGCTTGCCTTCTTGCTTTCGAAGCACAAGGGGGACATTGTAAGGTCCTTCGTCGCCAAGGTCGAAAAACTCCAGGTGGGCGAGGACACTTCCGTCCTGCAGGCGTGTGCCTGTAGTGAGCAGGTAGTATCCTTTCTCCAAAACGTAGTCGAGGCGGAAGGGACCGTTCTCCTCGTACTCCATAAGGCGGGAGCCGCTTTGGCCTATGCGGGTAAAGGTATATTGCCTGTAATATTCCGGCTTCGAAGAGAGGGGCGTGGAAAGCTTTACGATTGCCATGGTAGCAGCATTTCCGGGTACTTCGCTTTCAAACGCCGCGTCAATCCACAGGTCTCTTTGGAAATACTGCACTTTTCCGGTCACCTGGTCGATGCGGGCGGGTATGCCGAGGGTGCGGCACAGTGCCACAAAAAAGATGTCCCTCCCGCGGGCGTCGGCTTTGCGGGCTCGCCACACATCCACCGGCGAGGTGCGCAGGCCCTGCGGGTTCCGTCCCTCTACCAGAGTTATACTGTCTCGGACCCATTGCACCACTTCTTGCGGGGAGTGCAGGCGGTCTGCTATTCCGGAGCCCCGGACTTCTTTCCTGAAAGGCCTGAGGTGCTCCAGCTCCACACGGGGCGAGAAGACATCAGGATTGTCGTTCGTAATGGGGAGGGCGTCTTCAAGGACATCCAGGGTAACATCACTCCGGTCTTTGTCGGAGAGGGACTGAAGCACTGTTGTGCCCTCCTCGCCGTGGGCTTCAAGAAATGAGTCGGAATCAGGGTTGCGGTGGGGATGGGAATTGCGTATGGCGTCTTCGGCGGCAAGGCGCTGCCTGTTGGCCTCTTCCTGCTCCGGGGTGGCTCCGGAAGGAATTGGGTTCTCGGGCGGCGGCACTATGTCGATATCGGCGCTGAAACGCTCCCCGATGCTATGCTCAAGGCGTACTGTCACGCTCTCGGAACTTGCTTTTGCAAATCCGAACTTCCCGTCTTTTTGCGCCCATACCAGCAGGTCTCCCAGACCGGTGTCGAGGGCTGCAGTGCCGTCGGCTCCAGTGGTGTAAGAAGCAACGGTATAGAACTCGGCATAATTATAAATCTTGAATTCCACCTTTGCTCCTTGGACGGGCGATCCGCCGTCGAGCACGGTCACAACGGTGCGCCGTGCGGGTACGTAGCCTCGGATTACATTGATTTCGGTATAGCACGGGGTGCGCCGGATAACATCCTCGGGTCCGTCGTAATTGCCGTACACCTTGGTGTGCAGGAGCATGGCCCGTGACACGGGAGCGTTGAACCAGGCATTGTCAAGTGTGGGTGCGGGCTCGCAGGCGCCCATGAAATGCCACTTTCCGTCTTCTGCGTAAACTTCTACCCAGGCATGGTTGTCGTCGGTGTGTGCCCAGCGGGGAGTGTAAACCTGCCGCGCCGGTATGCCTGCGGCCCTCAGAGCGGCTACGGTAAGTACCGATTCCTCGCCGCAGCGCCCTACACCACGTCGGACGGTAGCCATAGGAGCGCTGGTGCGGCCGTCGGACGGTTCGTAACAAGCCTGCTCGTGGCACCAGTGATTGATCTCCAGTGCAGCCTGGCTCAGGCTCATTCCCTTTACCCGGGCGCAAAGAGTATCGGCATATGTGGTGCGGAAGTCGTCAAGCGTTTCGTTGTTGACCCTGAGGGGCAGTACAAAATGGAGAAACTCCCGCTCCGGAACGTTCCACTTCATGTCCTTGCGGACCTGGAGTGTTTTGGCCACGTTTGCCTCCCAGTAGCTGCGTGGATACATCAGGCTGTCCGGCAGAGGCATAGACTCATACAGCCAGTCGACGTATTTTTCCGATCCCGTGCAGGAAGAGAGCAGCAGTAAAAGAATGCAAAAAAAAGCGGCACGTTTCATCATGCCGCTAATTTAGTAAAAAAAACTTTGCCGTTACTTAAGAATCTTTTTGAACAAGCCTTTGGCAAGACCCTCGAGTCCGCCTTGACTGGATGCCTTGGGAGATTCCTGGCGAGGAGGAGTATCAACGTAGAAATATGTGCAGATCTGCCCGTCCATGCAGGCGTCGGTGCGGTTCCAGCTCCAGCACA
Organism: uncultured Bacteroidia bacterium; assembly: GCA_902780175.1. Taxonomy (GTDB): domain Bacteria; phylum Bacteroidota; class Bacteroidia; order Bacteroidales; family UBA932; genus Cryptobacteroides. The sequence continues at coordinate 2,334 of CACZEU010000085.1, forward strand.
CTCCGTCGATAATCTTGTAGTATGTGTCGGCGTTGAGGTCCTGGGGATTTGAACAGCCGCGGGCGATAAAGCCGGCGCTGCGCAGTTTGGCGGCGTAGGCCTCTACAAGGAAGGGACGGCCGTCCAGGATAAGCCTGTATGAGGGATAGCCGTTGCGGGGAGTTTCTTCTTCAAGAATGAAATTGCTCCCGCCTACATCCCATTTTGGGAAAGCTGGAAGATTCTGCTCCCAGTCGGTGAAAATGGCCGCCTCGGCAGCTGCTTTACGGGCTTTTTCTTCCTCTTCCTCCCTCTTTGCCTGGGCAATGGCGCCGGAGAACATCATTCCGAATCCTCTAAGTGCGGCAGCGGCGCTTGCCGCCTGGGCCTTTTCTTCTTCGGTCATAGGACGCTGTGCGGCTGCCTGTGCGGGCGCTTCTGCCTGTGCGCCTTCAGCAGGGGCACCCTCGTCCGGAGCTTCCGCTTCCGGAGCCTGCCCTGCGGCTGCTGCGTCAAGGTCTTTCTGCGCCTGATCCATGGCAGCATCATACTTCTCCATGGCGTCTGCCGTGCGCTGGGTGGCATTGTCGATCGCTTCCGCCTGTTTGTTTGCGAACTTTTCAGCAGCAGGTTTTACGGCTTTCTCGACAGCTTTGCTCAATGCGTTGCCGATACCATCGCTGATGGCACCGCCAACAAGGTTTTTAAGGAATCCCATATCTGTTATTTTTTAACGAATTCTACTCGGCGGTTCTTGGCCCGGCCCTCGTCGGTGCCGTTGTCGGCGACGGGGGCGTGGGAGCCTTTGCCCACGGCGCTAAGGCGCTCAGCGGTAACGCCTTGGGAGACGAGTGCCGCGACTACTGCCTCGGCCCTCTTCTGGCTGAGGGGGTCGTTGACGGCGTCGGAGCCTGTATTGTCGCAGTGGCCCTGGACCTCGAAATTGAGTTCGGGGTGCTCTGCCATGAGTTTGGCGATACGGGCGATTTCGGTCATCGATTCGGGCTTGAGGTCGGCCTTGCCGGTGGCGAAGGTTATGCCGTAGGAGGTAATCTTGCCGTCGCTCAGCAGACGGTCGTACAGAGGCACTGCGCCCTTGGCGATGCGGACGTTGCTGATGCCGCTGTATTTGTAGAAGGTGCTGCTGCCAATGAAGAAATAACCCGGAGCTTTCATCGCCGGCACGTTTATTACGCGGACGCCGTTGATGTAGCCCTTGAAGGCCCTCTTGTTGAAGGAGAAGGCGAAGTGGTTCCATTCTCCGGCCTTAAGCGGATTGTCTTTTTCGTTGTAACCGCCGAAGTCCGGATTGAGTCCCAGTTCTTTCTCTCCGGCTGCCTGGTCGTCGGAATTCGGCTTGAGCAGGCTCCACTCCATGTGCGAATATCCGTCTTCCCTATAATCAATGATTACGATGCTGGGAGCGTTATAGTAGTCTGACGCTCCGCGGTCGCCGAACAGTACTTCCATCCGCATAGAGGTTTCGCCATCTTCGGTGATAGGGGACAGGAACAGGTCAAATTCCAGTGTGAAGATTTCCGGCAACCAGTTCCACTGGTCTTTCATCAGGGGCATCACCTGTCCGATGCCGTTGTCTGTGAAGGCCAAAACCTTGCGGCCTTGGACCGAAGCGGTCTCCACGTAACCGTCAAGAAGGTCCCAATGGGAAGGGAACTCCCCGAGCTGTTCAGATGCAAAGTCATCTTCGAAGAAGATTTCGTCTCCGGGAACGAAATCCGATTTGGCATAGGCGTTTCCGGCCTCCTGGGCCAGCGCCCCTGAGAATGCTGTCACAAGGGCTGCAAGGGATAATATAAGTCGTTTCATAACAAACAATTGGTATTTGCAAAAATCGTGTCAATATTATGGCAGTTGAGGCAGCCCAAGGTCTTTGAACGTGCGGTCGGCGGGGACCGGAGGCAGGGGCTTGCGGTCTTTGAGCTGTCCGAGGGCCACTTCTACAGCTTTTATGAGCTGCTCGTCTGTGCCTGCATATTCCTTGAGAGGATCGTTGTCAAGCAGGATGTCGGGGTCAACTCCGTGGTTCTCCACGATCCACTCGCCGGTGGCTCTGTCGTAATTGGTAAAGAAAGGTACGCGTACGTCGGTGCCGTCCATATAGGGCAAGGGGCCGCTGATGCCGACAATTCCTCCCCAGGTGCGGGTGCCAACCACCGTGCCCAGCTTGTTGGCCTTGAAGCTCCAGGGGAACAGGTCTCCGTCGGAGGCGGAGTATTTGTTGATAAGCAGCACCTTGGGGCCGGTGTGCGTGCCGTCGGGCACCGTGCCGGTCATGGTGGAGTTGCGGCTCATGGTCAGGCGGTACACCTCTCTCTTGAGGCGTTCGATAATCATCGGCGAGATGTTGCCGCCGCCGTTGGCGCGGTCGTCTATGATGAGGGCTTCTTTGTCCAGCTGAGGATAGTAGTAGCGTGCGAATTCGCTCAAGCCTTCGGGGCCCATGTCGGGGATGTATATGTAGCCCACCTTGCCTTTGGAAAGTTCGTCCACGGTGCGGATGTTCTTCTGTACCCATTCATAGTGCCGGATGGGATACTCGTCGGCTATGGGCTTGACTATCACCTTCTTGCCTCCGGCTGCGGGCTTATCGTTGACGGTGAGCTCGGTGAGAACTCCAGCTTTGCCTATCAGCTGCTTGTAAATGTTGTCAACGTCTTTAAGGCTCACGCCGTCTATAGCGGTTATGTACTGTCCTGCTTTTACTCCCAGCCCTGGCTCGCCCAGAGGGCACCGGAGCTTCTCGCTGTAAGGTGCACCTTCCAGGATGCGGTCTATCTTGAAGAATCCGCTCTTGTCGCGGGAAATCTCCGCGCCGAGCAGACCCATCTGTATGCGTTCGGGTTTGGGATACTCGCCGGGGCTGACGTAGGCGTGACCGGATGCCAGCTCAGAAATCATCTCGCCTATTACGTAATTAAGGTCAAGGCGTGTGCGGACGTAGGGGAGAAGCACGGAATACTTGTCTTTGATAGCTTTCCAGTCTCTTCCGTGCATGTTCTGGACGTAGTAGCCGTCGCGGAAAGCACGCCACACCTCATCGAAGATCTGCGCCCACTCCTGGGGGTAGTCGATGAATGCAACCGCATCTGAAGTGTTGATTTTTTCGCCGTGCATCTTTGCCCCGAACTTGGCGGCGCTCCAGCCACCCCTCTCGCGGATGAGGGCCATCTTGTCGCCGGCACGGTAGGAGATGCGCCCCTTGGCGCACTCTTCGTCGCTGCCCGTGGCCAGGTCGTACACCTTGGTGCCACCAAAGTCGCTGTGCCATATTTTCTTGCCGTCGGAATAGAAGCCCATGCCGCCGAAGGGGAGTTTGACTATGCGGGACCATATGCCGTCAGGGTCGATTTTGACTGTCCCGGAATCTTCCTTCGCGGCTTTGTCGGGCTTGTCGGCTTTTTCGGCCTTTGGCGATTCGTCCTTGGGAATCAGCGGGTTAGGCGTGTCGGCGGAAAGCATGGCCAGGTATGCCGACCCCATGTTGCCCAGGGTGAAGTTCCACTCTATTCGGCTGTACTGCGGGTTGATGTCGCGGTCGGAGCTGAAAATCAGGTACTTGCCGTCGGTCGAAAATACGGGGCCGCTGCTGTTGTACCAGCGTTCGGTCACAGGGTATTCCTTGCCGCTTTCGATGTTGTACACATACACTATGTTCATCTCGTTCTTGGCGGGACGCGTGTAGGTGAGCCATTTGCTGTCGGGCGAGAAAGAAACGCCCCTGAATTCGGCCTCGGGATTCTGCATTATGGTGCGTTTGGCTCCTGAGGGCACGCTCACCTCCACCAGGCGGTTCTTCCGGTCGGTATAGAGCAGGGTTTTGCTGTCGGGGGCCCACTGGAGGCCGCGGATATAAGTGTCGGTCCCGCTTGTCAGCTGGCGCGGCTCCCCGTCCTCGGAGGCATCGTAGATGTATATTTCGGTCTCGCCGGTACCGTCGCCTATCCACACTATGTATTTGCCGTCGGGGCTCCAGTCGGCGCTGCGGTCGTTGGATGCGGGGGTGCGGCTCAGGTTGCGTGTAACTCCCTTGCCCACAGGTATGTCAAACACCTCGCCGCGGGCGGTGGCCACCATCCTGCTGCCATCAGGCGAGAGAGCGGCGCTGCTGATGCGGTTGCCCACGGGGCGCCTTTCGATACGGGCCTGGGTATTGTCGGAGTTAAGAGTTACGGGCACTTTGACGCAGCTGCGCCCCTTGGGGTTGAACCGGTATATCCAGCCGCCGTTTTCGAATACTATGGTGTGTCCGTCGGTGCTCGGAAACTTGATGTCGTACTCTTTGAAATCGGTTACCTTTTCAGTCTTGCCGTTCTTTACATTGTAGCAGAACAGATTCATGATCATGTCCCTGTCGGAGGCGAAGAATATCTCGTCGCCTATCCACATGGGGAAGATGTCCTGGGCATCGTTCTGCGTAATGTTGGTGACTTTCTTTGCCTTGGGATCCCAGATCCAGATGTCGTCGGCCATGCCGCCGCGGTAGTATTTCCAGGTGCGGAATTCGCGCATCACACGGTTGTAGGCGAGCTTCTTGCCGTCCGGGCTCCAGCAGCAGAATCCTCCCTCGGGTAGGGGAATCTCGGCGGGCATTCCGCCCTTGGGCGATACGGTCCATAGCTTGCCGGCAAAACCGTCGCTTATGCGGTTGCGGTAGATGATCTGCTTGCCGTCGGGACTCCATCCCATTACTATGTTGTTGGGCCCCATACGGTCGCCGAAATCGTCGCGGCGACAAGCGACCGCGGCAAATGCGCGGAAGAACTGGCCCATGACGACAACTGGCTGTCGATGTTCAAGTCGGCGGAAAGCGCCCTTCTCCACGACGACAACCGCAAACGAAAGAAAAACCTCTCCCCGAAAGAGCGCAAGGCCGAAACCCAAGCCTGCCAGGACAAACAGGACGAACGGAACGAGTACCGCCGCATCAAGCGCTCCATTCAGATTCCCGCCGCACGGCCCAAGGACATTCCGCATGTCCGCAGGGTGAAGGCGCGGCAGGGTCTCAGGAATCGTTTCAAGCCGTCCCACGAGGCCTATCGGCGTGAGCTTGAAGCGGCCCAAAGGAGGGTTCACGAATAGCTACGGTTGCGATTTTCGGCGTTTTCCACGGATACATTTTTGACAATCTGAGTCAATGTTTACGGGGCTGAAACGCATTTCGCCGTACAACTTGAGAAAAATAAATCGGATATATACACAGAGGGGCGTGATTGAAGTGAGGTACTTCAGCGATAGCCCC
>CACZEU010000086.1 GCA_902780175.1 uncultured Bacteroidia bacterium
GTTACGATTGAAAACCGTTCGCCCCTCAAACACCTCTTAACTATCTAACTATCAATACTTTCAAAGACCTATATATAAATTTTTAGTGGACACTAATGACTGATTTATATGAAAAAGGCACTGATTACCGGAATTACCGGGCAAGACGGCTCTTTCCTTGCCGAATTCTTGTTGGATAAAGGCTATGAAGTACACGGCATAATGCGCCGCAGCTCCTCTTTCAATACGGGAAGGATCGAGCACTTGTATCTGGATGAATGGGTGCGGGATATGAAAAAGAAACCGCTGCTGATTCTCCACTGGGGCGATATGACCGACTCCAGTTCCCTCATCCGCATCATTAGTGAAATCAAACCCGACGAAATCTACAACCTGGCCGCCCAGAGTCACGTGAAAGTGTCTTTCGATGTGCCTGAGTTCACGGCGGACACGGATGCCATGGGGGTGCTCCGGCTTTTGGAAGCGGTGCGTATCGCAGGCCTTGAGAAGACCTGCCGCATCTATCAGGCATCAACTTCGGAGCTGTTCGGCCTCGTGCAGGAGATTCCCCAGAAGGAGACGACCCCTTTCTATCCCCGCAGCCCGTACGGCGTTGCAAAGCTTTACGGCTTCTGGATAATGAAGAATTACCGGGAGAGTTACGGGATGTACTGTTGCAACGGCATCCTGTTCAACCACGAAAGCGAAAGGCGCGGCGAGAACTTCGTGACCCGCAAGATCACGCTTGCCGCCGCCCGTATAGCGCAGGGATTCCAGGACAAGTTGTATCTGGGGAATATGAACGCCCTGCGCGACTGGGGCTATGCCCGGGACTATGTCGAGTGTATGTGGCTTATGCTTCAGCAGGAAAAGCCGGACGACTATGTGGTGGCGACGGGGCAGTATCATAGCGTACGGGAGTTCTGCACCCTTGCCTTCCGGGAAGCGGGAATAGAGCTTGTCTGGGAAGGGGAAGGCATTGATGAGAAGGGTATCGACAAAGATAGCGGACGCGTGCTGGTGGAGGTGGACCCCAAGTATTTCCGCCCCTCCGAAGTGGAACAGCTGCTGGGTGACCCCACGAAGGCGAAACAGGTGCTGGGCTGGAATCCGCAGAAGACCTCATTCGAAGAATTGGTGCGCGTAATGGTGCAGCACGATATGAAGAAAGTTCGGAAGATGTACATCAGGGAGCGAGTGTGACGACAATGGAAAAGAACAGCAAGATATATGTGGCCGGCCACCGGGGAATGGTGGGGAGCGCCATAGTGCGGGAGCTGCATCGCCAGGGATACACGAATATTGTCACCCGCACCCACAAGGAACTGGACCTGACGCGGCAGGATGCCGTCGAGGCGTTTTTTGAGGCGGAGAAGCCGGAGTATGTGTTTCTCGCCGCGGCAAAGGTGGGTGGAATTGTCGCCAACCAGAATGCCCTCGCCGATTTCATGTACGACAATATAATCCTGGAAATGAATGTGATACATTCAGCCTGGAAGAACGGGTGCAGGAAACTGGAGTTTCTGGGCAGCAGCTGCATTTATCCGCGTATGGCTCCCCAGCCCATGCCGGAAAGCTGCCTCCTTACGGGTGCTCTGGAGAAGACCAATGAGGCCTATGCCCTGGCCAAGATCAGCGGACTGAAATACTGCGAGTTCCTCAACCGCCAGTACGGCACCGACTACATCAGCGTGATGCCGACCAACCTTTACGGCCCCAACGATAACTACCATCCGGAACACAGCCACGTGCTGCCGGCACTGATCCGCCGCTTCCACGAGGCAAAGGAAGCAGGTCTCGAAGAAGTCACCTGCTGGGGCGACGGAAGCCCCCTCCGTGAATTCCTTTATGTGGATGACCTCGCTAACCTTTGCGTGTTCCTTATGAACAACTATTCCGGCAACGAGACGGTCAACGCCGGCACAGGCAAGGAATTGACTATCAAGGCACTGACGGAGCTTGTCGCTAAGGTTGTCGGCTACAGCGGAGCCATAAGGTGGGATACCTCCCGCCCAAACGGCACTCCCCGCAAGCTTCTGGACGTGAGCAAGGCGACGGCCCTTGGCTGGACCTACAAGACAGAACTCGAAGACGGCATACGCCTCGCTTACGAAGATTTCCTGCACAACCCGATGAGAGCTGAAAGATGACATTATGAACCTGAAGACATTCAACACCAAGGAGTTTTTCTACTACAGCGTCCCGGTGATGCTGGTGGACCTGGCGATCCACGTTGGCATCTTCGAATGGATGCTGAGCTGGTTCAAGTTCACGAGTCCGGAGGATTTCGTGCTGACAAGGCCGCGGTCGCTGTATTTTCTTATCGTCGGGTTTATAATCGCAATGGTGGTGCTGCCTGTGCGCCTCCATGAGCGGGGCTATAATTGGAAGAAGCAGATCCTGCGGGTATTATACCAGTGCCTGATCACGCTTGGCATCTTCGCCGCTTCCGTCGATATTCTCTTTTATAGCTTTGCCGGGCATTTCTTCCTCTATGAGGGAATGATGTCGGTGGCCGTGATAAGTATATGGCACCTGTTGTTCCGCGCTGCAATCCTCGCGGCCAGAAAGAAGGGACGCAACAAGATACACGTGGTCATAGTGGGGGAGAACGAGAATGCTGGAAGGCTTGCTGACATCATCCAGAGTTCTGCAGATTTCGCTGATTATAAGCTTGTCGCTGAATTCGGAGAAGACTTGCCTGCAATCAAGCAGTACATTGAAAACAACAAGGTCCACCAGCTGTACTGCAGCCTTAATCCCGCAATCAAGACGGGTACCGTCAACGAGATAATCCGCAGTTGCGAGAACTTGTTCATCGACTTCTACTATGTGCCCAATATGGACGGCTACCTCCATAGGTCGATGACTTTCAGCGAGATGGGCCCTCTTACCGTGGTAAAACTCAGGGACGAGCCCCTGTCCAATCCCGTCAATGCGGCAGTCAAGCGTTTCTTCGACATCATTGCGAGCCTGCTCTTCCTTGTGCTGGTTTACCCCTTCGTCTGGTGCTTCGTGGCCATAGGCACATCTCTTTCGTCGCCCGGGCCCATCCTGTTCCGGCAGAAGCGCACGGGCTACAAGGGACGCCCATTCACGATGTACAAGTTCCGGTCGATGAAGGTCAACGCCGACGCCGACAAGCTGCAGGCCACCGCCGACGACCCCCGGAAAACGAAGTTCGGAGACTTCCTGCGCCGTACGTCCATCGACGAACTGCCCCAGTTCATCAACGTGCTGAAGGGGGATATGTCCATCATCGGTCCCAGGCCGCATATGGAACTGCACACGGAAATGTACACCAAGCTGGTCGACGAATACCTGGTGCGCCATATGGTCCGTCCGGGACTGACGGGGTGGGCCCAGGTCAACGGCTGCCGCGGCGAGACCAAGACCACCGAGGCAATGGCCGACCGCGTCCGCTACGATATCTGGTACATAGAGCACTGGACCCTCGGACTGGATATGAAGATTATACTTAAGACAATAGCTCAGATCCTGGGTGGAGACAAACAGGCCTATTGATATGAATTCTTTTTTCGAACTTGTGCAGATGGCCGTGGGCTGCAGGGAATCCATTTCGGAGCCGCCGGCATCCCGTGAAGAGTGGGAAGAACTTCTCAAGGTCACGGGAAAGCATAATCTGCTCGGCGTGACGTTTCCTGCAATTGACGAGCTTCACGACAGCATTGAAATACCGTTGAGCATTTATTCCCGCTGGGCCATGATGGCCGAGAAGATTGCGAAGAGGAACGAGGTCCAGAATAAAACGATCCGTTCCCTCCATGAGAAATTCAATGCCGACGGTTTTAGAAACTGCCTGCTGAAGGGGCAGGGTGCTGCATTGCGCTACCCTGATCCGACGCTGCGCCAGTGCGGCGACATAGACATCTGGCTGGAAGGGGACAGACAGGCGATAGTTGATTATATCCGCACCCTGTGCCCGGTCAAAAAGATCGTTTACCACCACCTGGACGCGAATATGATACCCAAAATGGGCGTTGAAGTGCATTTCACCCCCACCTGGATGAACGCTCCCGGAGCTAACCGGCGTCTCCAGCGATGGTTTGCAGCGAATGCCGGCGGGCAGTTCTCCAATTACGACGGGGAGCTCGGCTTCTGCGTGACCACGGCCTCGTTCGATGCCGTGTATATGCTTTTCCATATCTACCGGCACGTGCTGGAAGAAGGTGTCGGACTCCGCCAGCTGCTCGACTATTATTATGTCCTTAAGCAACTCTCGGACGAGCAGCGGGAGAAGGTCCGGTCTGACCTTAAGCACCTGAAGATGCAGGGTTTTGCGGCTGCCGTGATGTGGGTGCTCAAGGAAGTGTTCGCCCTCGAAGATGGCTTGATGCTCTGTGTGCCGGACCCCGGGGAGGGAGCGTTCCTTCTCGACGAGATACTCCGTGCCGGCAATTTCGGCCGCTACGATCCCCGTAACGCACACGCTAAGGGGGAGGGGCTGCTGGCCCACGGGCGCAGGAAAGTAGGGCGGTCTTTCCGCTATTTCATGCATTATCCCTCGGAAGTGTTCTGGATGCCATTCTTTATACTCTGGCAGTATTTCTGGCGCCGCAAGCATAATTATTTATACAAAGGAAGATGATTATTAGAAGCAAAGCGCCGCTACGGCTGGGACTTGCCGGTGGCGGCAGCGACGTGTCGCCCTACAGCGACATGTACGGTGGCCTTGTGCTCAACGCCACCATCAACCTGTATGCCTACTGTACCATCGAGGAGACTCGGGACGGGATGATTACCATCCATTCCTACGACGCTTCCTGCAATTGTTCCTTCCCGCTCGGGCCGGAACTTCCCGTGGATGGCGAAGCCGTCCTGATAAAAGGCGTCTACAACCGTGTGGTGCGGGATTTCGGCATCACGCCTAAACCATTCAGGATCACCACCTACAACGATGCTCCCGCCGGCTCCGGCCTCGGGACATCGAGCACAATGGTGGTGTGCATACTGAAGGCATTCGCGGAATGGTACTCCCTGCCGTTGGGCGACTATGAAATCGCAAGGCTCGCCTATGAGATCGAGCGCAAGGACCTTGGGCTCTCCGGCGGCAAGCAGGACCAGTATGCTGCGGCATTCGGAGGCTTCAATTTCATAGAGTTCCGCCCTGACGACAGCGTGATAGTCAATCCTCTGAGGGTCAAGCGCTGGATTACGGACGAACTGGAGGCCAGCCTGCTGCTCTATTTCACTGGGAAATCCCGCAGCAGCGCCCGCATCATCGAAGAGGAACGAAAGAACGCGTATGCCGGCAGGCTGAAGACAATTGAAGCCCTCCACGGCATCAAACAGAGTGCTGTCGATATGAAGGCGGCACTTCTCAAGGGCGACATGCATGAGTTTGCATCCATAATGGGAAGCAGCTGGGAACACAAAAAGAATTTGGCGGACGGAATCACCAACGATGCCATCCAGCAAGTGATGGATATTGCTTTTGCTTCAGGTGCCAAGGCTGGCAAGGTCAGCGGAGCCGGCGGCGGGGGATTCATTATCTTCTTCGTCGATCCTGCCATGAAAAAGCAGGTGGAAGATGCCCTGAGTGCCCTTGACGGCTTCATAGTGCCTTTCCTGTTCACCGAAGGAGGCGCGCACGGATGGAAAATATTTGATTCTGACAACGAGTAAAAATGAAAGCGATACTTGATTCATTGATTGGGCGCTATCCGCAGCTGGAAGCCTGTCGAAGCCTGATTTGGGATGCTGCACAGGCCCTTGTCGAATGCTATGAAGCCGGAGGCAAACTGCTCATTGCCGGCAACGGCGGCAGCGCTGCGGATGCCGAACACATAGTGGGCGAGATGATGAAAAGTTTCGTCCTTCCAAAGACCCTTCCGCAGGGGTATGGCGAGGCGCTTGTCGCTGTGGATCCCGAGCTGGGTGCAGTGCTGCGAGACAATCTGCAGGGGGCTCTCCCTGCGATAGCGCTCGACGGGCACATTGCCCTCAGCACGGCTTACCTCAACGACTGCGAGCCCCTCCTGGGTTTCGCGCAGCAGGTCAACGGCTACGGCCGCCCCGGCGACGTGTTCCTTGGCATCAGCACTTCGGGAAACAGCCGCAACGTGCTCTATGCCGCAGTCGCCGCGAAAGCCCGCGGAATGAGAATTATCGGCCTCACCGGAGCCAGGCCCAATAAACTGGAGCGCTACACGGACGTGTGCATCAAAGTGCCGGAAACCGAGACCTTCAAGGTCCAGGAGCTGCATCTTCCGGTGTATCACTGCCTGTGCCTGATGGTGGAAAAGCACTTCTTCGGTAAGTGATGGAAGTCATTATCCTTGCCGGAGGACTGGGGACCCGCCTTCGCAGCGTGGTCAGCGACGTGCCCAAGTGTATGGCGCCCGTGGGCGGTAAGCCGTTCCTGTGGTACCTGCTGGAGGGGCTGAAGCGCTTCGATGTGGAGCGCGTCATCCTCAGTGTCGGCTATCTGCGGGAAGTGATAGAGCAGTGGATTGCGGAACATGCTTCCGAATATCCATTTGAATTCTGCTTTGCTGTCGAAGAACAGCCACTGGGCACCGGCGGAGGCATCAGGCTTGCGGCGTCAAAGGCGGCCGGTCCTGAGCTTGTGGTGCTCAACGGCGACACTTGGTTCGACGCAGACCTCGGGCAGCTCGTGGAGTTCCGGCGACAGTCCGGAAAGCCAATAGCCGTGGCGCTGAAACCTATGTGCGACTTCGACCGCTACGGCAGGGTGGAACTCGCCCCCGACTGCACCGTCAGCGCCTTTAAGGAGAAGCAGCACTGCGAGGCTGGCCTCATCAACGGCGGAATCTATGCCCTTGACCGTGACTCCGGAATCTTCGGCGGACTGCCGGAAAAGTTTTCCTTCGAAAAGGACGTACTCGAGCCCCGGTGCGCAGCCGGTGAGCTTTGCGGACTCGTGCAGGACGGCTATTTTATAGACATCGGCGTCCCGGACGACTATGCACGCGCCTGCAGTGCGCCGTGGCTGCTCCTCACCGGCCACGACACCCTCCTGCTCGACCGCGACGGCGTGATCAATGTCCTTCGCCCCGGCGACTACGTCAAGACGATCGATGAATTCGAATGGCGGCCGGGAATAAAAGACGCTTTACGGGAGGCGGCTTCCAGATTCAGGCGTATATTCATCGTCACCAACCAGCGCGGAGTAGGCAGGGGAGTGATGAGCAGGGAGGCCCTGGAGGGCATCCACGAATGGATGACGAAGGAGATTTCGGCATCCGGCGGCCGCATCGACGGCATCTATGTCTGCACCGCCGTCTCCGACTCCGATCCTTGCCGCAAGCCCAACCGCGGCCTTTTCGACCAGATTCTTTCAGACCACCCTTCCGTCACCCCTTCCCGCACCCTTATGGTCGGCGACAGCCCCTCCGACGCCCTCTTCGCCCGTAACTGCCACATCAGTTTTTGTCTGATTGAATAAACGACAGTACCCTGTGCCCCCAGAGCCCTTTTTACTTGGTTTTATGGGCTCTGGGGGCACAGGGTACTG
>CACZEU010000087.1 GCA_902780175.1 uncultured Bacteroidia bacterium
GATATCCTTCTCCCCGACAATGCAGCCTGCCTGCGCCTTCCCGGAATCGACGGCAAGGCCAAGATGAGCAAGTCCCTCGGCAACTGCATCTATCTCTCCGACAGCAAGGAAGAAGTAGACCGCAAGGTGCGCGGAATGTACACCGATCCCGGACACCTGCAGGTCAGCGACCCCGGCAAGGTCGAAGGCAACCCGGTTTTCACTTATCTCGACGCATTCTGCCGTCCGGAGCACTTCGAGCGCTTCGCATCCTGCTTCGTCGGCAAGAAATCAAGCTTCGAATTCAAGAGCCTGGACGAAGTCAAGGCCCAGTACAGGGCCGGAGGCCTCGGAGACGTAATGATAAAGAATTTCCTCGCCGCGATTCTCAACGATACCCTCGAGCCCATAAGGCAGCGCCGCGCCGAACTGGAAAAAGACCTCCCTGCTGTATGGGAAATCCTCCGCAAAGGTACTGAAGTTGCCGTCGCCGAGGCCCAGTCCACGCTTGACGACGTCCGCCACGCGATGCGCATCGATTATTTCAACGACAGCGAGCTGATTGGGCGGTAAAAGAGGCTGAAAAAGCCCTCTAACAAAAATGTTAATAGTCATAACAAAATAGTTACAAACTCTCTAACTCAAAGATTTAGCAACATGAACCTCGAAGGAAGACGTCAAAGCACAAATGTTGACGACCGCCGCGGTCGCAGCATGGGAAAAGCCGGTGGATTGGGCCTCGGAGGCATCATTCTGGCCGGAATTCTCTACCTTGTTTTCGGTATCGACGCCACCCCGGTGCTCGAGCAGGCCGGCGCCCTTACCGGCGGCAGCCAGACGGAAGTCAATTACACACCGAGCGCCCAGGAAGAGGAGCTCGCCGTATTCTCCAAGCAGATCCTCGCCGGAACCGAGGATGTATGGACAGAGCTTTTCAAGCAGAGCGGCCTCACCTACCAGCCGCCGAGGCTTGTCCTTTACAATGATTATGTCCAGACGTCCACCGGAACCGCCTCCGCCCAGATGGGTCCCTTCTACAGCAGTGCCGACCAGACGGTTTACCTCGACCTCTCCTTCTTCACCGAAATGAAGAAGACAATCGGCGCCGACGGCGACTTTGCGTATGCTTACGTCATTGCCCACGAGGTGGGACATCACGTGCAGTACCTCCTCGGCACGCTGAATGACGCCCACTCCAAGATGTCCCGTATGAACCAGAAGGACGCCAACCAGATGAGCGTGCGCCTTGAGCTCCAGGCCGACTTCTACGCCGGAATCTGGGCCCATTACGACAACAAGTTCTTCCGTTCCCTGGACGACACCGACTTCCAGGAGGGCGTTAATGCCGCAGGAAAGATCGGCGACGACTACCTCCAGAAGAAGTCCAAGGGCTACGCAGTCCCCGATTCCTTCACCCATGGCACCGCCGAACAGCGCGCCCGCTGGCTCAAAAAGGGCTTCACGACCGGCAATCCTTCTCTCGGCGACACCTTCTCAGTATCCTATAACAGCTTATGACATACGACATTTCACTCCCCCTCTCTCCTGAATGGATAAGGGAAGAGGAACGCTACGAAGAGGTTGAGAATGCAATGATAACTCACCTCGAGTGCCATCTGCCATCCGCGCAGGAAGGCAAATACGATGCTTTTTTCGACCTTTACGTAGGCGATCTGCCCTCCGACACCACCGCCGAGGATGAAGCCTACGCCAATTACGCCGAAATCATTGGCTGGGACGAGGAGGATGAAGAAGAAGATCCCATCGCCGAATGGACCTTCAAGAACCGCAAGGCCTACGGATTCTCCGGAGAATGCGAGGACGGCTCGATAATGCTGCTTATGTGCATGGAGATCGTAAAGGGCGGACTGCTTATCTGCACGGTTATAGCGCCCGACGACGAGGCCGTCGGAAAGTGGTCAAAGTATCTTGAAGAGAATCTTAAGGTAAAAGCCGTCAAGTAATTTTAACTGACGTACTTGCCGTGGCAGAAGCGGTACGAAAGGCCGCTTCCGCAGGGGCAGGGATCATCCGGCGGGACGGGACGTACGCGGTTGGCCCTGTCGAAGTATTGCATCATCTCCTCGCCGTAATTGAGGTTTTCCTCGAACTCCTCGCGGAAGAAGTCTTCCGGAAGAGAATAGATCATCTGGCCGGTCTGGTCTGCGCTGTGGCCCTTGAGGAGCCACTTGGGCACTGAATTGGCGTAACGGATGATTACATTGGCGAATTCCACGAATTCTTCGTAGGTCTCTATGTATGCATCCCTCTGGGTGACGGGAGAAAGCAGGATGTCGAGGTTCTTCTCGTCGGGTTCGTACTGGGAATTGATCCAGACGGAGTGGGCTGCGTATTCCAGCTCTTCGCCCTCATAGCCGGTCTGCTCGAGCATGTCAAGCAGCGCCTGGCCCTCGCGGGTATGCGCTCCGTAGAAGCAGAAAGGAGAATTCTCCCCTGCCGCCCGCAGGTCGGGGACCTCAAGGCTGGCATAGCGGCGCACGCCCTTGTACATCTTGCTGCGCTTGCGCATCAGTTCCTGGGAATCCTCCACGTCGGGGGAAACCATATAGGCTGTCCCTTTGTACTCTTCCTGATAGAGGCGGAAGACAGGGCATTTGACCAGGTTTGCCGCGAATGAGCGCATCTCGGCCATGTCGTCGAAATCGCTGAAGATGGTGTCTACGAAAGTGGACAGCGGCACGGCTCCGAATGCGTTCAAAGCTCCGAGGGCAAGACGCTCTACGTCGAAGGAACCATCTTTTTCTTTCCTTTCGATTACCGCATCTATATCGTTATGTATCAGGTCGTAAAAAACCGACGGAATGCAGACTGATACAAGGTCTGTGGCATTGGGCGACTTGTCGAACTTTGCTATGTGCAGGACCTCTATCACCATGGGATAATCCGTAGGGATGAGGTCGACGGGAATCTCGGGGCCGGCGGCGCAGAGGCGCGCCAGAACGCGCAGGTCGCCCTCCATGAGGCGGTCGAGCCAGCGGACGGGCTCACCGGTAAACAGGTCCGACAGGGCCTTTACGAGGTCCTGACGGCGGTGGCCTATGCGGGGATACGCATCGAAATAATCGAGGGTGGCCTCGATTTCTTCCAGGGAACGTTCCTTCAGTATTTCGTTGATTCCTGCAGACATTGAGCGGCAAATTTAATATTTTTCTGCAGACCTCACAAACAACTTTCCGTTTTGTACGCAGAATTTTACCTCATACGCCCCGAAAGTCATGCCGTATACCCTTTCCGGGTCTTCCTGATATGCCGGACGGGGATCCTGCGAAAGTACCTGGACAAGGGCTTCCAGCTCATCCTGTGGCATCTTTTGCCTCAAATCATCTGGAACAATCACTTCCAGCGGCTTCCAGGAGGAGGAATCGACGAAACCGCTCCTCACCCCAGCCCTGCTGTCGGCATATTCGATGTAGGGTTTGACGTCATATATAGGCGTACCGTCGGCCAGGTCGGCGCCGGAAACTCTCAGTACGCCCGCCTCCACCGATTCTATCTTCACGCAGGACAGCCCGAGCGGATTTGGCCGGAACGGAGAGCGGGATGCAAATACGCCTACCCTGTCGTTGCCGCCCAGACGCGGCGGACGGACGGTAAGATGGGCGGAGGCGGCGGGATTGAGGGAGAATCCCCATATCAGCCAGCAGTAATCGAATCCGTCCAGGCCGCGGATGGCCTCCGGGGCGTCGTATGGGGGTACGAAACGCACCTCTCCACGCAGTTCCGTGGCTATGCCCGACTGCCTGGGTATGCCGAATTTCCCCTTGAGGGGCGAATGGAAGTAGGCGACCGGCTCGATGTTCATCGCCTGGCGAGTGTATCTAAATATGCCTGATAGAGTTTGCCGAGGGAGTCGAGATTCTCGCTCCTGAGGGGCTCCGAAGGAGGAGAAATCATCTTGAGAGGGTCGATGGGAGTGCCGTCTTTCCATACACGGAAATCAAGATGGGGGCCGGTGGAATGGCCGGTCGATCCGACGTATCCGATGGTCTGGCCCTGGGCCACGCGGGAGCCTTGCTTGATGCCGGAGGCAAATCTGGACAGGTGCATGTAGCATGTCTCGTACCCATTCATGTGCCTGATCCTGATGCGGTTGCCTCCGCCGGATCCGTCCCATCCGCAGAGGGTGACGGTGCCGTCGCCTATGGAGTGTACCGGCGTACCGGTGGGCGCTGCGTAATCGACGGCGGTATGTGGACGGACCTTGCCGGTGATGGGATGCTTGCGGTGATAGGTGAAGCGGCTGCTGATACGGGTGAACTGGAGGGGTGCCTTGAGGAAGGCCTTGCGCATGCTCTCCCCTTTCTCGTTCCAGTACTTGTTGCCGCCGTCGCCCTGGTCGAAGCGTATGGCGCTGGCGCTGAAGTCGCCGCTGTTGTATATGGCGAAATCGATGCCGTCGATGCTTATGACTTCCCCGTCGCTTTCCGTCTGGTTATAGATGACCCGGAAGCGGTCGCCGTCCTGCAGGCCGAAGAAATTGACGGTCCATGCGTAAACGTCGGCGAGGTCGACGATAAGCAGCGGTGACGCCCCTGCCTTCAGCATATCGTTCCAGAGTGAACTGTGGATGGTTATGTCCGCAACCTTGCGGACGTGCTGGACGGGACGGGTGCACACCCAGCCGCAGAGGGAATCCCTGCACTGGAATACGGTCGACTGTATGCGGTCGTTGTGGTACACCACATACTCCAGATGCCTGTTGCCGGTACTGTCTGCCGCTGAATAATATGCTTCTACGTCGTTGCCGGCGCGCATGCGGCGGACATCGAAGATACTGTCGCAGCAGACGACAAGGCTGTAGGCGTCGCGGGCGCCCATGCCAAGGCGGTTCATAAGGCCGCTGAAAGTCTCGCCGTCGCGGACGCGGGTGGAATCGACCTGATAGGCCTCCGTGAGGAAACCCAGCGGCAGGACCGTATCCTTCTGTACCTGGACGTCGGTGCCGCCCTGACCCTGGTGCCGGCAGGACGGCAGGAGGATGACTAAGGCAACGGCCAGTGCGAGGTGCTTCAGTTTCATTTGATAAGGCTGCCGAGTATGCTGCGGGCAAGGGTGCGTACGGCAGATGAAGCGGCGTTGGAGATGGCCTTGCCGCCTACCGTCTGGCTGCCCTTCTTCTTGCCGGAAGAATCCTTGACTATGGAATCCGCCGCGGCCTTTCCGGCGCTGCGGGAGATGCTCGTAATCGCCGCTCCGATGGCTGCTCCGGCCACTACGGTGCCAAGTCCTGCCTTTTTCTTTGCTGAAGAGGTACTTGAGCGCTGGAGTTCCTTCTCGCGGGCACGCTGCTCCCGCTCCCATTCCTTCTGCGCGCGTTCCTGCTCCCTGCGGGCAAGTTCGGCCTGGCGCTCCTGTTCGGCGCGGGCCTTCTGCTCCTCTACCTGCTGACGCTGGAGTTCCTGCTCCTGCTCGGCCTTCTGGCGGTCGGCCAGGAGAATTTCGAATGCGGAGACGCGGTCGATGACGTTGTCGTACTTGCCCTTGAGAGGCGAAGCGTTGCGGATATCGAGCCTCTGGCCGTCGGAAATGGCACCTATCTGGCTGAGGGGGAAGAGGATACGCGCACGCTGTACGATTGCGGGCGCACCCTTCTCGTCGAGGAAGCTCACGAGCGCCTCTCCCGTTTCCAGTGTGGTGATGGCGTCCGCAGTCTTGAAGGCAGGGTTGGCGCGGAATGTCTCTGCGGCGCTGCGCACTGCCTTCTGGTCCTTGGGAGTATAGGCGCGGAGGGCGTGCTGGATGCGGTTGCCCAACTGGCCGAGTATACTTTCGGGGATGTCGGTGGGATTCTGGGTGATGAAATATACGCCGATGCCCTTGCTTCGGATGAGGCGGACGACCTGCTCGATCTTGCTGATAAGTGCAGGGGCCGTGTCCGTAAAGAGGGTGTGGGCCTCGTCGAAGAAGAATACCAGCTTGGGAAGGTCGCAGTCGCCGACCTCGGGGAGGTTGGCGTAGATGTCGGACAGGAGCCACAGCAGGAAGGTGGAATAGAGCTTGGGATTCATCATCAGCTTGTCGGCTGCAAGGACGCTCATGACTCCCCTGCCGTATTCATCGACGGCGAACAGGTCGTTGATGTCGAATGAGGGCTCGGCGAAGAATTTCTCAGCGCCTTCGTTCTCCAGGCCGAGGAGGGCGCGCTGGATGGCGCCGACCGTGGCGGAAGTGACCGTACCGTATTCTATACGCAGTTCGCTCGCGTGTTCATTGATATATGCCAGCATGGAGCGCAGGTCCTTGAGGTCGATGAGCAGAAGGCCCCTTTCGTCGGCAACCTTGAACACTATGTCCATGACTCCGGACTGCACTTCATTGAGGCCCATGAGGCGGCTCATAAGGGCCGGGCCCATGTTGGAGATGGTGGTGCGCATGGGATGGCCCTGCTCGCCGAACACGTCGAAGAAACGGACCGGGCAGGGGGCGAAATGAGGATCGCTGATGCCGAATTCTGCGCAGCGCTTCTCGATGAAACCGGACATCCTGCCGGCCTGGCTGATGCCGCTGAGGTCCCCTTTCATATCCGCCATGAAGCAAGGCACGCCGGCCTGGCTGAATGTCTCCGCCAACACCTGAAGCGTGACGGTCTTACCGGTACCGGTGGCTCCGGCGATGAGACCGTGGCGGTTGGCCATTTTTCCTGTAATGCTGATAGGGCCCTCCGGGCCATAGGCGACATATAGTCCGTTGCTGGATGTGTACATAGTTTCGAAAATTTCACAAATATAATAAAAATCGTTGATTCTTCCGTTGTCTGACGGCGGATCGTGAATGTTTATAAGTGTGTTGAAAACTTCTGTCATCCGGGCTGTCCCATGAGGTTTTGTTTGGCTAACTTTGTAACCCAAATCGCTCTGAAAAAACTAATCAATATATGGAAGTACGTAAAACCAATGGCACAACCGAAGAGTACGACAAGGCGAAACTGGCCCGTGGCATACACGAGGCATACAAGAGTGCAGGTCAGTACTGTGAAGACGCAATCGTCGTCTCTATCATCAACAACCTTTACATCTATGACGGCATAGCAAGCACGGAGATCCGCAGGCAGGTAGAAGACTCCCTGATGTCCATCAACAAGAAAGTCGCCCACGCCTACATCGATAAGTTCGACGCAGACCTCGACCTCCGCAAGAAGCGCGACTTCATAAAGGACTATATTGCAGCAACAAACGCTGCGACCGGCTCCAAGTTCGACGCCAACGCCAACGTCACCCGCAAGAACATCGTCACCCTCGGCAACGAGCTCTACAAGGAGAACAACATCAAGCGACCAGTACCTCAAGGACCTCAATTCCCACGTCCTCTACAAGCACGACGAAAGCGGCACGCCCGGTTTCCCCTACTGCGTGGCCATCACCATGTATCCGTTCCTGGTCAGCGGCCTCAAGGAGCTTGGAGGCGTATCCATCGCCCCCACCGACCTCAAGAGCTTCTGCGGCGAGTTCATCAACCTCGTCTATTCCGTATCGTCCCAGTTCATGGGCGCGGTAGCCACCCCCGAGTTCCTGATGTACCTCGACTATTTCATCCGCAAGGACTACGGTGACGATTATCTCGAGCACCTCGACGACGTCGTTGAGAACAACGCCAAGAAGCGCACCCTGTGCAAGGTCATCGACAACAGCTTCCAGCAGGTCGTCCACTCCATGAACATGCCCGCCGGCAACCGCGGTTACCAGACCGTCTTCTGGAACATCGGCTACTTCGACAAGCCCTACTTCGAGGGCGTCTTCGGCGACTTCCGTTTCCCCGACGGCACCGCCCCCAAGTGGGAGACCCTCGACTGGCTGCAGCGCCATTTCATGAACTGGTTCAACGAGGAACGCAACCATTATATCCTCACCTTCCCCGTGGAGACGATGGCCCTCCTCACCGACGGCGCCGACGATTTCGCCGACAAGGACTACGCTGACTTCACCGCGGAGATGTGGTCCAAGGGCCACAGCTTCTTCTGCTACCTGTCCAACAGCCCCGACTCCCTGAGCAGCTGCTGCCGCCTGCGCAACTCCCTCAAGGATATGGAAGACGTGAGCCACAACCACACCACCCACCAGTATTCCATGGGTACCGCATCCGTCAGCACCGGTTCCAAGTCGGTCATGACCATCAATCTCAACCGCCTCATCCAGGATTCCGTACGCCATTACTTCGCAGAGAGGCGCGGTGTGCACCTCGAGGCCGGCAAGCCGCTCGACCCCATCAGCAACTTCTACGACAAGGACGACCTCTACACCAATTACATCACCAAGGACATCCGCGAGATGACCGAGAGGGTCCACAAGTACCAGATTGCCTTCAACGAAATCATAAAGGACTTCCTCAAGGCGGAAATGCTCGACGTCTATAAGGCCGGCTTCATCGACATGAAGCGCCAGTATCTCACCGTCGGCGTAAACGGCCTTACCGAGGCTGCGGAGTTCCTTGGCCTGGAGGTTTCCCCCAACCCCGAGTACGGCGCATTCGTCAACACCATCCTGGAGACCATCAACATTGCCAACCGCAAGGACAAGACTCCGGACGCCATGTTCAACACCGAGTTCGTGCCGGCAGAGAACCTCGCCGCCAAGAACTATAAGTGGGACAAGAAAGACGGTTACTTCGTCTCCTCCAAGCACAACCTCTACAGCTCATACTTCTACAATCCCGAGGACGAAAACGTCTCGATGATCGACAAGTTCAAGCTCCACGGAGAAGATTTCGTCAAGTATCTGGACGGCGGTTCCGCTCTCCACATGAACATCGCCGAGCACCTCAGCAAAGACCAGTACAGGCAGCTGCTCAAGGTCGCGGCCCATTACGGCACCAACTACTTTACATTCAACTGCCGCAACACCGTCTGCAACGACTGCGGCTACATCAGCAAAGACACCCTTACCAAGTGCCCCAAGTGCGGTAGCGAAAACCTTGATTATCTTACCCGTGTCATCGGTTACCTGAAGAGAGTCTCCAGCTTTGCGGAGCCCCGCCAGGTAGAGGCGCAGCACCGTTATTACACTCCTAAGGATGCTTAAATACCTTCCTTCCCTGACCGACATAGTCATCGAAGAAATACCCGACCGCGTTACCCTGGCAGTAGAGATTACCAACTGCCAGGGTAATTGCCCCGGATGCCACTCCCCCTTCCTGCGGGACGATATCGGAGAGGAACTCACCGCTAAGGCCATAGACGAAATGATGGCCGACAACTTTGGCGTGACCTGCTTCCTCTTTCTCGGCGAAGGCCGCGACCGCAGCGCCCTGTTCGCCCTTGCAGACCATGTCCGTGCAATGTTTCCCGGCGTGGAGACGGCTCTCTACACCGGCAGGGAAAGCGTCAGCGAGGATTATTCCTCACATTTCGACTACATCAAGACCGGCCCCTACATCGAGGCCCTCGGTCCCCTCAACAAGCGCACCACCAACCAGCGCCTCTACTACCACGGGAAAGACATCACCCCCCGCTTCTGGAAACGGTGATTAAATAGGTGCAGGGGGATAATCGGAGCGTAGCTCCAACAAAAAGCCGGCCCATTATGAGCCGGCTTTTTGTGGAGCATAGGGGGATCGAACCCCTGACCTTTAGATTGCGAACCTAACGCTCTACCAACTGAGCTAATACCCCGAAAGCGGATGCAAATTTAGAAAAATTTCCACAAGACGCAAAAAATGTTTGCCCCCTGAAAGGTTTTTTGGCAAAAATGCGATATATTAGCACTTCAGACTCATACGGAAATGAAGAAACTCCTTATTTTCGCCCTCCTGCTTGCAGGATTTACCGCCGGAGCCCAGACGCTTTCCGGTACATATATGGTCGCGCAACGCGATACATGCGACCTGTTCATCGACGTCTACCTCCCCACCCCGGGGGCGGAAACCCAGATCGACAGCATCACCAAGCCGTCGGTGCTGTTCGTTTTCGGCGGCGGATTCATCGCCGGCAGCCGCAACGACCCGTATTACCTCCCCTGGTTCAAGATCCTCAATGACAACGGCTACGGAGTGGTCTCGGTTGATTACCGCCTCGGTCTTAAGGGCGTCAAGGTCAAATTCGACCTCTGGAACATAGTAAACAGCGCCAAGGCCGTCAAAAGGGCCGTCGATATGGGAGTGGAAGACGTTTATGCCGCCGTCCGCTTCCTCCTCGACAACAATGTCGGCATAGACGCCAACAATCTTGTCATAGCCGGCAGTTCCGCCGGTGCGATGATCACCCTGTCGAGCATATTGGAGACATGCAGCCCTACGGAACGCACAGCCATCCTTCCGGAAGGCTTCCGCTTCAAGGGCGCCATGTCCTTCGCCGGTGCCATCATGTCAGATACCGGCGTTCCCCGTTACGGCACTCCCCCGCCTCCCCAGATCCTCTTCCACGGCATGGTGGACGGAGCCGTCGCTTACGAGAAGACGGCCGTCGGCAGGCTCGGCATCTACGGCAGCAGCGCACTTGTCAAGGATGTCTATTCCCGCAACAAATACACCTACTGCATCTACCGTTACGTAGGCCACACTCACGATATGGCCGCCAACTTCGTCGCCACCTGGCCCGAACAGAAGCTCTTCCTGGAGCGTAACGTCGTCAAGGGACTCGCACGTACGATAGATGCCGTGGTCGACGACCCCTTCATCCCCTCCTGGAAGCAGAACGTAACGCTCGACGACATCTATTTCCAATAGCCGATGCCGTCCTATCTCCAGATAGACAACATATCCAAATCCTATGGCACGAAGGTCCTCTTCGACCACATAGGATTCAACATCAACGAGGGTGACAAGATCGCCCTCGTGGCACCCAATGGCACCGGCAAGACGTCCCTCCTCCGCATACTTGCCGGAAAGGACAAATCGGACTCCGGCGGCAGCATCAAGTTCCTGCGCGACGTCCGTATCGCCTTCCTTGAGCAGGAATACGAATACGATCCCGGCAGTACGATATCCCAGAGGCTCGCCCCGGAGAACTTCGAGCACGAACTCCGCATCCGCCGCATCCTGGACGAACTCGGCCTGAGCCCCGACAAGCGCATGGGCGAACTGTCCGGAGGCGAGGTCAAGCGCGTAGCCATCACGGAATTGCTGGCCGCAGACGCCGATTTCCTGATAATGGACGAGCCCACCAACCACCTCGACCTGGACGCCATCGAATATCTGGAGAACGCCCTCAAACGCTCCCGCTGCACCCTCTTCATGGTCTCCCACGACCGCTATTTCCTGGACCGCGTATGCAATACGATAATGGAAATGGACCGGGGCAGCATCTACATCTACCGCGGGGACTACGAGAATTTCCTGGTCAAGCGCGAGGAACGCATCAGCAACTACAATGCGGAAACCGAACGGGTCCGCAACGTCCTCAGACGCGAGCTTGAATGGATTCACGCCACGCCCTGCGCCCGCAGCGGCAAGGCAAAATACCGCAAGCAGGCCTTCCTGGAGCTGAAGGAACGTGCGGAGAACGTCTATACCTCCAGCCGCGTAAGCATGGAAGGCATCGGCGGCGCCGGCTATCTGGGCAAACAGGTCATAGACTGCAAGGACCTGTCATTCTCCTGGGAAGGCAAAACCATCATAAAGGACTTCAGCTACAATTTCCAGAGGGGCGAAAGGGCCGGAATCGTAGGCGGCAACGGCATCGGAAAGACCACATTCCTCAATCTGCTGGCCGACAGCGACAGCCCCTCTGTCAAGCGCGGCGAATCCGTC
>CACZEU010000088.1 GCA_902780175.1 uncultured Bacteroidia bacterium
GAACCGTCGGAAACGCCGGTGACCTTGGGAAGTCCGTTTTCCATCGTGACCGTTGCTACGCCTGCGACGGGCTCTCCGCCGACAGACTCAAGAACGACGCGCTTGATGCCGCTCTTGGTAAGGCTGAAACGTATGCCTCCGCATACATTGTAGAACGCAAGCCCGAATCCGGTGGACCGTGCCAGGGTGATGTTGGTGTTCTGTGCAAACCCTCCGGCGCGGCCGGATTGGCTTGATGGTAGGGTGGTGGTTACCGATTCACCGTCGGAAGTGGCGTCGAGCCGATAGGGGTAAAGTCCCCAGATATTGCTGTCGAACGTGGCGCCTTCGTTGGCTCCGCCGATGATGTTCAGCTGTCCGGTGAAAGTCGTGACGGCCTCGAGGCCGGTGCACTGGGACTCGAATTTGTTGGCGTCTTCGCCGTAGAAGACCTTTATTGCGTCTCCCGGTTCCCAGAAGACCTTGGTCCCTCCGTCCTTGACGGTGGCTTTCGTGTCCGCGGAGCCTTCGTTCCAGGCGGTAAATGTCAGCATGCCTGTCTGCGATGCATCTTTTGAGCAGGCGGAAGCGGCCAATAAAGCTGCGGCCAAAAGAATATATCTTGTTTTCATAAAAAATCTTTTTTACTCAAGCATCAGGTTGCGGAAGTCGGTGATGTCCTGCTGAGATACGCCGATACTGAGGAGGAATTGTTCGACGCCGTCGGCGAATGACATCGAACCGGTGACGAAATTGTCCCAGATGTACCTGGCAGCGCCGTCATAGTCGGCGAGGCGGGTCATGATGGTCTTCTCGCCGTCGGATACGCCCCAGTAGTGGGGTGAGAACTGCGTGACTTCATACTCCTTGGAGATGTCGCCTTCGTTCACGCCGAGAACGCCGAGAACGAGCATCGCCACGGTTCCGGTGCGGTCGCGGCCGAGGGAGCAGTGGAAATAGACCGGCTTGTCGTTCCGTACGCAGTCCACGATGAACTCGAAGCACTGCCTGGTCTTGCCGGTAAGGCCCCTATCGGGACGGAGCATATAGGTGTACCCCTCGGAAATGATAGGCGCGCAGAATGCATAGCCGGCGCCGAGGGCGGTCTCGGAAATGGCGTCGTCGGAGTTGCGGAGCTCCAGCTGCGCCTTGATGCCTTCGGCAAGCACGTCCTCAAGGCCTTCCTGCGAAAGGGTGGCCTCTTCTGTCCATGTGCCATGAGGGACGTCCCACTGCAGGCGGCCGCCGCGATATACCTTGCGGTATTTGACGGTCTTGCCGCCAAGGCCCTTCCAGCCTCCGAGGTCGCGGCAGTTGCGGACGTTGTCCCGGAAGTAGAGCTGATGGAGATGGCCGGTGGTGGAGAATGAGCCGCTGGCTACCGATGAGCCTCCGCATTTGACCGAATAGGTGTAATTGGCGTTGGGGCGAAGGTTGGTGACCTCGAATCCGGCAGCGCCCGCGGCGAGCGTGTAGGTCCTGGACCAGCCGCCGTCGGTGAGGGTGGCCGTACCTTCGGATGCAAGCGGGCTGCCGCAGCTTATCCAGTAGGTGGGAGGGATGTCGGCCTGCCCGGGAGCCACCGGAGGATAATCCATCAGCAGGGAATACGTATAGTCGTGCTCCGGGTAGTTTACCTCCGTGAGGAACCTTTCGACGAGGGGATTGGTGGCGAGGACCACGTCTCCGTCGTGGATCTGCGGAAGGGTTTCGGCCCTGAGGTCGCCGGAGAACGTCACGCCCTGGTCGATGTTGGATATCGAACCGAATACGCCGCGCCTGACGCTCAGCGATGCGCTGACATCCTTGACTCCGACCGCGGTGCTCTTATGCAGATACATCTTGAAGCCACCGGAGAAATCTACGGGAAGCGTGACGATGTAATACCATTTGCCGACCTCGAATTCGCCTCCCTGGGGTGCTGTAAGGCTGATGGACCTGGAGCCGTCGAGTACAGATTTGACGGCCGGTACGCCGTTTTGGAATCCAATCCTGACGGTTCCGGCAAGGTTCTCGCCGCCTTTGCCCTCAAGCACCACTTTCTTGATGCCTTTCTGACTGACGGTGAAGCGGATGCCGCCGGTGACGTTATAGAACGGAAGGATGAGGCTGTTCGCGCAGGCCAGCGTAATCTGGGTTCGCTTGAAGAAACTGCCGGGCATGCCCACCTGGTCGTCGGGGAGGGTGGTGGTGACTGTTTCCCCGTCGGAAGTGGCGTCGCTCCTGTAGGGGTAGAGGCCCCAGAGTTTCTTGTCCAGGTTGCCGCCGATGGGGATGTTGTCCAGCTTGCCGCTGAAGTTTACGACGGGATAGAGTTTCTTGAGGTCTTCCTGCCTGTAGTCACCATCCCTTACCGTGATGAGGGGCGAGAACTCGCTGCCGAGACCGTCAAAGAAAACTTTAATGTTGTCGCCGTATTCCCAACCCACCTGGGTACCTTCGTCGATGATGCCGGTTTTGGTATCCCGGTGGCCTTCCATAGAGGCGGTTATCGTAACCGTACGGTCCTGAATGCCGGCTTCCGGAACATTCTTCGTGCAAGCCGCAGATGCCAGTGCGGCAAGTGCCAATATTATAGTCTGTGCTTTCATATGCGGTCAAGATATAAGTGAATCCCAGTCTTCATACGTGATGTCCTCGGACTCGCCGTTGCCGGGGCTGGCGCATAGCACGGACGTTCCGTGCAGCGACAGTTCTTCGCAGTCCGGAACGGAATAAAGAAATTTTCTTTCCATTTGCATCATTCGTTGGTTTATGCTTCGTTTCTAACGCGTCCGCACGAATTCCCACAGCACGACGCCGACGCTGACGGAGACGTTGAGGGAATGCTTGGTGCCGAACTGGGGTATGACGACAGAGCCGTCGGAGGCATCGACGACATCCTGCCGGACGCCGTCCACCTCGTTGCCGAAGACCAGGGCGTAGCGGGCGCCGGGGACCGGGTGGAACTCCTGAAGACTGACGGCGTGCTCCGTCTGCTCTGCGCAGATGACGGTCCAGCCGTCCTGCTGGAGCTCGCGTACGAGCGCAAGGGTGTCGGCGCGGTGCTCCCAGGGCACGCTGTCTTCGGCTCCCAGGGCCGATTTGTGGATTTCCGCCGAAGGGGGAGTGGCGCAGATGCCGCATAGCCAGACCTTGTCGGCCTTGAACGCGTCGGCGGTGCGGAAGGCGCTGCCCACATTGTGAGCGCTGCGTATATTGTCCAATACCAGAGCAATACCGCTTCCGGGCGTGTCCTTATAGGTCTGGGGCGTGATGCGTCCCAGTTCTGAATTGAGAAGTTTTCGGTCCCGCATTTGTGCAAAGGTACAAATTTTCGTATATTTGAGAACTAAAACAATAACGTATGAAACAGGATATCCAGCTATTCGAACTCATCAAGAAAGAACAGGAGCGTCAGCAGAGCGGATTGGAACTGATTGCCTCTGAGAACTATGTCTCCGACGACGTCCTCCGTGCAATGGGCTCCATCTGCACCAACAAATACGCCGAGGGCTACCCCGGCAAGCGCTATTACGGCGGCTGCGAGGTGGTGGACCAGATAGAACAGCTCGCCATCGACCGCATCAAGGCGATATACGGTGCCGAATGGGCCAATGTGCAGCCGCACTCCGGCGCCCAGGCCAATATGGCCGTCATGATGGCCGTCCTCCAGCCCGGCGACACCATGATGGGTCTCGACCTCAGCATGGGCGGGCACCTCACGCACGGATCTCCCGTCAACGCATCGGGTATTCTATATAATATAGTATCGTATGGCCTCGACCCGCAGACCGGCCGCGTCGACTATGACGCCATGGAGCGCCTGGCCATCGAGCACAAGCCCAAACTCATCGTCGGCGGCGCATCCGCGTATTCCCGTGAGTGGGACTATGAGCGCATGCGCGCAATAGCAGACAAGGTCGGCGCCATCCTCTGGATCGACATGGCCCACCCGGCCGGCCTCATCGCTGCAGGCCTGCTTAAGAACCCCGTCAGGTACGCGCACATCGTAACGTCCACCACGCACAAGACCCTTCGCGGCCCGCGCGGCGGCATCATCCTCATCGGCAAGGACTTCGACGACCCCCGCGGCCGCACCACCCCCAAGGGCGTCGTGAAGAAGATGAGTCAGATCCTCGACTCCAGCGTCTTCCCGGGCGTGCAGGGCGGTCCGCTCGAGCACGTCATCGCCGCCAAGGCCGTGGCCTTCTTCGAGGCACAGCAGCCGCAGTTCGTCCAGTACCAGAAGCAGGTGATTGCCAACGCCGCGGCCATGGCTGCCGAATTCGTCGCCAGGGGCTACAAGGTCATCAGCGGCGGAACCGACAACCACCTTATGCTTGTCGATCTCCGCGGACGCTTCGAGAACCTCACCGGCCGCATCGCGGAGAAGGAACTCGTCCGCGCCGACATCACGGTCAACAAGAATATGGTGCCGTTTGACTCCCGCAGTCCGTTCCAGACCAGCGGCATCCGTGTCGGCACCCCTGCTGTTACCTCCCGCGGCTTCGTCGAGAAGGACGTCGTCTATATGGTCGAACTCATCGACACCGTGCTTACCTCTGCGGCATCCGTCGCGGAACTGCTTACCCTCAAGGAACAGCCCACTGCAGAGCAGCAGGCCGCGCTCGACGCCCACTCCGCCGTCATCGCCGACGTCCGCAAGAAGGTAAATCAGCTTACCGCCGGTGTTCCGCTTAACCGTTATTGACAATTTGTCAGTGGCACGGACGTTGATTCTATTTAGAGCGTCTCCGGGATTCCGGGGGCGCTTTTTTGACACTAACAACATTTGATATCATGCTTAAACCTTTAGCAGACAGAGTGGTCATCGAGCCCAAGGAGGCCGAGACCAAGACAGCGTCGGGAATCTTCATCCCCGACACCGCAAAAGAGAAACCCCAGCAGGGCACCATAGTGGCTGCCGGCCCCGGCAAGAAAGACGAGCCGATGGAGGTCAAGGTCGGTGACGTTGTCCTTTATGGCAAGTACGCCGGCACGGAGGTCACTGTCGAAGATAAGAAATACCTCATCGTCAAGCAGTCAGACATTTTAGCAATTCTGTAATTATGGCAAAGGAGATTAAATTCAATACCGACGTCCGCTCGCTTATGAAGAGCGGCGCTGACCAGCTGGCCGATGCAGTCAAGGTCACCCTCGGACCCAAAGGCCGCAATGTCGTAATCGATAAGAAATTCGGCGCACCCCAGGTCACCAAGGACGGCGTAACCGTCGCAAAAGAGGTCGAACTGGAAGACCGCTTCGAGAATATGGGAGCCCAGATGGTCAAGGAAGTCGCTTCCAAGACCAACGAGCAGGCCGGCGACGGTACCACCACCGCCACCGTCCTCGCGCAGGCTATTATTAATGTAGGTCTGAAGAATGTCACCGCCGGTGCCAATCCGATGGACCTCAAGCGCGGCATCGACAAGGCCGTCGGCGCCATCGTCGAAGACCTCAAGAAGCAGAGCAAGCAGGTCGGCAACGACTTCTCCAAGGTGGAGCAAGTCGGTACCGTCAGCGCCAACAATGATTCCTACATCGGCAAGCTGATCGCCGAGGCTATGGCCAAGGTCGGCAGGGACGGCGTCATCACGGTCGAAGAGGCCAAAGGCACCGACACCGAGGTCAAGGTCGTAGAAGGCATGCAGTTCGACCGCGGCTACATCAGCCCTTACTTCATGACCAACGGCGACAAGATGGAGGCTGAACTCAAGAATCCGGCAATCCTCATCACAGACAAGAAGATCAGCACCATGAAGGACCTCCTCCCCATCCTCGAGCCCATCGCCCGTGAAGGCAAGGAACTCCTCATCATCGCTGAAGACGTCGACGGCGAGGCCCTCACCACCCTCGTGGTCAACAAGCTCCGCGGCACCCTGAAGATCGCTGCCGTCAAGGCTCCCGGATTCGGCGACCGCCGCAAGGAGATGCTCCAGGATATCGCAACCCTCACCGGCGCAATCGTCGTGAGCGAGGAGCGCGGCTTCACCCTGGAGAACACCACTCCCGACATGCTCGGCCGTGCCGAGAAGGTCACCATCACCAAGGAGAATACCACCATCGTAGGCGGCGCCGGCAACAAGGAGGACATCAAGGACCGCGTGGACCAGATTCGCAAGCAGATCGAGGTCTCCAATTCCGAATACGACAAGGAGAAGCTCAAGGAGCGTCTCGGCAAACTCGGCGGCGGCGTTGCAGTATTATATGTAGGTGCAACCACCGAGGTCGAGATGAAGGAAAAGAAGGACCGCGTGGAGGATGCACTCAATGCGACCCGTGCCGCAGTTGAGGAAGGATACCTTCCCGGTGGCGGCGTGGCATACATCCGCGCCGGCGAGACCCTCGCAGGCCTCAAGGGTGAGAACGAAGACGAGACCACAGGCATCCGCATCGTCGCCAAGGCGATTGAAGAGCCTCTGCGCCAGATTGCCCAGAACGCAGGAGTCGACGGCAGCGTCATCATCCAGAAGATCAAGGAAGGCAAGGCCGACTTCGGCTACAACGCCCGCACCGGCGAGTACGCCAACCTGTTCGAGGCAGGCGTCATCGATCCTACCAAGGTGGCCCGCGTCGCACTGGAGAATGCAGCTTCCGTGGCCGGTATGTTCCTCACCACTGAGTGCGGTATCGTGGATATTCCGGAGCCCGCTCCGGCAGCTCCCGCCATGCCCGCCGGTGGAATGATGTAGCATTCAGCGAGTTATGATTGAAAATGCGGTCCAGAGGCAATTTGGACCGCATTTTTTTTGAAAAAATATTCTTAAAAAGTTTGCAGATTAAAAATTAAATACTACCTTTGCATCCCCGTTCGAGAAACGCGGGCGAGCAAAGTTCTTTAAAAACAATTTTTTTCAAATTTTTGCATAAAAAATTTGGAGATTAAAAAATTGTTCGTATCTTTGCAGTCCCGCTTCAAACGAAGGGGTTTGGCCATCAGCCGACAAGGCTGGTTTTTTTAGCGCCAAAATTGAAAACAAGATCATTGAAAAGACTGTAAAAAAGAAAGTACAAGCAAGTACCGAGAACAACGAGAGCGTTGATTCTTTAGAGAATCTAGGAGCAGAAGGACAAGCAAAGCTTTATATAATTATACAAAGAAGAGTTTGATCCTGGCTCAGGATGAACGCTAGCGGCAGGCTTAACACATGCAAGTCGAGGGGCAGCGCGGATAGCAATATCTGGCGGCGGGTGCGTAACGCGTGAGCAACTTGCCCGTATCTGGGGGATAAGCGGTGGAAACGCCGTCTAATACCCCATAACAACAGAGGCCGCATGACCTTTGTTTGAAAGCTTCGGTGGATACGGATAGGCTCGCGAGACATTAGCTGGTTGGTGAGGTAACGGCTCACCAAGGCTACGATGTCTAGGGGTTCTGAGAGGAAGGTCCCCCACATTGGAACTGAGACACGGTCCAAACTCCTACGGGAGGCAGCAGTGAGGAATATTGGTCAATGG
>CACZEU010000089.1 GCA_902780175.1 uncultured Bacteroidia bacterium
CTTCGTCTTCTGCGGCGACGGCGTCATCAAAGACTTCATCGGAGGCTACACGGAGTACCGCTGCTTCATAGAAGACCTGCGCCGCGAGGAGCGCTCCCGGCGGCAACAGGAAGCCCCCAAGCCCGAAAAACCCGTCCGGAAGGACGCCCCGCGCAAGCTCAGCTGGAAGGAGAAGAAGGAACTGGAGTCGCTGGAGCTTGAACTCCAGGCGCTGGAGGCCGAAAAGACGCAGATAGAATCCCTCCTGCAAGGGGGATCCGGAGACTATAAGGCCATAACGGAAGCATCCGCAAGATATGAGGTCATCCGTTCGGAAATCGATGCAAAAGCGACCCGCTGGCTCGAATTAAGCGAGATTTAAGCACCCTTCGAATACCGTTACCGCCGGGCCGGTCATAGTAACGCTGCCGGTTCGGCTCACCGTTATGTCCAGGTTTCCGCCGTCCATTGCAATCGTAATCGGAATGTCATAGGGCTTGATGCCTCCTAGCACCGCCGCTACAGCCGTCGCGCAGGCACCGGTGCCGCAGGCAAGCGTGATGCCGCTCCCCCGCTCCCATACCCTCATGCGGATACTTCCGTCGGGACGCACGGATGCAAATTCGGCGTTGACGCCGCCGGGAAAAGCCTCGTCCTTTTCGATGAGGGGGCCGACGGAAGGCAGGTACACTGCCTCCGCATCGGGGACGAACATTACGAAATGGGGATTGCCCATGCTGACGCCGGTACCGGAAAAGCCGTGCGATGAAGACGGAGCCTGAATGGGAGCGAACTTCCCCATATCGACCGAGACCATCCCTTCCTGCGGGTGGATGGTGAGAGTCCTGATGCCCGAACGGGTTTCAAGGGTCACGGTCCGCTTGTCGGCAAGGCCCTTTTCGTGGACGTACATGGCGATGCAGCGGGCTGCGTTGCCGCACATCAGGCCCTCGGAGCCGTCGGCATTGAACATACGCATGGAGAAATCGGCCACGTCGCTGCGGCCGATGAGGACAATGCCGTCGCCGCCTATGCCGAAGTGCCTGTCGCTGAGGCGCCTGGACAGGGCGGCCGGGTCTTTTACCGGGAGGTCCCTGGCATCGATGTAGATGTAATCGTTGCCAAGGCCCTGCATCTTGGTGAATTTCAGTTCCATCGCTCTATAGCCTGACTGAAGCGGTGCCGCCCATGTTAAGGCGCGACATGGTGGCGGAACGGATATTGTCGATGCTTACTGCAGGATCCCCTGCAAACAGCAGTGTGGAGCCACCGTTAAGGTTGACCCTGAGGACGTTGGCCGCGGATACGCTGAGACGGCTTACGCTGGTCATGCGGACATCGGCGTCGGAGACGCTGAACCCGGAAGCGTCCACTTCCGAGGTGCTTGCCAGTTCGAATGTGGCGCCGTCACCCGAGCCGGCAATGGTCATGGATGCATTGCCTTTTGCGCTGAGCGTCAGACGCTTGGTCTCGGAGCGCACCTTGGACTTGGAGGAACCGGAGATGGTGTAGAAGGAATCCTCGGACAGTTCGTCGATGACAAGGGATGAGGAGTTGGCCATTTCGACCTTGGTCTCCCTGCAGCTGACCTTGAAATCGGCGGAAGACTTGCCCTTCATATCGAGCCTGAACACGAGGGAACTGAGCGTCAGTGACTTGACGGAAGCGTTGCCGGACAGGGTGAAGGTCACGCGGGCCTTGTCGAAAATATCCTCGGTATCCTGCAGGACGGCCTTGTCGGAAAGGGTTACGGACTGCAGCAGGTCGGGGGAATAGATTATTACGGAAAAGACGGGGTCGGGAGTCCCCTTGCCGCGGAACATCCTGCGGACCTCCAGGGGCACCCTTATCTCATCGAGCGAAACGGTGAGGGATGAGCCTTCCGTAGAACATTTCACATAGGGCTGATACGGCTCGGAGACGGATATCAGCACCCGGTACTGGGTGCCGCGGACTATGCTGGCCTTGAAGGGGCCGGAGACATCCACATTGCTGAACGGTTGCAAATCCAGGCTGTACTGGGCAACCTGCGCGGAAAGGACGCCGCTTGCAAAAGCGACGAGGCACGCGAGGGTGGTAAGCAACTTTTTCATACGCATCTCAATCTATTAGTGAGCCCCACTCGTCAGTCTTGGCGTCGAGGTCGCGCTTGCACTCAAGGTACTCACGGGTAAGCTCGATAATATCATCGTTTTCTCCCGGGGCGGACAGAATGCTTTCTATTCCGGCCATACGGGTTTCCAGTTTTTCAATTTCGGCCTCAAGATACGAAATCCTGTTCTTTTTCTTGCGGTCCATGCGGGTTTTCTCTTTCTGCTCCTCCCGGACGGTGTTGTCCTTGCGGACTTCGGACTTGGGAGTTTCGGCGTTCCTTTCCAGTTCCTGGAGGTTCTGGAGCCTGCGGCGTTCCAGGAATTCGCTTACGCTTCCCAGATGCTCCGTGACGCGGCCGTCGCGGAATTCGTACAGCTTGTCAACGAGTCCGTCGAGGAAATCCCTGTCGTGACTGACAACAATGAGCGTGCCAGTGTAGGTCTTCAGAGCCTGCTTGAGGATGTCTTTCGACTTGATATCCATGTGGTTGGTAGGCTCGTCGAGCGCCAGCAGGTTGTGGCTCTGGAGCATCAGCCTGGCCATCCCGAGCCGCGCCCTTTCGCCGCCGCTGAGCACGTTTACCCTCTTGTCGATGTCTTCCCCTCGGAAGAGGAACTGCGCCAGGATGTCGCGCAGTTTGGTACGGATGTCGCCGACGGCGATGCGGTCCAGCGTGCTGAATACGGTTTCCGTCTTGTCCAGTATCTCTTCCTGGTTCTGGGCGTAATAGCCTATATCGACGTTGTGGCCGAGGATGGACTCCCCTTCCAGCGGTGACAGTTCGCCTGTGATGACCCTCATGAGGGTGGTCTTGCCCTCGCCGTTACGGCCGACCAGCGCCACCTTCTCGCCGCGTTTTATCTCTATGTTGGCGCCCCGGAATACGACTTTTCCCGGATAGCCTGCCGCCATGTCTACGGCCTTGTAGGCGACATCTCCGCATCGTGGTGCCGGAGGAAATTTGACGGTCAGGCGGACGTTGTCGGTTTCGTCTATCTCTATCCTGTCCAGCTTCTCCAGTGCCTTGATGCGGGACTGAACCTGGTTGGACTTGGTGGGCTTGTAGCGGAAGGTTTGGATGAATTCTTCCGTCTTCTGGATCATCCGCTGCTGGTTCTCGTATGCGGCGGTCTGCTGGGCGATGCGTTCGGCCCTCAGTTCCAGATACTTGGTATATGGGACCTTGTAGTCATGGATGTGGCCCAGCATGATTTCCACCGTGCGGTTGGTCACATTGTCGAGGAACTTGCGGTCGTGGGAGACGAGCAGCAGGCTGCCGCGGCGGCTGCGCAGGTATTCTTCAAGCCACTCGATGGATTCTATGTCGAGGTGGTTGGTGGGCTCGTCGAGCATAAGGAGATCGGGGCGGCGGAGGAGTATCTTGGCAAGTTCGATACGCATGTTCCAGCCCTGGCTGAAGGTTTCGGTCCGGCGGTCGAGTTCGTCGTCCTTGAAGCCGAGACCGCGGAGCGTCTTGCGGGCCTGGACCTCCGGGGGCTCGCTGTGGGCTATCATTAGGCGGTCGTTCAGTTCGGAGAGGCGCTCGATAAGGGCGGAGTACTCCGGAGACTCGTAGTCGGTGCGCTCGCCGAGCTCCGCTGTTACGAGGTCGATTTCCGACTGAAGACCTGAAGTTTCACTGAAGACGGTCATCGTTTCGTCCATCACGGACAGGCCCTTATGGTGCTCCATTATCTGGGGCAGGTAGCCGATGGTGATTCCGGGCGGACGGTCGATATGGCCGGACGTGGGGCTCTGGAGGCCCATTATCAACTTCATCAGGGTGGACTTCCCCGCCCCGTTCTTGCCGACAAGTCCTATTTTGTCGTTGTCGCTTATGTGGAAGTTGATGCCGTCCAGAAGGGTGAATCCTCCCCAGGCAACGGTAAGGTTATCTATCGATATCATTGCGGCACAGGAGGATTGAGAGTTCGTAGAGAAGATAAAGCGGAGCCGCCAGCACCAGCATTGAGAACGGGTCGGACGGGGTGATGAGAGCGGAAAGGGCAAGGACGGCGACGATGGCGTACTTGCGCCCTTTCCTTAACGTCTCGCGCGAAACGGCGCCCAGACGCGACAGCACGGCTATGACGGTCGGAAACTCGAACACCACGCCTATCAGCAGCGACATCGACAGGAACATCGACATATACGAGCCGACGGTGATGGTATTGCTGATCTGCGGGCTCACGCTGTAATTCATGAAGAACTGCAGGCATACCGGCAGCACGAAGAAATAGCCCACGAGCACCCCGAGGTAGAAGAACCCGGACGACATGAGGAATGCCGCCCCGACGGCCTTCTTCTCCCTGGGATAAAGGGCGGGAGCGACGAAGCGCCAGACTTCCCAGACGATATAAGGGAATGCCAGGACGAGCCCTGCGGCGACCGCAGCCTTCAGATGGATGAAGAACTGCGCCGATATGTCCACATTGATGAGGTCCATGGCCAGGTTCCAGCCAAGCAGGCGATATAATATGAAATCCTGCTGCGAGGGCCAGAGTATCACCTTGAACAGAGGACCCTTGAATATGAATCCAAGGATGGCAAGAATGCACACGGCGGCCACCGAGCGGAGCAGAGTCCATCTCAGTTCCTCGAGATGATCCCAAAAACTCATCTCGCCGCTGCCGGGAGCATCCGCCACCTTTTATTCCTTATCGGAAGGTTTGGCCCCGTCGGAGGGCTCTTTGTGATCCGCCGGCGAAGACTGTATCTGCTCGTCAATCTCGTTGATGCCTTCTTTGAAGCTCTTTACGCCTTTTCCAAGCCCCTTCATAAGTTCGGGGATCTTCTTGCCGCCAAATATGAGCAGGATCACGAAGGCGATGATGAGAACTTCCCACCAGCCGAATACCAAGGGATAGAACAACATAGACTATAAGGATTTAAGAGATTCTTCCAGTGATGCGATGCGGGCGAGGGCGTCGGCTTCCTTCTTGCGTTCGGTCTCGACCACGGCGGCGGGCGCATTAGCGACGAACTTTTCGTTGGAAAGCTTGCCGCGCACGCCTGCAAGGAACTTCCGCTGATGCTCGAGTTCGGCAAGGATCTTTGCCTTCTCGGCCTCGGTGTCCACGAATCCGGCGAGGGGTATGCTGCATTTGACAGTACCTACGATGAAGCTGACGGAGGCTCCGTTTACGCTATTGTCGAAGCCGTCGATGAATGCGGCCCTGGCAACGATGGGCCTGAGTTCTTCGGGGAATGCGCCCTCGATGCACAGGTGCAGCGGCTCGCGGGGAGGGATCTGCTTCTGTGCCCTTACCGCGCGTACGCCGGCGATTATCTGTCGGGCGGTGTCGAAACCGTCGAGGAATGCGGCGTCGTACGGACCGGCAACGGGAGTCCTTTCGTACATGATGGTTTCGCCTTCGCTGCGGTCGGCCATGGCGTGCCAGATTTCCTCGGTGATGAACGGCATCACTGGGTGGATCAGCTTGAGAAGCTTCTCGAAGAATCCGACCGTGGCGTCGAAGGTGTAGCCGTCGATGGCCTCGCCGAATGCGGGCTTGACGAGCTCGAGGTACCAGCTGCAGTAGTCGTCCCAGAAGAGCTTGTAAATGGCCATCAGGGCGTCGTTGATGCGGAACTTGCGGTAATGGTCTTCAACTGTCTCTATGGTACGTGAAAGCAGGTTGTCGAACCATTTGACTGCAATCCTGGATGCCTCACTCTGGCGGCCTTCGGGGTCGACTCTCCAGCCGCTGACGAGACGCCAGGAGTTCCAGATCTTGCCGCAGAAGTTGCGGCCCTGCTCCACCTGGGACTCGTCGTAGAGGATGTCGTTGCCGGCGGAGGAGCACAGCAGCATGCCGAGACGTACGGAGTCGGCGCCGTATTTGGCGATGAGTTCGAGCGGGTCGGGGCTGTTGCCGAGGGTCTTGCTCATCTTGCGGCCGAGTTTGTCGCGGACGATGCCGGTGAAATAAACGTTGCGGAACGGTATGTCCTGCATGAATTCATTTCCGGCCATCACCATGCGGGCCACCCAGAAGAAGATGATGTCGGGACCGGTGACAAGGTCGCTGGTGGGATAATAGTAGCCGAGGTCCCTGTTGGGCTTGTGCTCCGGATGACCGGGACGTGCCGGGTCGAATACGCTGATTGGCCAGAGCCAGCTGCTGAACCAGGTGTCGAGGACGTCTTCGTCCTGATGGAGGTCGGCTGCTGTAACGGACGGATCCAGGGCCCGGGCGGCCTTGAGGGCCAGTTCGGGAGTCTCTTCCACGACGAAGCGGCCGTCGGGCAGGTAGTATGCGGGAATGCGCTGGCCCCACCAGAGCTGGCGGGAGATGCACCAGTCGTGGGCGTTCTCCATCCAGTGGCGGTAAACGTTGCGGTATTTGTCCGGAATGAGCTTGATCTTACCGGATTCGACGGATTCGAGGGCGGCCTTGGCGAGTTCCTCCAACTTGAGGAACCACTGGGCGCTGAGTTTGGGCTCGATGACGGCGTCTGTGCGCTCGCTGTATCCGACGGGGGAAATGTATTCCTCTATCTTTACGAGGTTGCCGGCGTCTTCGAGGAGCTTGACGATGTTCTTGCGGGCCTCGAAGCGGTCCTGGCCAACGAGGATCTGCGCCTCGGCGTTCAGGCGGCCGTCGTCGTCGAGGATCTCCATTATGGGGAGATTGTGACGCTGGCCGATTTCGTAGTCGTGGGCGTCATGGGCCGGGGTGACCTTGAGGCAGCCGGTTCCGAAGTCCATTTCGACGTAATCATCTTCAATGACGGGTATCTCCCTGTTGATGAGGGGGATGAGCACCTTCTTGCCGCGGAGTCTGTGATAGCGCTCGTCGGCGGGGTTGACGCAGATGGCGGCGTCGGCCATAATGGTCTCCGGACGGGTGGTGGCGATGACAAGATAATCGTCGGTGGGGTTGCCGTCGCCGTCGG
>CACZEU010000090.1 GCA_902780175.1 uncultured Bacteroidia bacterium
ATCAGCCACAGCAGTAACAGAACAAGTATTCACCAGATAAACATCAGCCCCATCGCCCCACCGGACGACGCAGAACCCAGCCTCCCGGAACCCACGCTCGTAAGTACTGGTCTCAGCGTAATTGAGCTTACAGCCCAAAGTAAGAAACGCTACCGTCTTGCAGTCACCCTTGCCCATTCACAATCTCCTCCAACAGGTGGATTCCCCTTAGCCACACGAACCTCTACCTCCCCGACCCCCGGAAACTCCAAGCGAATCCGGTCGGCAATGCTCCCAGCAACAGCCTCAAGCAACCGCCTCGGCACAGCCATCTGCTCTGCCACGATCGCATATACCCGACTGTAATCGACAGTATCCTCCAGACAATCGGACGCCTCCGCCCGCGAGCAATCACACTCCAGACGCACGTCCACACAAAACTCACCCCCGAAAGCCCTCTCGCTCTCGAGGCACCCGTGCCGCGCACGGAAATGCATACCCAGAAGTTCTATGGTCATTCTATCTCGATAATCTTCTTCTCTTTCTTACGGCTGGCCTCCTCGAGCGCCTCCTGAGCCTTCCGCGCCTTGGACTTGAACAGATCCTTCACAAGGTCCCAGGCATTGTCAAACTCCTTCTGGAACGAAAAACCAAGTCCGTTCCGCTGAGAGAAATCCAGACTGCTCGTATATTCATCGGCGGAATGGCTGAACAGCTTGAAACGAAGCTCGCCGCTGTTGTCCAGCTTGAGCTCTATGTCAAGGTCTCCAACTATATCGCCGTTAGGATTCTTGGAAGTACTGTACCTGCGGTTGCCCAGCGAACCGCCCACCACAAGCCGGTTGTTGAACAGCTGCGTGGAAACGGCCACGTCGAATATATCCGTCCCCACAACGTCCTGCTGGTACCCGAAACCGAAGTCCAGCGGGATGTCCAGCTTCTGCAGGATGTTGTTCAGCTGGCCGGCAACTATCTCTCCCACATTGGAATACAGCATGTTGTTGCCGTTTACGATACCCGAATTCTCCTCAGGAATGAATGTCCCGAGAAGCAGCAGTGCGACGAACTGCTTCTGCACCTTGTCGGTGGTGTTGAGCGCGGAATTGACCTGCAGCTGCGTAGAAGGATCGAGGTCGGGAACGTTGATGGCGAAAGACACCTCCGGATTGCGCAGGCGTCCTCCGATGTTGAGCCCGCACTCCACCGTACGGCGTGTAGAGACATAAGTGGAGTCCGTAACGATGGAACCGAGCGACGTCTTCACATTGTGTACGGCCTTGATATCCAGCGTACTCTCCATCACGTCGCCGTTGAGCTTGATGGAACTGCCCTGGCGTATGTCGAACTCCTTGCTCACCACGCCCGGTATGTTGAACAGGTACTTACCCTTGTCGATCAGGTAATCGCCCTTGAGCTGCAGCTTGGACTTGGAAGTGTTGAGGTCCAGCACCACGTCGCCTGTGCCGCTTGCGGTCAGCCCGTGGCCGCTCTCGCGGTCGATTTCGACGTTGGCGATGACCTCAGGAGAGATTCTCGCGCGTGCGTGCAGGGTAACGCCGGCGGCGGGCCGGAACACCTCCTCCTCCTGCTCGGCCTCTTGGTCGGGCTTCTCCGGCTCCTTGAACGTCAGCAGGTTGCCGTTGGAGGCGGATGACGACGAAGGGATAGGGACGTTGACCGTACCGGCGCCGGCACTGACCACGTCGGCATCGATCCCAAGCGCATTGAATGCACCCCTCACGCGGCCGGAACCGCTGACCGCCAGGTCGCCGTAGATGAGTATCGGGCTGTTGGCCTTGGGGATGTCGATGGCCTTCAGGCGGTTCATGTCCAGGGTGACGTCGATCCGCGGCGACTTGAAGTTGCCCAGCGCCAGGTGTCCCGTCAGGATACCCATTCCGCCGTATTCGTCCTTTACGCCTATGTTGTTGAAATTAAGCTTGTTGTCGCTTATGCTGACGGTGCCGTCAAGGATGTAGGTCACCTTGGTGTGATAGACCTTGCCGCGGATGCCGTCGAGCCGGATGCCTTCGCTGGCCAGCTTGAGTCTGTCCAGCTTGCCGCTTGCCGACAGCTCGCCGTGGAGCATGCCTCCGAAGCCCGTAAGGTAATTCTGGATGAACGGCCCGACGATGCTTGCATCCAGGCTGTCCAGCTGCGCGGTGGCGGCGATTTCCTTGCTGCGGGTGTTGAAAGTGCCTCCCAGGCTCAGTGCGTTGCGTTCTGCGAAGTAATTGTCGAGCCCGAAGGTAATCGTGCGCGTCTTGTCGTCCCAGTCGCTGTCGAGCCGGAAATCGCCCGCCTTGATACCGTCTACGGTCAGACCGGTGAGGTCAAGTCCCGCGAAGAGGCCCATCTTGCTCGGAAGCGGCGAAATGAGCATCGCCTCGCCGTCGAGCAGTCCTTCCAGATGCGGAATCTTGCCCAGCGCGAAATCGTTGACGATGTCCAGGTCGAATTCCCGTATCCTGACGCTCAGGGTATCCGTCCCGACGGGATTGACGCCGCCTTCCAGCGAAATGCTCTGCTCCCCGCAGGCAAGCCGGAACCCGTTGGTCCATACCCGCTTGCTGTTCAGGTTGATGATTGACTCGTCCAGCTCCCACGTATCTCCCTTGATGCTTATCTGCGAAGGTCTGGTGAAGACGTCCACCATAAGCGAATCCCGGACGTCCCGGGAGAACGCCGCGTCGATGTACAGTTCGCTGCCGCCGTCGAGCACGCCCGCATTGTCGTAGGTGAGGGAAGTGCTGACGAGGTCCGAGGTGGCCTGCGCCATGAATGCGGCCCGCTTGAACGGAAGGCTGCCGAAATTGAGCTGATTGGCGGAGACGGTGCAGTCCAGCGTGCCGTCCAGGTTGTCCATCGAGATGTTGAAACGTTCGGCGCTGATGTTGTTGTAACTGATGCCCGGAGAACTGATGTATCCCATCAGCTGGCCGTTGTTCTCCAGGTCGATGTTGACGGCGGTGCCGTTGCCGATGGCCATTCCCGGAAGCAGGAACGCCAGCAGGCCCTTGGTCTCGCGGAAAGTGGCGCTCAGCGAGCAGGCCACTGTGCTCAGGGTGTCCGACGGAGTGGTGCCGGGGGCGAAGTATGCCGGCAGGTGGCGGTCGACCGTCACGGCGCGGAGGTCCTTCACGAGGGCGGAAATGTTGGACGTACCGTTGTATTTGGCGTCGAATGCGGACGACGCGACGGTGCAGGTCAGGCGGCCGTCGTTCATGCGCGCCAGGGCCTCGATGTCGCCGACGTTGTGCGTGCCGTCGTCGCTGGTGAGGGTAAGGTCGGATATGAGAATCTGCGCCGGCTCGTCGGCCTGCAGTCCCTGTTCGGCGGATATCAGGCAGGAGACGGCCGACTTGCCGCCGCGCTTGTCGAGTCCGAGGGTGGCGAGGTCGAGGTCGGAGATCTCAGCCTCGATGCGGCCGGTCATCTTCTTCCAGTCCAGGTTGGCCGTGAGGCCCAGCATGGCGTTGGGGTCGGCGGAGTCGAGCTTGATCTGGGCCGAGGAGCCTACCATCCTGGCGCTCAGGCCTATGTCGGAATAATTGTACCCCAGTGCGGTGAGGCTCTTGATGTCCAGGTTCGACAGGCGCAGCATCAGCGGATCCCCGAGGCGCCCGTCGGCGCTTGCCGTGAAGGTGCCGGGACCCAGGGCGCCGTTGCCCAGAAGCTTGCCGATGTCAAGGCTCTCCCCGGCCAGGTCGGCCTGGAATTCGATGCTCTTGCCGCTGACGGAAATATTGCGCGCCTTGCCGTCGATGCGCACGTTGCCGATGCCGGACGTGAGCCGCAGCCTGGCCGCCAGGTCGCTAAGGAGGCCCTTGGCGGTGCCGTTGGCGGTGAATACCGTACCGGGCGCGAGTTTGGACAGGTCGACGTCCGCGCCCAGGTCGGCGAGGACTTTACGGGCGCCGGCGGAAGTGAAGCGGACGTCCTTGAGCTCGGCGTCCAGGAACATCCTGGACGTCTGCGGGATGCCGGAAATTGCGCAGCTGGCGATGCCGCTCACGTCGCACTCGGTGCCGTGGAACTTCAGGTCCGTCACCTTGAAATTGTTGACGGTACCCTTGAAATTCGCCGACTCGATCTCCGCCTGCAAGGGGCAGTCGTGGAAGACGTTCCCGCTGTAGGCGCTGATTGAACCGAAGACCAGGTGGCTCCGGGCGATGTCTATATCGAGCTCCACCTCCTGGATGAAGTGGCTCCAGGCGCTGGGATTGTTGTAATAGTTGAAATCGATGCGCGGCAGGTTGAGGCGGCTTCCGCCGGAGTCTTCGTACCTGACGTTCCTGATGTTGGTGCGGCCGGCGCCTACCGCGCAGTTGCCGCTCATGCTCCTGATGGCGTAACCGCAGCGGTTCTCGCGGGCGGAGAGCTTGTCCACCACCGCAAAGACGCGGGCGTCGTGGAAGCCGATGTCGTGGGCCTTGAGGTCGAAGGTGAGGTCGAGGTTGCCGAAATCGATGCCGTACTTGGGCGTGTAGGAGAACGGACCGAAGTTGACCATACGGAAACGGGCGTTCTTTACGTTCAGCCTGTGTATGGAGAACAGGGTGTCCAGCGGCATGGGGCTGTCGTCGGAACCGCCGCCGATGCGGAATATGCGGGTGACGTTGACGGAATAGGAGCTGTCGGGCTCGATGGCAAGCTGGAAGAGGACGTCCTCGGCGTCCACCCTGCCGATATGGATGCCGCCCTTGCGGAAAATGGACAGGGGCGATATGGTGGCCGACAGTTTGCCGATGTGCGCCAGGGTGTCGAGCGTGCCGGAACCGCGGCCGTAGCGGTCGGGGCAGGGGTGCTCGTCGATGATGTTGACGTCCTTGACGGTTATGGCGTTGAAGGGATGGAGCTTGACGGAGCCTATCTCCAGGCGGCCGTCCACCGCTCCGGCCAGTTTGTTTACGGCAAAATGGGCAAGGCCCGTCTGCACCCTTGGGAACTGCATCAGGAGCAGCCCGAGGAGCAGGAGGATGATGATGGCGCCGATGATTCGGGCCGCTATGTATCTTGCCTTTCCGATGACAAACGAAGTGTTAAACCTACAAATTTAATAATATTTTGCTAAATTTGCGCGTTACAGATATGGCAGACATCATTCTCGGCATAGAATCTTCCTGCGACGACACTTCCGCCGCGGTTATCCGCGACGGCTGGCTGATGTCCAACGTCATCGCATCCCAGGACGTACACAAGGCCTACGGCGGAGTGGTTCCGGAGCTCGCCTCCAGGGCCCACGAACTCAATATAGTCCCGGTCGTAAGCGAGGCCCTCTCCCGCGCCGGAGTTGCGGCGTCCGACCTTACGGCAATTGCCTTCACCCGCGGCCCCGGCCTTCTGGGTTCGCTGCTGGTGGGCACTTCCTTCGCCAAGGCTCTCGGACTTTCCCTCGGCATACCCATCGTTATGGTAAACCATCTCCAGGGGCATATCCTGGCCGATTTTATCAAGGAACCGGGTGTTGAGGTCCGTCAGCCGTCGTTCCCGTATCTGTGCCTGCTGGTGAGCGGCGGCAACTCCCAGATCGTCCGGGTGGACAGCCCGCTGGAATACACCATCCTGGGCC
Organism: uncultured Bacteroidia bacterium; assembly: GCA_902780175.1. GTDB lineage: Bacteria > Bacteroidota > Bacteroidia > Bacteroidales > UBA932 > Cryptobacteroides. Next base: position 5,552 of record CACZEU010000090.1, read on the forward strand.
AGACCATCGACGACGCGGTTGGCGAAGCCTTCGACAAATGCTCCAAGATGATGGGCCTGGGCTATCCCGGCGGCCCTGTCATAGACCGTCTCGCAAAGCAGGGCGACCCCTCGAGGTTCAAATTCGCCATGCCGCGCGTGCCGGGGCTTGATTATTCGTTCAGCGGCATCAAGACGTCCCTGCTGTATTTCGTCCGGGACCGCATGGCCGAAGACCCGTCCTTCATGGACAACAACAAGGAAGACATCTGCGCCTCGTTCCAGAAGGCCCTCATCGACATCCTCATGGACAAACTCGTCAAGGCCGCCCGCCAGACGGGCATACGCGACGTCACGATGGGCGGGGGAGTGAGCGCCAACAGCGGGCTTCGCGAACGCCTCGCCGCAGAGGGGCGCAAACGGGGCTGGAACGTCTTCATACCTCCCTTCAAGTTCACCACCGACAACGCCGCTATGATCGCCATAGCGGGATATTACCACTACCTCGCCGGAGAAAGGGCTCCGCTCGACATCGCCCCCGTCTCCCGCATGGCAGATTTTTAACCGTTACATCCTATGGAAGGAACACTGATGGCCAGGCGGATACGCAGTATCCTGCTGGTTTGCAACAGCTACGACGCTTTCTCCCTGGAGGAGGACGGGCGCATCGACACCCGCATCGCCCGCGAATACGCCGACCTCAACCTTAGCAATCCGCCCCGCATACGGCGCGTGGCAAGCACCGCCGATGCCCTGGACCTGCTGGCCGGCGGCGAGCGCTTCGACCTTGCCATCACAATGTACCAGGTGGGCGAGGTCAGCGTGTACGATTTCGCGGAACGTGCCAAGCAGGCAGACCCTTCGATGCCTGTGGTGCTGCTGTCGTCGTTCTCGAGGGAGGTTTACAAGGAAATTGAGCGGACCGCCAGCACCTGCATCGACTACGTCTTCTGCTGGAACTACAACACCGACCTCATCATCGCCATCATCAAGCTCCTGGAGGACTCGCTGAACGCCGACGCCGATATCCTGGAGGGCGGCGTGCAGGCCATCCTGCTGGTGGAAGACTCCATCAAATACTATTCTACATACCTGCCGGCGCTGTACAACATGGTGCTGCAGCAGAATACCCGTTCAATCCTGGACGCGCTCAACGAGCAGCAGCAGATAGCCCGCAAGAGGGCGCGTCCCAAGATCCTGCTGGCCACCAACTTCGCCGACGCCGAGCATTACTACGAACGTTACAAGGACAACCTCCTGGGCATCATCTCCGACATCGGGTTCGTGATGAAGAAAGGGGACAGTCCGTCCACC
>CACZEU010000091.1:0-1415 GCA_902780175.1 uncultured Bacteroidia bacterium
TATGGTTCTCACGGGTGGCCCTCAGCCTGCCCAGCCCGGGCAGATCTACTCCCTTGTCCCGCTGCAGCTCCGCCTTTAGATCCAGAACAAAAGCATTGATTATTGCCTCCGCCTCTTCCTCCTGCACCGGATTGCTGCTGGCATACAATTCGGCAAGCAGTCCGTCTGCGCTCTCCCTCTCCGAGAAAGACAGGCGCCGGTAAGGAGGGTTGACGGTATATCCACGGTCAGAGAACGATGCTGGCATATCTTCAACCACAAAAGTCCCCAGCCCGGGCAGGGACAGGGAATCGTGGTCGAGGATAAGTTCCCCTATCATTCTTGACAGAAAAGTCACATCCATAACAAGGCAAATTTAGCAAATATCCGCGAGCGGAGCAAATCATACGTCTATCCACTCGTACTCCCCTCCCCAAATGGACAGGAAGCGCTGGAAAGATTCGCCCGAAATAACGACGCTGGCGCTGTTGTCACAGGGATGGAAACTCACCCTCTGGGAGTCTTTGAGGTCCGAGTCGATGAAATACTTCACCCTGTGGCCATTCTCGAAAAGCTCTTTAGGATTGGCCGTAGAAGCAATGTCCATATCGTGGATAAGCCCGAAAGCGCACACCGAGCCAGGAGTCACGCCAAGGCAGCGGTCCATGCGCTCGGGGCTTGCAAAACTCAACTTGCCCTGCCTCAACTTGTGCTCAAGAGCGTGGATATCCAGGTCCTTATGGCACTCCAGGCTCACCAGATAGTGCCGGTTGCCCTTGTGATTGCGGAAGAAAAGGTTCTTGCAATGAGTAGAATCGATATCTTTCCAGTATGCAAGAGCCTCCGCCACCGTAAACAGCGGCGGATGGTAGTGAATCTCGTAAGGAATCCCGTTCCGCTCCAGCCAATCAAGAACCTCCTGTATCTTAGCATTCATAGCAGCCAATCGTTACAAATCGAAGAACAAGATACAAAAAAATCCAGAAATTATTTGCAAATCTGAAAATTCAGCGTAACTTTGCAGTCCCATCAGAAATGACGGGTGAAATATTCCTCCTTAGCTCAGTTGGTTAGAGCACCTGACTGTTAATCAGGGGGTCCTGGGTTCAAGTCCCCGAGGGGGAGCTCCTGAAAATCAAGCACTTACGGAAACGTGGGTGCTTGTTTCGTTTAGAGGGGGGCGTGAAATAGTCGCACTTTCGGGGCTAAATCAACCAGGAGCGTATTGCTGTGTCGCCGTTCCGGGGCTAGAACAACTTAAGGGATGCCGGTCGTGCTTCGCAGCGCAAAGTTAAGGCGCTGATTTACAGCAATTTAATTGATTTAGGGAGCCCGTTTCACTGGCACCCTAAAATGTTTAAAGCACTGCCTATCAACAACTTAATTTTGCACCCGGGAGGCAGCAAGCAGCAGTTTATAGGAGGTTGCAAAAAGGT
>CACZEU010000091.1:1445-9852 GCA_902780175.1 uncultured Bacteroidia bacterium
CCGGCATATAACCGGAGTGAAATGGATGTCAAACAGGAAGGGGGAAATCCGGTTCCATATCGAAATGATCGTTCCGGTACCCTTCGATTTCGACGGGGACTCTCACATGGACCTCGTCGTCGGAGATGAAGACGGGCTGCTGGGGTCTCCTGCAAATTACATACCCGTCCACCGGTCCAGGGGTCGTCGGCTTCGAGCCGTCCGCAAGGATTATTCAGAGTCCCGCAAGGAAAGTCTTGTTGAATGAGTTGTTCTCCTTGAGGAGTTCGATGAACTTCCGGGCGGCCATTTTGAGGTAGGAACCTTTCAAATAATGGTAGCAGCCGTCCATGCGCCCGTCGGGATGGGCGATGGGAACGGCATCGAAGCCTTGCACCTGATGGATGGATTCTTCTGAGAGTATGGTCAGCAGCGGGGTATTTGCCACCAGGTCCAGCAGAGTTCGTACGCTGTTAATTTCCAGGCGGATATCGAGATTGACATCCTGGGCGAAAAGGACGTCTTCCAGGGTGTCCCGCGCCTGAAGGCCCCTGGACGGCAAGGCCAACGGGAACTTTGAAAGGTCCCGTACGGACACTTCGTTGCCTGCTCCCTTCAGTTCGTCCACGCGCCCCACCAGACAGAGCCTGCTCCGGAACAGCAGGTGTGACTCGATCCGGTCGTCCCCGAGCGGCGACCTGTACGTGAGCGCCAGGTCCAGTTCGCGGTCCAGCATTTTTTTCAGGAGTTCCTCCTTGGATGTGATGACCAGATTCAGCCGGATGTGGGGAAACTGCTTGTAGAAATCCTGAACCGTCCGCCTGAACAGCGGTCCGAAGGAATAGGTTGCACCGATGCTGAGCGTGCCGACTTTCAGCGCCTTTACATCCTGGATCCTTTCAACCCCGGCACGGGCTTCCTCCAGGACTTGCACGGCACAGGGATAGAACTGCTCGCCATAATCGCTGAGAGCCACATGCCGCGTATCACGTGTAAGCAGTTCCACCCCCAACTCCTCCTCCAGTTTCTGAATCTGCTGGGAAATGGTTCCCTGCGTGATAAACAAGGCTTTGGACGCCAGGGAAAAGCTTCCCAACCGCCCCACGGTCACGAAATATTTCAGCTGACGCAATTCCATACCGGTCCGATCCGCAAGCAAATATAGTCATATTTATTGATAATAACTATAATTTTTATTGAAAGAAACTCGATTCATCAATAGAAAGAGCGCAAGATTGCCACTATCTTTGTACGTTCATTTGTTACAGGCTATGCAGGAACTTTTCATCGGGCAAGGGATTGCCCATTCCATACTGCTGCTCGCCCTCACGATCGGCGTCGGCATCTACCTGGGCAGGTTCAAGGTCAAGGGCGTTTCCCTGGGGTCAACCTGGATCCTGTTCATCGGTATCCTCCTGAGTCATTTCGGTTTGCGTGCAGACCCGGAGATCCTCCATTTCGTCAAGGAGTTCGGCCTCATCCTGTTCGTCTTCTCCATCGGCCTTCAGGTCGGTCCCGGCTTTTTCCACTCGTTCAAGTCCGGAGGCGTAAAGATGAATCTCCTGGCCATGATGAACATACTCCTCGCCGTCGGAGTTACCCTGGCCCTGTCGGCCGTCACGGGGGAAGATCTCAAGACCATGGTGGGTCCAACACCCCGGGTCTTGGCGCCGCCCAGCAGACCTTCATCGACGTGGCCGCTTCCGGCGGCATGGACCCCGCAGCCGCCTCACAGATTGCTTCCGACCTTGCATCCGGCTATGCCGTCGCCTATCCAATCGGCGTTCTCGGCGTCATCCTGGTCCTGATCTTCGGGAAGAGCCTTTTTAAGATCGACCCGGCCGGGGAACTCGCCGAACTGGAGTCCCGGGAAGGCAGTACGGGCCAGGCGCGGCGTATGCACCTCGCCGTGGAGAATCCGGCCATCTTCGGCAAGAAACTGTCCGACATCCTGCAAAAGTTCGGCAACGATTTCGTCGTCTCACGAATCATGAAAGGCGACGAAGTCATCTTCCCGACCGGGGAAACCGTCCTGGACGAGGGTGACAAGATCCTGGTGGTCACCTCCCAGGGCGAGGTGGACAAGATCCGCATCCTCTTTGGCCAGGAAGTGCCCATGCATGTACAGGATTGGGTTCAAAAAGACCACCATCTCGTCACCCGCCGCGTGACCGTCACGAAATCTTCCATGACCGGCAAGAAGCTCAAGGACCTGCATTTCCGCGGCGCATACGGAGTGAGCGTGACCCGCGTCATCCGCTCCGGTGTGGAACTGGTCGCCCGTCCCGACCTGTACCTGCAAATGGGCGACGCCCTGATCTGTGTCGGCCCCGAGGATCACATCAAGCGCGTAGCCGGGACGGTTGGCAACGCCAGCAGCGCCCTGGACAAACCCAATCTGGTGCCGATCTTCCTCGGTATCGTCGTGGGCATCATTTTCGGCTCCGTGCCCATCCGTTTCCCGGGTATCCCGCAGGCTATCAAACTGGGGTTGGCCGGCGGCCCGCTCATCATCGCCATCCTGCTTGGCCATTTCGGGCCGAAATACAAGATCACGACCTATACCACCATGAGTGCCAACCTGATGATCCGCGAAATCGGCGTCTCCCTGTTCCTCGCCGCCGTAGGCCTCGGCGCCGGCGAGAATTTCGTCAGTTCCATCGTGAACGGCGGCTACTGGTGGATCCTGTTCGGCGCGTTGATTACCATCGTCCCTCTTTGCATCACTTTCATCGTTTCCCGTGCCGTATGCCATCTGAATTTCTATCAGATCTGTGGCCTCATTTCGGGATCCTGCACCAATCCGCCCGTACTTGCCTTTGCACAAGGAATGTATGGCAGTGACTATACTTCAGTTAATTATGCGACAGTCTATCCGCTGTCGATGTTTTTGCGCGTGCTGGTGGCTCAGCTGCTGATCCTGATCTCTTTCGGCTGATGACTGCGATGGGTTACCCAGGCTTTTGTTTTATTGCGCTTCAGGAATTTGAATTCGCTTTTAAAAATCGCTTATCATGAAAAATTGTACAGCAGCATTAACGATTCTCGCCCTGCTCTCCGCAGTGGCGTGCAAAAATACGGAATCGCCGTTCGCCCGGGACGTGGCGAAATATGCCGTCGTTGACATCAAGGCTCCGGACCTCAGCGGTATTTCCGACAACGGCAAGGAAGTCCTCAACCTCTACCGCTTTGCGGCGGACGAGGTGGACGCCATCTACTGGGAACAGTATTTCGGAAGCAGGGAGGACCTTCTGGAGGGGATAACGGATCCCGTCCAAAAGACTTTCGCCGAAATCAATTACGGTCCCTGGGACCGGGCCACGGGAAAATCTTTCGTGAAAGGCTATGCCGACCGTCTTCCCGGTGCCGGTTTTTACCCGGCGGATATGACCAGGGAGGAGTTCGATGCCTGGGACAACCCGGACAAGAACAGCCCTTATACCCTGATCCGCCGCGCTCCGGACGGGTCCCTGAAGACTTTGTGGTACCACGACGCCTACAAGGAACATATCGACAAGATCGGTGATTATCTGAAGGCTGCGGCCGACATTACCATCAAGCCCAGCGTGGCGGCCTATCTGCTCAGCAAGGCGGAAGCCCTCAGGACAGACCGTTATTATGAGAGTTCTCTCGCCTGGCTGGATATGGAAGACAGTAAGATGGACTTGGTTATCGGCCCCAACGAAGTGACGGATGATCAGCTGATGGGCATCAAACGATCCTACGAGGCGTTCGTCCTGCTGAAAAATGAGGCGCACACCCGGGAACTGATGCAGTATGTATCCCGGATCGCTGAATTCCAGGAGGAACTCCCCGGAGATCCCGCCTACAAGACCTTCCAGCCCGGTGCCGGCTCCGAGATCTTTGCCTGCGACGCCCTCTACTATGCCGGCAAGGCCAATGCGGGCGTAAAGGTCATCGCCCTGAACCTGCCCTTTGACAAAGAGGTCCAGCAGGGCCGCGGCACTCGCACTATCCTGCTGGAAAACATCATCCGCACCAAGTACAACCTCATCGTCAGCCCGAGCGGAATCGTCCTTCTCGAACCTGATTACGCCGAGCATCTGTCGGCGGACGCCTTCTTCTGGAACATCGGTTTCCGGGAGGTCGCCCATGGTTTGGGTGTCAAGGAAACCGTCAACGGAAAAGGCAGCGTGGAAGAGGCGCTGGGCGGTATGGCCGCCACCCTCGAGGAAGTGAAGGCCAATGCCGCCGGAGTCCTTTTGGTTTGTATGCTGCAGGAGCATTTCGACATCCATCATCTGTTCACGAAAGAAGACGCCTTGGCCACGTTCTTCGCCTCCCTGGTACGTTCGGAGCGCTTCGGAGAGGGTTCCGCGTTGGGCCGGGCCAATATCATCATCTATAATTACCTGGCGGAGGCCGGTGCCTTCCAGCGCAAGGCTTCGGGAAAGTATTCCCTGGATTTCAAGAAGATGGAAAAGGCCCTTTCAAACCTTACCGCCCTTGTTCTCAAGACGCAGGCGACCGGTGACAGAACCTATGCCGAGCAGTTCGAGGCCCGGTACGCCAAGCTTTGTTCCGACTACGAATCCGACCGCCTGAATCTGGGCCTGGAGAGGATTCCGGCAGATATCCGCTTCAACTTCAGACACTAACAAAGCCGCCGGCCTCGCCGAGCTTGTATATGGCTGCACCCATTTTTGGGGGCGGTGGCAGGCGCAAAAAACAAAAACGCCCCGCATTTCTGCGAGGCGTTTGGAGCGGAAATAGCTCCTTCATGTCAAATTATTATGCTAATCTCTCCCGCCAGGCCGTGGCAGCAGTTGTGTGAATATCTATCACCAGATGTAGGCCCTTCTCTCCTTGGGAAGGAACAGTCTGCAGTTGCGGTCCACCTCAAAGAGCTCATACCAAAGATCCGTGTTCATCACAACGCCGTTTGCCCTGAGGCGCGCATGCGAGTGGACGTCTTTTTCAGGGAACTGAGCGAGTTTTTCATCGCTGTACTGGACCCTCCATACATTGGCATAACTCTCGTAGAACTTCCTGAGCTGCTCCTTCATGGTCTCTCCTTTATAGCCCTCGGCCTCAAGACGGGCCTTGTAGGCATCAAGGACCGCAAGGAAACCGCCAAGGTCCGCGATATCCTCCGTCTGGGTGAGGTCTCCCTTGGAAAAGATTCCGGGCTTACGGACAGGATCGATCTCAAGGTGGTTGTAGCAGGAGACAAGTAGGTCACGACGCTCCTCGAAGGCCATCCTGTCGGCCACCGTCCACCAGTTGTCCTGGTTGCCGTACTTGTCATACTTGGAGCCGTTGGTGTCAAATCCGTGGGTGAGTTCGTGGCCGATAATGACGAACATTGCGTACTCATAGGCCGCCGTGACGTTTTCCGGAAGTGTGGGCGGAAGCATTAACGCGGGATAGATGAACACGGCGTTATATGCAGGATCGTACATGGCGTTCATAAGGGTAAGGTCTGCGGGAATAAAACTGTTAGTGGACGGTATCGCATTTGTAAGCATGGAACTGAACATATCCTTGCTACCCAGAAGATGACTCTTCATTAACGCAATGCCGCGGTTGCCGCGGTAAACGGCCTCGGCAAGAGTTGCGCAGTCTGTATACTTTGCCACGGCATCCATATACCACTGGTCCGGAAAAGCTACATTAAGGGTGCAGTGGTCCAGTTTATCAATGGCGTTGCTCTTCGTGGTCTCGCTCATCCAGTCAACGTTCTGGATACGTTTCCTGAGCGCCCCCTGGATTTCCCTGGTAATGCCCAGGTACTTATCTTTGAATTCCTGCGAGAGGAAAGTTTTGGCAAAGTAGTATGAGAGGGTATAGGCATTGGCAAAGGCAGCAGTATTGCGAGCCGATTCCTTGAGTTCTTCCTCTGAGAACTGGTCAAAGTATTCCCAGCAGTTGTCAATCACAGACAAGAGATCATCAAGGGACATTTGACTCATTTTGTCCCAGAAAGCCGCCGTACCGGAGTCTATCGCAAAGAGCGAGGGATCAAACCCCATACCCTTTATGACAAGACTCAGGGCCGATCCTTCCTCCACTGCCTTGGTCTGGACGACGGGAACAAGCCGGGCGGGATCGATCTTTCCTGGAGGCAGGGGTAAATCCGGAGCGCTGGAAAGCCCTAGGATAGGCAAGAGGTTACCCATAAGCTTGCCGTCCTTCCATACCAAAGTCCACACCTGGAAAAGATTATTTCCCCACGCGGGGTTACCCTCGGCAATCAACTTTCCAATGGTGATGAAGGCCTCCTCCCTTGTCTGTGGCTTGGGGAAGCGGGCCTTCTGGGCGTCAATAAACGCCTTGGATGCCTCCGGCTGCCCGGAAGCCGCTTCCTTGAGACTGTAGAACTTATCAATATCCGGGACCTTGGTGCGGAGTTCCTTAACGCGCTCCTCCATAGCATCAGTCTGCGCATACATCCCGCCCACGGCACTCGTGGCGGGAATGGGCGTATTCTTGAGCCATGTCCCGTTGCAGTAGTCATAAAAATTGTCTCCGGGCTTTATAGAAAGGTCCTTGCCGGATTCAACGCCGGGTGGCAGCGGCAACGGATCCGTTGCAGACTGTGGTGCTTTTGTGCAGGAAACAATGATGAGTACAGCCAGAGCGGCATGGAGGAGCGAACGTAACTTCATATCTATCAATTTAATTCAATCGCCAAATATAATATAATATGCCCGTATCCGAGCAATGAAACGCACAAAAAACTCCAAAGAGTGTAATTCACCGGGAGTCATAATAGTTTCCACGGAAGTATTACAATGTCTATAAAAAAAAGATATCTTTGTAATAATAAAACAGCCGTAACAGCAGATGTCATTGAGTTTGAGAAATAGATAATTCCAAACACACATCTTTACTGAGCCGTTTCACAATGTTGAAGCGGCTTTTTTTTTGACGAAATGGATTTTGATGGAAAGTGGATACGGGGCCATCTGCCCCCGGGCTGAAGAATGAATCTCTCGACCTTTTTGCCGAGGAGTATCTGGACGGCCTGACCGTCATGGCCAAGGGAGAACGAGGCGGTACGGGCAAGGTCTCTTTTCGTGGGCGGGACCTTGCCCATCAATCATGCTTCCAGCAGCGTGGGAACCCTATGGGCGGGCAAGGTCCGGGCCTTTTAATTAGACCTTGCCCAAACTTATCCAGCAGAGGAGCCCCAGCCGCTCTGTGTTGTATGGCAAGATACGTCCCATAAATTGCAGATTATTAGAGATATTCGTATTTTTGCCATCGCTAGCCGGAAGAAAAAGACTTCCGGCCTTGAAGCACCAGCCATCAAACAGACACTCGGGACTTAGGTATAATGTACCGCTTTCGATGCACCTTAGTTGTTTTAATCCTCGCCGTCGTGTGCCTCTTGCCGACTGCGGTCAGAGGACAGGGGCGTCTGGTATCTGTGCTGGCCGAACGTGATCTCTCGCTTGAGCAGCAACTTGACTCAGTGATCGTGGAATTTGGACTCGATGTCAACAATAACGATATTGCCATTGCTTTCAAACTGCTGCGCCGTTTCGGAGGGACAACCCGTTGTGTCGCATTGAAATATAAAACCCAAGATCCCAAAGGACGCGCCATAGAGGCCTCTGGCATAGTTGCTTTTCCGCTTAACAGGAGATTTCGGGGAGTGGTGGAAATGTGCCCCTACAATAGGGAGAAAAATCTCTGCGGCACTGCACGCATGTACTCCACAGAGATACTCGCCTCGTCCTTAGGATATGTTACAATCATGCCGGACCTCATAGGATATGGGGTTACGGACAGCCTCACCGTGGCATATCAGGTGAGCGAGAACTATCATTTCCCTGTTCTGGCGGTGCTTCGCACGCCGGTGGACGAGCTGTTCTTTGAGAACGACAGCTTTACCCTGAATCCGCCCGACGGTTCCGGCTGGTATTACCGCTACAACATGGGCAAACTGTTCGAAAAGGCCGGCAAGCGCGTGAAGCTGACAACCGGCGATTATCAGTTCGAACTGTACCACGAAGGCCGCCTGGTGGGCAAAGTGCCTTTCAGGATCGGGAACACGCGCAGGCTCCTCGCGACGCCTACGCCGGATCCGAGCGAGTGGCTGCGGGATTTCAGCCTGATCGTGGGTCTGGGCAACGTGACTGTGGACTATTCCAACTACAAGGCTTCCCATCCCGGGCAGTACTATGTGTACGCTGCCTATGGAATCAACGATTACTACACCTGGTACACCATGGAGGAGGCTGACTCGCAGCTGAACCTGAACGTGGTGCCCGGGGAAAAGATGCTCTTCGCCGTCTATTATGACGCAAAAGGCGCCGATGCTCCCCTGCTGGATGAAAGCATGGCCAAGAACGCCACGATTCCCGAAGCGATCCCGTATACCGGCATCGGATTCAGCGAACAGAGCCACGCCCCGGTGATTGAGATCGGCAGCGACGTTCAGGTGGTCACGGAATACGGC
>CACZEU010000092.1 GCA_902780175.1 uncultured Bacteroidia bacterium
ATGGGGAACCATCTGGAAAGGCTCACTATGGCAGCCGGAGCGCCCATCGACTGTGCACATCCGTTTATTGCCCAGAATATGCAGAAGCAGATGAAGAGGGCGCCGTTGGTTATGGTGCCGTTGAGAGCGCTTACGCCGAGCACACCCATAATGAAATTCATGGCAACGGAGATGATGATACCGGTTGCCATAAAGCGTTTGATGTTGGCGCTGTCGGCAAGGAATCCGTTGACGAGCTTGGCCGCGGCATAAGACCAGTAGAGGCAGGCGCCGACGATACCGAGCTGGGTGGCGTTGAGAAGACCGGCGTCGATGATGGGCTGCTTCATGACGCCCATCGACAGGCGGCAGACGTAATACAGTGCATATCCGAGGGTTGCGGCGATAAATGTCTGCATCCTCCGGCGTTTGTACGTTTTGTCGATCATGTCCGGCGCCACCTTGTTTACGGAGGCGGGACTGATGCGGTAGAAATCGAGTATTCCCATATCAAACTACAGAGTGTGGCGTCCTTTCTTCTTGAGCCAGCCGATGAGAAGCTCCGGCCTGTCGGTCTGGATCATCGAGACTCCGTGGTCCAGGTACTGCTGGTAAACGGAACCGGGGTCGTTGGCGACGAAGGCTGCATCGTCGTCGTTGCCGTATCCGCCGCAGAGGCTTGCCCAGATGGTATTCACCCAGATCTTGGAGCCCTGCTCAAGGATGCGGCGGCAGGCCTCGTCGAAGGCGCCGTCGTCGTTGCTCTGCCAGCAGACCTCGTACGCCAGAGGCACTACGCCCTGATCCATATAGGAATTGAACAACGCAATGCCCTTGGGCTTCTGTATATCGACGATGGGCATATACATCATATTGTGCTCATAGGCGGCCTCGTGGGCCGCTACGACCTCGATGGGCTTCTTGCCCTTGATGAGGATCTGGTCCGTCACTCCGAGTTCTTCCGTGATGGCGAGCACGGCGTCGTAATACTCGTAACCCTGGTCAACGTTGACGCAGATGCGGTCCTTGCAGCACTCAAGCGCCTCGCGCAGCGTCGGCATACGGAGAGTGTCGATCTCCACGTTGTGCGCCCTCTTGAGGCACAGCTGCTTGATTTCCGCGAGCGTGAGATCCGAAATCAAGGCGCTCTTGCCGGGGGAGTCCTTGAAGAACTTGCTGAAATTGGTGCAGCGCTTGACATCCCTGTCGTGGCTGAGTACCAGCACGGAGTCGGCCGTCATCTTGAGGTCGAGTTCCATTATATCGGCCCCCATACGGATGATGCTTTCGATAGCCGGGATGGAGTTTTCGGGGAAATTACGCCAGTCGCCGCGGTGTACCGTGACCACCACGTACTTGGAGTGGGGGTCGTGCATCTGAGCGGCAATGGCTTCTGCCCTGTTGGCGTACTGAGGCCCCTTGCTGCATGCGGTGAGGGACAGAATGGCAATCAGGGAGAAGAATACGAGCTTTTTCATTGTATTATTGTGCTATCCGAAACTTGTTGTGCCGATGGCAGAAGCAAAGTTAATATAAATAATTGAAGATTCTCCTTCTTTGGAGAGGTCAATGAACGCATTTGTCGCTACGCCCGTGATTATTTGTCAACGGAATCGATACTAGCCTTGTATTCCGAAGGGGACAGGGCGTACTGCTGCTTGAATGAGCGGAAGAAAGATTCGCGGGTGGTGAAGCCCGAATTTTTGGCTATGTCTGCGACGCTCATTTCGGGATGCGACTTGAGCAGGACGCAGGCGTACTCGAGCCTGCAGAGGTTGACGAACTGCGGCAGGGAAGTGCCGTTGGCTGAAAACGCGCGGCCGATCTTTTCCTTGCTGAGGTCATAATTGTCGATGAGGTACTGACGGCCGAACTGGGGGTCGAGATACAGTTGCTTTTCGAAAATGGTGTCGCGAAGGAAGGCGTACAAGGCGTCGTTGTCCAGATCCTGTATGGCAGGAGCCTCGGTACCGGCTACCGGCTGCAGGTACTTTTCCCTGTATATGTATTCCTTTTGCTGGATGGCTTCGGAGATCTGCCGGGTGAGGATTTCGTTTTTCAAAAGGATTTCCTCGTGCTGGGTGTTCAGTTGGTAAATCAGCAAAGCGAGGGCGAACAGCAGGATAAGTATGACGATTGTGAACCTGTTCTGGTGATTGTCGATGTACGCTCGTATATTGCCGTAGCGTTTGTGAAGTTCCAGGCTACCCTGGTAGTCCCCTTGTTTTTCCGCTGCCTGCGCCTGGAGGAGAAGGGCGTTGGCGTAGTTCAGGCGAAGGGTATCGGTCCCCCAGTCCTTGATGAGGAAATCCAACTCTTTTTGCATCGTAGCGTAGTCGCCCCGGTCCATTGCCTCCCTTGCGGAATTTAGATTCCACGCCCCGCTGCCTCCGTAGTTGGCGGAGACGAGCGAAGACGTTATGACCACAAAGGCTACTGCAAGTGGCGGGACTCTCATATACTGCGCTAAAAGCTCTGAGTTGATGAGCTGTGAGCTAATCATACAAAGATAACTTTTAGGCAGTGCGCATTTCCCGAAGGCCGGTGACGATTCGTCTGATAAAATGTGATTATTTGTCTTGACGGTCTACCAGTAATCGTAGAACCGGGCGATACTTTCCATTCCCCTGAACAACTGGCTGAGCAGGTAACTCTCATTGGGGGAATGGATTGTGTCGCGTTCCAGGCCGAAGCCGAGCAGCAGCGGATCGATGCCGAGGATTTTCTGCACCTCGGCGAGCACGGCGATGCTGCCGCCGCCGCGTGCCGGGACCGGCTCGATGCCGTAAACCTCGGCGATGGCACGGCTTGCCGCCTTGTAGGCGCTGCTGCCGATGGGGATGAGGAAGCCGTCGCCGCCCTCGCAGGGGGTTACCTCCACCTTGACATATTTCGGTGCGATGGACTTGAAATGCTTTGCGAACAGGCGGGTGATTTCGCTGCTGAGCTGATTGGGGACGAGGCGCATCGAAATCTTGGCGTGGGCCTCGCTGGGGAGGACGGTCTTTGCGCCCTCGCCGGTGTAGCCGCCCCAGATGCCGCATACATCGAGACAGGGGCGGATGCCGGTGCGCTCCAGCGGGGTGTAGCCCTTCTCGCCGCGGAGCTCGCGGACGCCGAGGAAGTCCTTGTATTCCTTGAGGTCGAACGGAGCGCGGGCGAGCATGCGGCGGTCTGCGCGGGAAAGTTCGACCACCTTGTCGTAGAAACCGGGCACGGCCACGCGGCCGTCGGCGTCGAACAGCTGCGAAATCATTTCGCACAGCACCTGGATGGGATTTGCGACCGCTCCGCCGTAGTGGCCGGAGTGGAGGTCCTTGTTGGGACCGGTGACCTTTACTTCCAGGTAGCTCAGGCCCCTCATTCCGCAGTTGATGGACGGGACCTTCTCGCTTATCATCGTGGTGTCGCTCACCAGGCAGATGTCGGCGGCGAGCATCTTCTTGTGTGCTTTGATCCAGGCGGGGAGGGAAGGGCTGCCGATCTCTTCCTCGCCCTCGAACAGGAATTTGACGTTGTGCCGGAGCCGACCGGTGCTTACAAGGTATTCGAATGCCTTGATGTGCATGAACAGCTGGCCCTTGTCGTCGTTGGCGCCGCGGGCCCAGATGGCGTCCTGGCCGGTGGCGTCGGGGGCGATTACCGGCTCGAACGGGTCTGTGCGCCATTTCTCCAGGGGCTCCGCCGGCTGGACGTCGTAGTGGCCGTACACCAGGACGGTGCGGAGCGACGGGTCTATAATCTTCTGACCGAAGACTACAGGGTTGCCGGCGGTCTCGTAGATGTCGGCGCTGTCGGCGCCTGCCTCCAGCAGGAGTTCGCAGAGGCGCTGGGCGCAGAAATACATATCCGGTTTGTGTTCAGCCTTGGCGCTGACGGACGGAATCCTCAGCAGGGAGAAAAGTTCTTCAAAAAACCTGTTACGGTTGGTTTCGATGTAGCGTTTCATAGTTGCGAATATACTCAATTATAATTAAATTTGTGCAACATTTGTTAAAGATATGGCACTTATCAAATCCATTTCCGGTATCCGCGGCACCATCGGCGGACCCGTCGGGGACAATCTCACCCCCGTAGACATCGTCAACTTTACATACGCATACTGCAAATGCCTCCGCGACCGCAAGGAGCCTTTCGGCAGCCGTTATAAGGTCGTAGTCGGCCGCGACGCCCGCATCAGCGGCGCCATGGTCGAGCAGCTGGTCGTCGGCACCCTCATCGCCTGCGGCGTAGATGTCGTCCGCTGCGGCTTTGCCAGCACCCCTACCACCGAGCTTGCCGTCACCATGTCCGGCGCCGACGGCGGCATCATCCTCACGGCCAGCCACAACCCCCGCCAGTGGAACGCCCTCAAGCTCCTCAACGAGCACGGCGAGTTCCTTACCGCCGAGCAGGGCCAGGCCATCCTGGACTGCGCCGAGAAGGGAGATTTCGATTTCGCCTCCGTAGATGAACTCGGCCATGTCACGGACCATGACTTCACCGACGAGCATATCGACGCCGTCCTTGGCCTTGCAGCCGTAGATGTCCCCGCCATCAAGGCCAAAGGCTTCAAGGTGGTGCTCGACGCCGTCAACTCCGTCGGCGGAATCATCATGCCGCGCCTCCTCGAGCGCCTCGGCGTTGAGTGCATCACCCTCAACGGCGAGCCCACCGGCGAGTTCGCCCACAACCCCGAGCCCCTTCCCGCCAACCTGGTCGACCTTCGCGAGACCGTAGTCCGCGAGAAGGCCGACCTCGGCATCAGCGTAGACCCCGACGTCGACCGCCTCGCCCTCATCTGCGAAACCGGCGACCCGTTCGTCGAAGAATATACCCTCGTGGCAGTAGCCGACTACCTGCTTGACGACGCCGTCAAGAGAGGAGTCAAGCCCCTTGCAACCGTCTCCAACCTCAGCAGCAGCCGCGCTCTTCGCGACGTCACCGAGGCCCACGGCGGCACCTATTATGCATCTGCGGTAGGCGAGGTCAACGTCACCACCCTCATGCATAAGGTAGGCGCACTCATCGGCGGCGAGGGCAACGGCGGAGTCATCTATCCCGCCTCCCACTGCGGCCGCGACGCCATGGTCGGCGTTGCGCTCTTCCTCAGCAAACTTGCTCACAACGGCATGACAGTCAGCGAGTACAAGGCCACCCTTCCGCAGTACGCCATCGCCAAGAACCGCATCGATCTCAGCGACAAGGCCCTCATCGACCGCATCCTGGACGCTATGAAGGAGCACTACCGCAACGAGAAGGTCAATACCATCGACGGCGTAAAGATTGACTTCGAAGAGTCCCGCCGCTGGGTGCACCTGCGCCGTTCCAACACCGAGCCCATCATCCGCATCTACTCCGAGGCTCCCACCGAGGCCGAGGCCCAGTCCCTTGCCGAAGAGGTGATTGCGCTGGCCAAGGGCATCATCGCAAATGTTTAGTTTCCGCACATCCCCGATAGGGGACCAGCTGGACAAGGCGCTTCTGGACGGCCGGGTTGCGTGCTTCTGCACCCCCGGCTGCTGGAACGCCGCATCCCAGGAGTACCTGCCCGAGATTTTCCGCCGCAGGGGCAACCTGGTACGGGTTTTCGGTCCGTCCGGACCCGAATTCGCCCCGGGCTCCGGCCGCATCGACTTCGACGCCACCGACCTCGAGGACCTCGACGCTATTGTGGTTGAGATCCAGGACGTCGGCGTCCGTTATTTCGGATACAGCAGGGACGTCATGCGCCTGCTGAGCTTCCGCGCCCGCATGGAGGAAGGTCCGGCGATATATGTCGTCGACCACATCAACCCGGCCGGCCGCATCGTGGAAGGCACCATTCCGGTTGTGGACGGAGACCCCTGGACGCCCAGGGTGGCCCATCGCCACGGACTTACGCTTGGAGAACTTTGCAATCTGCACTGCAGCGAGATAGGCGCAAAGTTCCCGCTTCACGTCATCTCCGCCCTCACTTCCGTTGCCGGCCGCGAACTGTTGCCGTGGGCCATCGCTCCGGCGCCGGACGTCTGCGGGCTCTTCAGCTGCGATATGCTGGGGGGCGGCGGACTCTGGTGCAAGACCAGCATCACGCCCGGCATCGGTACTCCGCGTCCGTACGAATACATCGGTGCGCCGTTCATCAACATCAGCGCCATCCCGCCGAGCCCTCCGGGAGTCCTCATGCGCCCGTGCTCGTTCACGCCCTCCTACGGACTTTACGCGGGGGAGGAGTGCCACGGCTGGCAGATCATTCTGCTTCCCGGTGCGCAGTACAACTCCTTCCTGCATTCCGTCCAGCTGATGCGCTGGATCGCCGACCGCTGCTCCCAGTTCGAGATTACCTCGGGGCTCATCGACCGCATATGCGACCCCGTCGTCAGCGAGTTCCTGCGTGGCAACATCACTTTCGACATAGTTCAGGAGCATGTCAAGGGCGAAGAGCAGAAATGGATCCGCAAGGCCAAACGCTTCCTGCTTTACGACGACGCTCCATATAGAATAAAGTAATTGGCAACTTGGTAAGCTGCGTGAGGTCGACAGGGTCCGGCCGACCTTGAAATTTCAAGCGAACGCGCAGAAATTTTGTAGTGGGAGGCCGGACCCTGTCGACC
>CACZEU010000093.1 GCA_902780175.1 uncultured Bacteroidia bacterium
CGGCGCCACGACGCTCAAGGGCTACAAGGACTTCACCTTCACCAACAACGTTCTTTACAGTACTACCGGAGAAGCCCTTCAGACCTATGTGTTCGCAACGTCGGCACCCGGCATCGATCCGGCTTCCTGCCAGCAGGTAGTGGTGATGGACAACAACCTGTTCTACAACATCGCGGCCAGCAGCGGCATCTTCAGGACGCACATCCTCAAATCGGTGAGCATCCGGAACAACATCCTCTGGGCCAAAAACGGCTCCTACAGCAGCAACATCAAGATGTTCAAGGCCAACATCGGCACTGAAGAAAATCCGGCTCAATTCGAAGGCGTATCCTCAGACAACTACTGCTTCGGCGACCTCGGTGAAAAGACCTGGACGATCAGCGATCAAGTCTGCCGCGGACCGCTCACGGACGTTACCATCCTGGATTCGAACCCCATCGCAAGTTTCAACACCGCTACCGGAGAATTCGAGCTTGTGAGTGCCTACAAGGCGTTCGGACCCCAGATCCAACCGCAGTGAAGGACAGACGCCCCGCCGGAGGATCCGTCGATTGACCCGGCAGCCGAAGGAACCCTCGTCGCCAACGGTGACGACGGGGGTACCTACGGGCTGATTACCTCCAAGGGCTACAATTACGAGACGCCGGACGCGGACCATTCTCCGGCCGTACGGCACATGCGCCAGCAGTACGACGCTGCGCTGGGCCGCTGGGTGTTCGCATTCGACATACATATCGACACCGATACCAACAAGGGAGAAGAGGCGGACCGCCAGCGCAACGAGCTCAAGACCGACAACAACTCCCCCGCGTCGATGGTGGCCACCCAGGGACAGGAACTGGTTGACAGCTGGCTCTTCCAGCTGCCGGCAGGCATGAAGACCACCTCGTCCTTCACCCACGTACACCAGATAAAGGGACTGGACAACAAGGCGGGCACGGCCGACATCAGCCAGCCGGTCATCACCTTCACCTGCCGCAGCGCAAGTTCCAGGCAGGAGTTCCAGGTAATCCACGTGGCGCCGTCGTCCGAGGGCAGCACCCTCACCTACCTCGCCAAGGTACCGCTGTCGGACTTCCTCGGAGAATGGGTGAGCGTGGAGGAACGGATGACCTGCTCCACCAGCGGTTCCTACTCGGTGACCATAACCAGGGTTCGGGACGGAAAGGCACTGGTGAACCTTGAGAAGTCACCGCTCTGCATGTGGCGTGACGGCACTCTGGGACTCCGTCCCAAATGGGGAATCTACCGATGGTTCGGGGATGGGCGTTCCGCGGCCTCCCAACTGCGGGACGAGACTCTGCTGTTCGCTGATTTCAGCGTAACCAGCCATTAAATGAAAACGGCGCCCTGAACGGACGCCGTTTTCATTTTGCCTGCGGGGTACTACAGGTTCTCAACTACGAAATCGACAGTCTTGAAGAAGATTTCCTCCATCTTGTCGGAGGCTTTGGCGTTGAGGCTGTGGTCGTAGTATTTGTACACCTGGAGGTCCACTTTTGCCTTGTGGCGGCGGAGCTCGTCGGCGAAGGCCTCGCTCTGGCTGTATTCGACCGTGATGTCGCCGGTGCCGCAGAACAGCTGGGCGGCGATACCGGTCTTCTTGGGGATAAGGTACAGCGGGGAAGCGTCGCGGAGGACCTTCTCGTCCCTGTCGCAGAAATAACCGATGCGCTGCTCATCCTTTGTCTTCTGGACGATGGCGGCGGTGGTGAGGTCATAGATTCCGGAATAGCCGAAGAATACCTTGGCCTCAGGAGTTTTCATTGCCGCGCAGGCAGCAAGGTGCGCACCGGCGGACGTGCCGCCGAAAGCCATACGGGAAGGATCTACGTTCAGTTCTGCGGCATGGTCGCGGATGTACTGTACGGCGTCCAGGACGTCCTGGATTGAAACCTGCACGTTGGCGCCCGGCTCGGGAGCGAGGGTGTATTCGATACGCACGCCGGTGATGCCGTGGTTCTGGGCAAGATACTTGGTGAGGGAACGGGATGCGTCGAAGTTGCCCCTGGCCCATCCGCCGCCGTGGCAGAAGAAGAGAACGGGTGAAGGGACGTCGGACTTCGCCTTGTCTACGGCTATCTTGAGGCTTCCCTTGTATACGATCTCCACCGTCTCCACTTTATTGTAGAGCTTGCCGGTGAGGCGGTCGTTTACGTGTGTATAGGGGACGTAAAGGTCGGATATCTCGCTGAGGTTGAGAATCTTGGCATAGCGTTTCTCCTTCTGGAGAGAGTAGGTGCCGTCGGCATTCTGCTCGAGCTTCATACCATAGCGGTTGGTGGGTACGGACTGCTGGGCGAAGGCCACGGATACGGACAGGACGAGGCCTGCGAGCATTGCATAAAAAAATTGTGGTTTCATTTGTTATAGTGTTTTATTTACTATTTTTGTTTGCTATATTTGCAAATGACGGCGAATTGGTTAACCAATTTATCCTTCGTTTGCAAATATAAGTAAATCTTGCATATATGAAAAAGTTTTTCGTCAATATTTTGACTCTCGCGCTCGTTGCGGCCTGCGGTTCAGCCTTCGTCATCCCCGACCCCGTCCCCGGAGGAGGCAAAAAAACGGAGCCGGAAAACACGGAACCGGCAGCTTCCGCGGATGAGCCGGAGCAAAAAGCAGGCCTGGCCGCCGACGGCAACGACGAAGGCACCTACGCCCTCATCCTCTCGAAGGGCTACAACTACGAGACCCCCGACCATTCCGGAGCGCACGCAGAGGCCCCCTTCCGCCACATCCGCCAGAGCTATGACAACACTCTGAAGAAATACGTCTTCGACTTCTACCTGCACATCCAGAATGACGACGACCGCGGCAAGGCCGACGTGACCGACCGCCAGCGCAACGAGATAAAGACCGACGCCCACTCCCCCGACTCCCTCGTCGCACAGTATGGCGAATCCCTCCGTATGACCTGGAAGTTCTGCCTCCCAGCCGGCATGCAGACCACCAATAAATTCGCCCACATCCATCAGCTCAAGGGCATAGACAACAAGGAAGGCAACGCCGACGTCGCGCTCCCCGCCATCACCTTCACCTGCCGCACCCTTTCCAACGGCAAGCAGCAGTTCCAGGTGCTCTACACCGCATCCAAAGTGGAGAGCGACGGCAAGTCCACCTACCTTGCCAGGGCCGACCTGTCCGAATTCCTGGGCGAATGGGTATCCGTGACGGAAACCGTCAGTTTTGCCGACGACGGCCGCTACAGCGTCGTGGTTACCAGAATCCGCGACGGCAAACAGCTGGCAAAAGTGGACGGAGCCGAGCTCGACCTGTGGCGCACCGGATGCACCGGAATGCGTCCCAAGTGGGGCCTCTACCGCAACTTCGGCGAAGGCCGCTCAATGGCCTCCCAGCTGAGGGACGAGGTGCTGAAGTTCGCAGACTTCGACATACGAAAACTTAAATAAGAATGACTGAATACAAAGGAAAGAAAAGCATCGAAAAGGAGCTCCAATGCGTGTTCCGCTACATCCGGAGCCTTGTTGAAAGCGGAGCCGTCGCTCCCGGGACGCGTCTTCCCGCAGAAAGAAAGATTGCAGAAGAATCCGGTGTCAGCCGGGCCAAAGTGCGTCTGGCACTCGAACGCATGGAATCATACGGGGTCGTGATGATCCTGCCGCAGAGCGGTTCGGTGCTGTCCAATCATTCCAGGGAGATACTGGCCAAACAGATTTCCTCCCTCGAAGAGATCAATTCGTACGACTTTTCTTCCCTGGTGCACGTACGAAGCCTGCTGGAGGTCGAGGCTGTTCGCCTGTGCGCAGTCAACCATACCGAGGAAGAATTGGGCATGGTCAAGGCGGCGCTGGACGACTTCATCGAAAACGCAGACACCCCGCTGCGTGACGAGAAAGACATGGCTTTCCATACCGCCATCGCACGCTGCTGCCACAACAACGTCATCTATTCCCTTCTGCTGATGATCGGCCCCGACGTCCTCGACTACTATCATCGCCTGAACGCCTGTGCAATGCCCCCGGAGGGCGTTATCGAAGATCACAAACGCATAGTCGAAATGATCGCCCTGCGCGACCCAGACGGCGCCGAGCGCGAAATCCTCAAGCACTTCAAGGCCATTACCGCATTCGCCGCCGAGCGCAGTGAAAAGATACCCATGAGGCTGTAAATGACCAGATATGAAAAGATTGCTCATTACCGCACTGTCATTCGTATGCTTCTGGAGCCTGGGGTTCGCCCAGAAGCCTTGTGAAGCCGTAGCCCTGGACCCGCTCAAGGCAGCAGGTAATTACTATGTGTACGACACCTGTTCCCTGCCGGCCCCCACGCCAGCGCCGGAGGGATACAAGCCATTCTACATCAGCAACTTCGCAAGGCACGGGGCCCGCTATGGCATAGGCGACTATGCCGACTTCGACAAACTGCTGTCGGAAGCCTCCGCAAAAGGTCTCCTCACTGAGGAAGGCAAGGCTTTCCGTTCCCGCTACAAGGCCTTCTACAAGAAGGTCATATTCCAGGGGCCCACGCACGTAGATGCGGTATCCACGGAATCGGCACGCGTGATCATGAGCATGTGGTCCTGCCTGTCGCAACTGTCCTCGCTGGATGACGACCTGGACATCCACGCAGATGCGTCGGCAAGATTCGCCACCTGGCTGCAGCCGGGCCTGCGGTCCAATCCCAACCTGGTCAAGGATGCGTTCGACTGCGGAAAGGCGGCGTATGACGCCCTCGACGAGTATTTCGAAAAGACCGTCCCCTGGAAGGAAATCGCCGGCAAGTTCCTCAAGAACCCCGAGGCGCTCAGGAACGACCTGGGCATTACACCTCTCCAGTTCTGCAAGCCGCTGGGGACGATAGTGTTCGGGACCAGGTGCCTTGATGAAGACAGGGACTGCTTCGACGACGTCCTCACCCGGGAGCAGGCGCAACAGCTCTGGAAGGGGCTTTCGGCCCGGTTCTTCCTCCACGTGGCCCGTGTCGAGGGCTCGGAGAACCTGGTTGCGGAATACGCCGCGTACACGCTTGAGCAGATCATCGAATCCGCCGAGGCCGACATCCGCTCCGGCGACACCCAGCTCCGCCTGCGCTTCGGGCACGACTCCGGCCTGGCACCCCTGCTGGTGTTCCTTGACTTGAACGGCTTCGGCCGCTGCGCACAGTCGCTGGAAGAGAGCCTGGAAATCATGCCCAACTACAACATACCGATGGCCGGGTCCCTCCAGCTCGTATTCTACCGGAATGCAGAGGGCAACATACTGGTCAAGGCGCTCCTGAACGAGCAGGAGGCCACCCTTCCGCTTCCTGCGGTGTGCGGCCCGTACTACAGCTGGGACGACTTCAAGGAGCATTATCTCCCCGCCATCAGCACCGCCAAGCGCAACATCCTTACCCTCAGGCCGCTGGCCGCATTGAAGGCGGTGGACTGGGGATGGAAGCCCGTCGGGAATACCCGGGTGGAGGCCGCAGCGGCGTCGGTCAATGTTTTCGGCAGCGTGCAGAGCATCTCCATGGCGCGTTTCCCGCTCAAGGATTACTCCGTTTCGCTGGTAGAGTCCGACGGCCCCGCAGCGGCGATAACCAGCAGCTTCGGCGAGAAGAACAAGGCAATCGCGGCTATCAACGGCAGTTACTTCGAAAAGAATCTCATGCCGGCTACCTTCGTGAAGGATGAGGGCCGTGTGTTATGCTCCCGCACCTCCGACGGCGCCTACCGCTGCAACGGAATGTTCCGCATAAAGGACAGAAGGGGGCGGAAAGTGGACATCGTTTCCACCGACTCGCTCACGATGGCCAAGGACGCCCGGGGCTGGCGCGAGGCCATAGTCTCAGGCCCGGTGCTCATAGAGGACGGAATTACGCCTACATACGAGGACGACGGTTCCTACCTGTACAAGAAATTCTACGCCAGGCGCCATCCCAGGACACTCCTCGGATATACGACGGACGGCTGGCTCTACTTCATCGTGGTGGACGGACGCTTCCCCGGGCAGGCCGACGGAATGTCCATCTTCGAACTCCAGGTGCTCTGTGAGGCCCTCGGCCTGCACGAAGCCATCAACCTCGACGGCGGCGGCTCTTCCACCCTGTGGACCCGCGACTCCGGCGTCATCAACCATCCGTATGACAACCAGGTGTTCGACCACGCCGGCGAACGGGTGGTGCCCAATGTCGTCATCGTCAAATAAGGATATCGTTCCGGAATGAACATCTTTCAGTTATTCAAGAACATCCGTCCTTTCGTGAAGCCGTACCGCGTGCTGGTTGCGGTTACGCTGGTGCTCACGCTTATCGGGTCCCTGATGCAGCAGGTGAACGCCATCGTGCTGGACAGGACGGTGGATGCCATCAACGGCCTGCTGGGGACGGACTTTACGTGGGCGGCTGCTTCGCGCATACTCATCATCATTTCCGTCGTGCTGCTTGGAAAGGAGATCCTTTCGGCGCTTATCACGTTCGCCCAGAGCTACTTCGGGGAGAGGATGCGCATCTTCGTGTCCCGCGACCTGGCGCAGGCGGTCATCGAAAAGGTGCTGACGTTCCGGATGTCCTATTTCAACTGCGACGCAAACGCCACCGGCAAGCTTCAGGCACGTATCGACCAGGGGGTCAGCAGCCTGTCGCGGACCGTGCAGAATTTCTTCGTGGACCTTCTGCCGCTGTTCACCACCGCGGCGCTTGCGCTCATCCTGATGTTCGCCGCCAACGTTTACGTGGGCCTGGTTGCGATGGGAATCGTCCCCATCTACTTCTGGATCACATACCGTCAGGCCAAGCGCCTCAAGGGCTGGCGCCGCGAGATGCGCGCACACCTTGAGACCAAGAGCCAGGGCATCAAGAACATCATCGACTCCATCAACGTCATCAAGTCCTTCAACCGCGAGGAAATCGAGGCCGGCAAGCAGCTGGCCATCCAGAACGCCGTGACGGAGAATCAGCTCAAGACGCGCCGTGTGAGCTTCTACTACAACGGCGTGAAGAGCTTCGTCAAGCAGGTCGGCACGGTGCTGGTCATCATCCTGACGGCATACCTGGTGCTGTCCGGCTATCCGGGGATGAGCATCGGAAAGATAATGTACCACGTGATGCTGTTCTCCAACGTCATCGCTCCCATTACGCAGCTGCAGCGCATTTTCGACGACGTCAACGATGCACTCATTTACGCCGAGGGCTTCTTCGACATGCTGAATTCCGACTCCGAGATAGAGCCGAGCGGCAAGTACCGCCCTGAGAAGATCCAGGGACGGTTCGAGCTGAAGGACGTGGACTTCACCTATCCCAACGGCACGCAGGCGCTGTTCGGAGTGAATATGGTCATCGAGCCGGGCAAGATCACCGCCCTCGTGGGCCTGTCGGGCGCGGGCAAGAGTACGGTCGTCAACCTGCTGGACAAGTTCTACGAGCCGCAGAAGGGCACCATCACGCTTGACGGCGTGGACCTGTGCGAATACGACACCCGGTTCCTGCGCGAGAACATCGGCCTCGTGCTGCAGAAGAACCACATTTTCGACGGCACGATAGAGGAAAACATCCGCTACGGCAAGCCGGACGCCACATTCGAGGAGGTCGTGGAGGCCGCGAAGAAGTCGTACATCTACGACCAGATAATGGAACTGCCGGGCCAGTTCCAGGGCAAGGCGTCGGACCTGTCAGGCGGTCAGCAGCAGCGCATCGCCATCGCCAGGATGTTCCTCAAGAACCCTCCGGTCATCTTCCTGGACGAACCCACGGCCTCGCTGGACGCCATAGCCACGGAGCAGATCAAGAACAGCATCGACGCCATCAAGAAGGACAGGACGGTAATCATCATCTCGCACAGCATCTCCCAGATTATCGACAGCGAGGTGATTTATGCCCTGCAGCACGGCCGCGTAGAGCAGTCCGGCCACCCGGACGAGGTTTACAAGATGGGCGGCATCTACAAGGACATCATCGACGCCTCGGCCCGCAGCCTCAACATCGAAAAGATTGCGCGGACGCTGGAGGGGTAGGGAGACTAATGCTCCGATTTATACCGCTGGTTCCACTTCCGGAGGAATTCGGCTAATTCCTTGTTTTTGAGGATCTGTTCGTAGCAGCGCATGGGGAATTCGTCGGAGAATTTCTCCAGGTCGCAGTCCACGAGGAAGTCCATCGAAAGGTCTTCGTTGAATTCGCCACCCATGCAACTCCCGGCTGAAATCCCGGGAGTGAAGACTTCCTTGCGGATATACGGCTGGCCGGAATCCTTGAAACACAGGTAGTAAATCCTGCCCTCATAACCCCCGGGGGTTTCGGAACGGGTACGGGCAACAAGGATTCGGTCGTGAACGAACCTGAGGCCGTTCTTCCTGGCATATTCCTCTTCCGGCGAATCAAAGACGCCGCGGACAACTGTTTGGCTCATAGGCAAGCTTTTTAGCAAAAATACAAAAAAAATGCATTATTTGTCTGGCAGCTTCCAAGGTCAACCTGCCGGAATCACCACCCGGGAGTCGCTCCAGACCTTTATTTCGCAGGGTAGGTAATCCGATGCGCGAACGGAGTAGGGGTTCTCCTGGAAGAACTGCGGCGACATTGCCATGAGGGGGAACCATGACGACTGAATCTGTACGACGATGCGGTGGCCCTTCCGGAAAATGTGGGCTATGTCGTTGAGCGTGAAGTCGATGGCCGTCCGTTCTCCCGGCGTGACCGGCTCCGGTGCGGACAGGCTGTGCCGGTAGCGGGCGCGGAAGACGTCGCCCCTCACAAGCATACGGTAGCCGTCGGGCCTTTCGTCGATTATCTTTACAATGAAGTCGGCGTCCGTGGTGGAAAGGGTTACCATAAGGTGCACGGGAACAGGTCCCTCTGCCAGAAGATCCGCCTTAAGTGGTGCGCCGCGGTAGGTCAGGACATCCTTCCTTCCGTCGATAAAGCGCTGGTCTGCAGCCATGTAGTCCTTATTGCGACCGTTGGTAATACTGTCCATATACGGTACCGGGTCAGACGGGTCGGAGACGTACCGCCTGGCACGTGGCGGTCCGCACGGACGCTTCTGCGACAGCTTGCGCCCCTTCAGGTACAGGGAGAGGCCGTTATGCCGCTGCGGCGGCCAGTCGGGATGGACAATCAGGTCCCGGGTGGCGTCGAAGGCGGCGCTTTCGTCCGAGGCGCTGGATGGGATGACTTGTACGGAAGCGGGCCGCTGTCCCTTCCCCTCCAGATAATAGGCAAAGAACGGATATTCAATCTCTTCCATGAAGAAGTCGGTCGAACCGGCAACGAAGCGGGAGTCGCCCAGTCCGGTGTAATCCGAATCATTCCAGCCGCCGTGCGACCAGGGGCCGTAAGCAAAATATGCGTCCGTTTCTGGAGACTGACGGCGGATTGCCGCATAGGTCTCGATGGCGCCGTAGCAGTCTTCGGCATCATAACTGCCGCCCACTACAAGCACCGCCGGACGTACTCCGTACAGCCTCGTCGCTACGTTACGTTCCTGCCACCATGAGTCGTAATCGGGATGCTGAAGCATCTCCTCCCAGAACGGGACGCGTTCTCCCAGATTTGCCGTAAGCGAGGGAAAATCAGGGAATTGCATATAGTAACTGTAGATGTCCCGGTCGATGGTAATAAGGGATTCGGGCCCCTTGTCGGAAGGCACTTGGCGGACGCGGAAGAATGAGGCCGCAAAGGGGTACGTGTCAAGCATCCACACTCCGTTATGATGCACGTCGTCCCCACGCCACCAGTCGGTCACCGGAGCCTGGGGCGACACCGCCTTTACGGCAGGATGCCCGCACAGGCCGGCGAGCGTGGCGTAGAATCCGGGGTACGACACCCCCTTAACTCCCACGGCCCCGTTGGTCCGGGTGTGCCTGAGCAGCCATTCCACAGTATCGAAGGTGTCGGTGGCCTCGTCCGTCCGGTCCCATTCCGATCCGGCAGGCTTGAGCGGACGGATGTTTTCGTAATCGCCCTCGCTCAGATAAGTTCCTCGGACACTCTGGAACACAATGATATAGCGGTTCAGCGAGTACATCCTCATCCAGCTTCCCAGGCTCCCCGCGAACTCTTCCCCATAAGGCCCGATGCCGTAAGGGGTGCGGATGATGATGACAGGGTGCGGCAGCGAATCCGCCGGCTCATACACGGAAGTATGCAGCCTGACCCCGTCCCGCGCAGGGATATAAACTTCACGTTTGGTGTAATTCTCACGTAACCACTCGGCATTCGGCCCGGCAACGGACGCAAGGCATAGCGAACTGACGAAAAGCAGGAGGAGGGACAGTTTTTTCATAACTGAAAACGTATTCTGCCGCTAATTTAGTCATTTTTTGCATGCACGCTCATTTCTACCAGAGAGCGTATTGGCGGTTACTTCCATTGTTCACGGCACTCTCCCGGGTGCTCCCGGTGGGACATTATTTGTCCCATCAGGAACGTTTCAGCCGTTTTTCGCTCCCGATAGGACATAATTTGTCCCATCAGGAGCACCCGCCTGCTGGAATTCAGCGAAAAAACACCCGCGGCAGCGGCGCTGGGGGATCCTTCCCATTGTCCCCTGGAGTGTAGGGGGATAGTAGGCCGGCCTCTGCAAAAGTAGCCCCGCTGCTCCGCAAGAATGAAATAAGTATTGGTTACTCTTGTAAATATGTAATAAATATATTACATTTGCGGCAAGAGAACTATGATTAAAACTTCTGCATTTGAGGCGTTCTATTCGACTCTATCAAATAAAGTCCAAGAAAAAGTGGACTACGTGTCAAACATCCTTATCCAAAACAAGGTGGTTAGCACAAAGTTC
>CACZEU010000094.1 GCA_902780175.1 uncultured Bacteroidia bacterium
AGAGCAGACCTGGCCGGAGTCCAACCTAATATCGCCCATCTCCTTCTGGCCAAGATGGAGAGCGACTTCGATGTAACCATCCTCACACAGAATGTCGACGATCTGCATGAGCGTGCCGGGAGCGGCCATATCGTCCATCTGCATGGAGAACTGACCTGCGTCCGCCCAGAAGGGACCTGCAATAGGAGAGACGGCTTCAGCGAAAAGGAGGTCGTTCGTATCGGATACGAGCCTATATGTCTAGGAGAGACTGGAGGGAAGAACCAAACCCAGCTCCGTCCTCATGTCGTTTTCTTCGGTGAGACCGTATACAAGTTAGAAGAGGCGGAATGTGAAGTTAGGTCCGCAGATATCTTCCTCGTCATCGGCACTTCTCTCCAAGTGTATCCGGTAGC
Organism: uncultured Bacteroidia bacterium; assembly: GCA_902780175.1. GTDB lineage: Bacteria > Bacteroidota > Bacteroidia > Bacteroidales > UBA932 > Cryptobacteroides. The sequence continues at coordinate 396 of CACZEU010000094.1, forward strand.
AGATCTTTGTCAGTTGCCTGGCCCTGACTGTGAAGTCTATGTCATCGACCCTTCTGATGTGGCCTTCTCCTTCTCTCACCCCATAGTCCACATCAAGAAGAAAGCCACAGACGGAATCTACGAATTCTCACGCTTTGTAGGTTTCGATCCCCGCTGATTGTCAGAGATTCTCTTTTTCATTCGAGATCTTTCGGAAATCACAATTGACTGAAAACCAACTCGAAGACATTGGTATCCTCGGCTTTGGCGTGGGCGATAATCTGTTCACTGATGATTTTGGCCAAGCCGGGGGCGACTTCAGGCGAGGGTTTGCCGGCGATTCGGATACACTCCTCGAAGTCGCCTATCTCGCGGTGAAGCTCCGACACCAGCAAGTTGGATCCTTCAAATCTTCGACATAACTCGTCGACGACTAATTTGCGCCGCTCTAGAATGCTTGGTGGGCACTCAGATGCAGGCCCATCCTGCCTTCCCCCATAAGTGTCATTGAAGGCGAACAGCCACATGAACAGAAGAGTCTGCTGGCGATTGGTGTCCGCCAATGAAAAGAGTTCACTGAAAGCGGCATCCATCTCATCGAAAGAGAGTACTCCAAAACCATTGGCATTGGCATCCTTCCATCGTTCCCACTGGCGTCTCCGGTCCTTCACCTCGGAAATGGTAGCGCTTCCGGCATCTCCGGGCCATTCTGCGTCCCAGTCCGTAAGAGAATGCTTCTTGCTCAGATCATCAGGGTCACAGTCAACGGGGTTTGCGTCCTCATAAAAGTAGTAATGGCCGCAATGCGGGCACCGCTGGACGGATGAAGGAGATTTCAACATCGGATAGTCATGCTTCGTATCCGACCAGAGTGTAGCTCCGAAAGTGTTCCCGGAAGCGATGGACATTATGTGCTTGACCTTGCCGCAATGCGGGCAAGTGAGTCTGGTGGGATTTCCTAAGGTCATAGTTTCTTAAGTGTTTATTGGTTTTGAGGGTCTTCGCTATTCTCAAGGAGCCTCGGATGGATGAACATATTGTAGGAAAGCATTGCGCAGTCGTTGAAACTGCTGTTTCCCGCTATTGACCCCATCCGGTGGATGATTTCGCAGAAGAGCAGGTTTTCGATGAGGCATTCCGCGTTCTTGTCCTCGGACTCCAGGCAGTGCCGGACCATCGTGTCCAGGCAGATGGTCCGGACCTTGTCGTAGTAGTTGTTGGCGATGACGCCGAAGGACGAAGGGCTGTGGTACATCTGGGCATTCGCCCGCCAGGAGATCCAGGCTTCCAGCAGGTATTTCGTGTAGATGCGTGATTCCAGAATCTCGCCCAGCAGGGGCACGCCGTCCCACTTGCTGAACTTCACGTATTCGAGGGCGAGGACGGTCCGGCGGTCGATGTCCTTTTCCGCCTCGATGGCCCGTTTTAGGTTCTCCAACTCTCCATCGGAGGGCTTCGGTCCCTCGTATTCGTACATGTTCATCCTGACCAGCGTATCGATCTCTGGCACGACATTCCGCTTGTCGTACCAGTTCCAGAACCGCTCCTCGAAACGGTCGGTCTCCTCTTTGCTGACCAGTTCCGGTAGTCCCGACAGGGCTTCCGTGTACCGGTTGACTGCGACACTGAAAGGTGAATCGGCGCTGTCGTTCCCGTCGAAACGGTTGTAAGCTTTCAGCAACTTACTCGCTTGTGCCAGTGCCCCGGCATCCGGAAGGGCCGCCCGGATGACCGATTCGGGAATCTTCGGCCTGGCGTAACGGATCCACTCCAGCGTATCCTTCTTGGTGGTGGTCTCATCATCTATCCCCGTGGAGGCCCGCTGGAACCACTCGTAGGAGTGGATCACCCGGTTGAAAAGGGCCGCGTAGTTGTAACGGAGCTGGACGGTCCGGGCCAGCAGCTCGTCCTTGATGTCGGCGGCGGGGAAATAAAAGGCTTCCGCCTCTGGTGTGGTCTCCTCAAAGAAGCTGTCCGTCTCATCCGGGAATGCTGATTCCATGCCCTCTTCGGTAGTCAGGACCGCATCGCAGAGACGGACCGGATCCAGGGCCGCATTGTCCTCCCCGAATACGGAGATGATAGCATCGGCCTTTGCCGGAGATGGAAACTGCTTGCTATTCCTTTGTCCGCAGGAGAAAAGCGAGAGCACCGCAAGGGCGCAGAGAATGAATTGTTTGGTCATAATATCGTCTGGCTATCTCATTCCTTCGCATTCCTCCCATGACTCGAACTTGCAGAATCCCTTGATGGTTTCAAACTCCAACCTCCCGGCCATCTGCTGGATGAGCTCGGGTAGGGGCGACTCCATCAGTTCCTTTGTCGACTGGTACCACTCGAGGGTGATCAGGTAGTCTCCAAGATATCCGCGTCGCTTATCCGTCGCTTCGATGGAAAGCGAAACGCAGACCTTGTTATCCTTGAAACACTTCCCCCTGACGTGTGATACCCATTCGGCATCTTCTACGGAACCGCCTTCCTTGAAGACAAGTTCCCACTGGACTTCGTCAATGAGTTCCGGTTCAAAGCAGTAGTGCCCCTTTAGGCGGCCCGCTTCAATCAAATCGCGCCGTTCCTCATATTCCGCGAGATAGTGTCTGGTTCCAGCGGAGAGGCAACTCATTTCAATTACCCCAGCATACGTGTGGGTGATACTGACGGCATATACGGCTGCCGGGACGCCGTCAGAGAATTTGACTTTGAATTTCCTGATCATATCAATACAGTTCAGATTGCATCCGGGCCAGCTCCTTTCCTCTCTTAGTCGCCATCCTTGCCGGGTCTGGAATGATTCCGACCCTTCTCAAATCCAACCGGTCGGCGTCAAAGCACGTATCTACAGTCGGGTTTCCCGTCTTGTCTGCCACGGTGTGGAGCCGGCATGCCTCCTTCAGCAATTGTATTTCCTCATCGCTGACATCCACCAGCAGGGTATCCCTAACCGTATCTATGAACGCTGCCGCACGCGGTCCATGCTGCAGGTCGTTACCGTCATCCTCGCGGCAGAAGTCGTGAAGATAGGCGAACAAGCCGACAACCAGCGGGTTTACCTTCTGCGTAATCAACAACTGCCCATTGGTATAGACCCGGTCCCAATGGTCGATTCCATGGCATCCCCTTTCGCGAGGATTCATCAGCACATATTCGCGCACCCGCTTTATCCTTTGATCCTGAATGGAAATACCTTGAACGAGTTCGGGGTGTTCTTCCATAAGCATAGTCACGTTATCAATAGTTTACTGTCCTGATAATCTCCTGAGTAATGAACCCCATTCCGTCCTTGTAGGTTGCCCGGATCCAGTTCCCTTCTTTATCGTACTCATATTTTACTTCATATTTCAACAACCCGTCACACAGGCACGAAAGTGGCTTTCCGTTTTCGTCATATTCCTCCGTTGTGGTGTGAATGACTGTTTCGCCCGACGTGCCTTCGATGCGGTTGATGTATTGCGCCTGTTTCAGAATTCCACTCTTGTGATAGCTGAACCGTTCAAGATGAGGGGTGTCCGCACGGATTTCACCCATCCAGCGCTCGCGAATCATACCGTCTTCGTCATATGACTCCTTCATCACGGCCGCTTCCACTTCTTGATCGGAATGGATGGTCAGCTCCCTTCGACGGATTCTGCCGCCCTCCTCCCAGGAATAATACTCGTCCGTGTAATATCCAATCGGCTCAAACTGGTCATCGTCATCCCTGGTGTAAAACTCCGGGTCATAGAAATGGTAGTTCGCACACTTTCCTACATAATGGGGCCCGAGCTCCCGTATTTCTGAATGCAGGTGCAACAGATTGCCGTCCGGATCATAGGAATAGGTCCATATCTTCCGCCAGAGTCCGTCGTGGTCTTCGACGGTTCGAATGAGTTTTCCTGCTGGGTCATATTTGTAATATGTGATGGCCTCGCGCATGACAGAGCATCGGATGCGCCCCGACTCATCATAATAGGTTTCCTCACATGGGGTCTCCCCGGTAATGATGGTCGGCGCTTGCCCATCGAACCAATAGGTCCGGATACTATGTACTTCTCTTTCCATCGACACCGTGCTGGTTTACAGTTTAAAAACGTCCTTCCAACTCGGGTAATCCTGCTTGGACCTTCTTATCAACTTGGCTGCCACTCTCCAGATGACAACCATCAGGTAGAGGGAAACTGGCTGGACGAGGAGCCGGATCAGGCGGGCGGTTTCCCAGGAGAGGTCCAGGGAAATTCCCCATGGACGTCGAAACCAGGCCCCCAGAAAGCAGTAGAGTGCTGCGGGAACCGCCAGCCAGAGGAACCACTTGCGGGACCCGAGCCACTGACCCGCCTTCGAAAAGGCGAACTCGGTGGCGAACAAAAGCGGTGGAACCATGGCCAAGGGAAGCATGTTCGTCGTGAGGACGAGGAGGAACTGTTCCATGTCGGCGAAACGGGGTTGCATCTTGCAATCGAGCCGTTGCCACACCACGTATATCGCCGTGTAGGTGAGGGCGGTCAGCACACACAGAACGGCGGATTTCGCCCCGACATGGTCTCCGTTCTCCCGGAGATGGTCCCACGGCAGGACAACGCCCAGGAAGAAAACGAAAAGGTAGGTCGACGCGATTTCGCTCATGCTGGGAGCATTGACGGTATGCCGGGAGAGGTAGAACATGAAGGCCGCAGCGAGTCCGGCAGCCGCTTGGAGCCAGACCCGCGCCTTTCCATCGACACGGTAGTGCAGCAGCATCCCACACCAAAAGCAGAGCAGCGGAATGATGAGCAGCGAGGCCAGCCAGGCACCCCGGATGGGCAGCCAACTGTATGGGTAGAAAACCCGCGCCAGGATCGGGACGAGACAGGCAGCTCCGGCGAGGACAATAGAGGCATTTCTTAGAGAGGACGCGAGAGATCTCATTCCATTTACTCTGCTTTCATTCATAATGAATCCTAAAGATTCTCCGTTACCAGATTTAAGCATAGCTACACCCCATTTATGCGTTTGTCAAATCTTTCGTTCACATCGACCATCCAGTCCGGCAGCATCTTTAGTGCTGCGTAAACCAGGCTGTCCGGCATTTCCCGGTAAAAGGCATAGGCCATGGGGCCGGCGATAGCCGCCAGCGTGTCGGCATCCCCTCCGAGGGCGATAGCCTTCCGGATGCAGTCCACATAGTCTGTCGACTCCAGGAAGCAAATTATGGCAGGACCAACCGTCCCTGGGCAGGTCGAGTTGAAGGCAAATCCCGGCTGGATTTCAGAGTATGTCCGGCAGCTCCATTCGGGGTAGCATTTCTCAAGCAACTCCTCCTTGACGAATGCCTTGCTCCTCCCTTGCTTCAGGTAATGGATTGCAAGTGCCGTCACGACCGCCCCTTTGATTCCCTCCTTGTGGTTGTGAGTGGGCAGGGCCGTTTCTGTTGCCAACCGCACGCACTCTTCCTCAGAAGTGGCAAGCCAGCCAGCGGAGGAGCAGCGCATGGCCGAACCGTTCCCGAAACTCCCGTACGGTTTGGGGTTATGGGAAGCGAGCCACTCCTTGAATTGCGCCCCGAAACCCGCATGCCGATGCTCGTTTCCGCATTTCCAGGCGAATGTCAGCACGGTATCATCCGTAAACCGGGCACGAGAACTAAACAACTTCACCGCGTTGTAGTCCTTCGTCCTCCTGCCTCTGCCCTCATAGGCGCTGCCTGCTATGTCACCGATAGCTGCGCTCATCAGATAGTACTTCATATTTATGATCATTCTTTACGATGATAATACGGCAGGCTCGCCGACCGCCTTTCACGCCTCACGGAAGGCGAGCCTAAATGCCGTACGTTTATGATCTGGTCTTTCCCCGTAGCCAGGGACTGTCAGGAGAAGGGTCGAAGAGTTCCTCCATCATGTCGGACATTGCTCCCTTCTCGTCATTCCGAATGACGATTTCGCAGGCCATCCCGAAGTCGTCCATCGCCCGTTCGATACGGAAGATGCAACCGTCAAGAGCCTTGATGAACGACTCTGTCGATTCCGGGCGAATCACAGCCCTGAACTTGATAGTGTCCCGGGATTCTTGCCGATAAGCAACGATGGAGGAACGCTTTGCGTTGACCAGGTCCATCGCGCAGTATGTCACCCATTCCATCCTCTTGTATTCGAACAGTTCCAGCGGAACCGTCTTCTCCACATAAATCTCGGGCAGGCAGTCAGCATACACTGCGTAATTCTCTCCCCTATGGACAATCTGGAACGTCCGGGTGTCCAAGGCGAACGGATACAGGCCGGCCAACTTGAGTGCCAAGCCCACTTCATTGGGTGAGAGGATTTCACTCATGACAACACCTTGCTTTCAGTCTTATTCGCCGGATAGACAGGCTGGGCGGCAAGGGCGGCATCCCGCTTCGCGTCCACCATGCGATGGTATTCCTCGTTCATCTTTCTCTGGCCGTCCTCGATGATGCGCATATAGTACGTCAGGTTCGCCTTGAAGCTCTCGTAATTACGGTCCTGGGCTGCGATGAAGAAGTTCAAGGATTTGTCATCGTCGGAGAACATCGCTTTCACCATGATAAGCGAGTCCGACATTAAGTGTGCCGCCTCTGGCGATAACGCCGTACTTGTTGCCTTCAACTGTGCCGTTGATGTTTGTTGTTGAACCTTCCGCGCCGTATACAGCGGATACAGAAGCACTTGTTGACTTAACTGTAGCTGTGGAGTCTATGGTTGCTGTAGCTGTGTTCTGGATAGCATAGGTAGCGGATTCGATGCCAAGGGCTGTTGGCTGTACATATATGGCGGCGTAGTCACGGCAACTGGTGGCGAAAAAGGCGCAGGGATAGGCGCTGGCGCATATAATTATTGGAGTGTTAATAATAGTGATTCCGAGGGAGAAATACATGTTTATGAAGGAGCTACCGTCACAGCCACTGGTGGCAATTACGGTGCGGGCATCGGTGGCGGTAATAAGACCGATGGAATAAAGACGTATATCCACGGCGGCACGGTGACAGCCAAAGGTGGCGAGGATGCTGCAGGCATCGGAAGTGGCAATTTTGACAATCACTCCAGCTATGGCAATGGTGGAGAAATCCATATCGAAGGTGGTACCGTCAGGGCCGAAGGAGCAGGTTATGGTGCAGGCATCGGAGGTGGTGATGAAAGTTATGGTGCTGATGTTTACATCACAGGCGGCACCGTGATTGCCATTGCTGGTAAGAAATGCAAGGGCCGTGATGCCAACAGTGGCTGTGCCATCGGTGGTGGCGATGAAATATCCAAGGGTGGTGCAGCCGGGAAATTGGAGATTGGCGACAACATGATGGTGACGGGCGGCGATGCCGAGGACAACATCGAGCGCGTGTTCACTTCCGCAGAACGAGATCCTGCATGTCGCTGGCGCAACTTCGTGAAGATAGAGGTCTGCAAACACGAGACACCCACCGGGGGCAGCGACCAAAACGAGCCATTCACCTACAGCATTGACGACAATTTGCATCACACCAAGCACTGCCGCTTCTGCAACTACACACTTCAGGAGGAACACGCGATCGAGGACTGTGTGTGTGGTAAGGGAAATTCCACGTACCAGTTCACCATCTTTTTGCCAGGAACAGAGAAAAATGAATACATAGAGGGCGCCACAACGACTGTCGGCGCAGGCAAGAATTTCTATCTCCCCGAATGCACGAATGTTCCCGCAGGCTACATTTTCAAAGGCTGGGAGATGAATGCTGGCCCCGAAGATGTTAACGTTAACCGCTGGGCTGCCGTGAAAGGCGGTGATTCCA
>CACZEU010000095.1 GCA_902780175.1 uncultured Bacteroidia bacterium
TGATGTCCGTCGCGGACTTGGAACGCATTACCGGCGTGACCTACTTCCCGAACGTACCGAACGCCCCGAAGGATACCTTTAAGGCGTCTGACTGGGGGCTATAGCGTTCGTACCCCTCGTGTCGTGCCACCTTTCTTCCTGATACTCAGTTAATTAAACAATATTCCCTGGTGAAAAAACACCAGGGAATTTTCGTTAAAGCGCTGTCAGATAGGCGGTTAAGCGGGACGGAGAAAACGATTAGAAGTTCCGGAACGTATTCCAATTGGTGTTGGCCTCCGCCGATGCTTCCACCGAGGGAGGCAGGTTCGCGAAGAAATTGAAGCCCGTTTTCCGTTCGACTTCGTCCACACTGACGGCGAAGTTCTGCCAGTTCTCGCCGCTGTGGGCCTCGTGGGTGAACCAGAAGCCGATGGCAGAGGCGGCGGTCACCGTGCCGCCGGAGCGGCGGACCTTCAGCAGAACCTTGAAATAGTAGTTCGGAATCGGGACGACCTTGTCATCGTTGGAGGAGTTCACGAACGTGCGGACCGTCTCGCTGCCGCCCACAGTCTGGTAGACCGGGCCAGTGACGACATAGACGGAATCCGAGCCCGACACCATGTTCCGGACCTGGTTCTCCAAGTTGTTCCAGATGCCCTGGTTGAAGGACGCGTGTTGCGGTGTACTGTTGGTCCAGTAGTAGGTCTGGTTCTGCAAACTATTATCCGCATTTCTGTCCGCATTCGGGATCTGATGGCCACGGTCATAGGTGACGCCGTCGATAGTAGGATAGGCGTACTTCACGCTCGTCTGCTTGCTGGCAGGAATCTGCGTATTCACCGTCCAGCCGTTGCCCGTACCGGAACCATGGTAGGCATCGCTGTACACATAAGCCGTCCACAGCGCCGCATACCGGGCAGGGTCATACAGGATGGAATAGTTGCGGACATCCTTTCCATTCAACTGCCCGCGCATAGTCACCAGGTACTTGCTGCCGAGGGATGCCGGCGATTCCGGCGCCTCCAGCCAGTCTTTGTTGAGGGTGGTGACGGTCGATGTCGACAGCGTCTTGAACGACTTCACGGCGCCATAGACCTCCTTGTAGGTCCCATTCACCAGCACCTCCATGAAGGCGACATAGTAGTAGGTCGTATTCTCATTCAGTGCACCGACTGACGCATTGAAGGACCCGCTGCCGATGGTAAGCGCGGATTGGGCATAGATGGGCTGACCGCTGGTCAGCGTGTTGAGATTGGAGGACGTTCCTACATAGAAACCCGCCCCTTGGAAAGACTGGACCCCGGAGTACGAAGCGGACAGGGTCACCCCTGTCGCGCTTACGTTACTCGCGGATCCGGTCGAGACTGTGGGCTCTTCACCCCCGGCGCCGCCGCCGGATGAATCTCACTCGTAAGTGAGGACGATCTTCGTGCACTGGAAATTCTTGTTCGAGATGGCAAGATAATACACGGTGTTGGCAGAAGTACCCGTCAGGTCGAAGGTCTTCGCCCCTCCCTTGGTATCAAACGTCTGCTCCTCACCACCAGTTACGAGCGTTCCCGTAGTATCGGATGTAATCGTACCCTTAGCCGCCGTGGAAGGACTTCCATTCCCGTTCAACGTTGCAGAAACGGAGACAAGTTTTTTACCCGCGATAGCCGGAAGACCCAGATAATTGCCACTATTGATCATCAGGTAACCGTTACTCACATAAATGCCGTTACCAATCTTCGTCGTAGTAAACGAATAATTGTTACCATCCAGAACATAAGTATAAGAACCTTCCGCAGCTGTAGATGATCCAGTAGGCCATGAGTCAAGACCATGGGCTGTCTTATCTGTGAAATCGAAAGCAAACTGACCGGCTACCGGTGCTGTCACCGTGACCGTGCTGGTCGCAGAAGCGCCGTTGATCTTTGTACAAGTACCGTCAACGGCTGCCACGGAAGCGGTAATCGTAGCCGTACCTTCCGCAACGGCGGTAATCTTACCCTTATCGCTAACCGTCGCGACGGCATCGTTGGAAGAGGAATAGACAACCGCCACAGGAGAATTCGTAGTCGCGGGATTATCCGTCGACTGGCCGGCCGCGATAGAAAGGTTGGAACTTGCAAAAGCAATCGTCGGAGTATACGTCCCAACAGTCTCGGAACCGGTTCCTTCGTAAACCACTTTCACCTGGGTGAAACGGGCGGCCGCTTCTCCATTTGTAAAGACGACAGAAGAAGCTTCTCCTGTCCAAGTACCTTCGGTTCCAGACAAGACATAATTACCCGAATCCGGAGTCATGGTCTTTGCATTGGATTCACTGTCGAAAGTGAATACAACCTGCTTGATCGTAGCGCCGCTGATAGTGACCGTGTTGTTCTTATACCACCTGAAAGGAGAATAGAAAACGGGTGCATTTCCACCCTCTCCCTGGGCATATTCGAACTTGATGCCATCCTTGACGGCCGGGAAAATGGAGATGATATCCTTCCCCTCGCCGACTTCGAAGACAACGTTCTTCCCGGAAACCGGCTTGCTCTGCGTGATGGTGAAAGAGAAGGTCTTCTGCGCGACATCGGCCGTGGTCGATACCGTAACCGTAAAGGTCTTGTCGGCGTTTGACGTATTCTCGGGGAAGGTAACCTTGACACTGCCCGCGCCGGTGCCGGAGTTCGGGGCGACAGTTGCACCGGTGCCGGTCACAGAGGCCGTCCAGTCCACATTGCCGGTAACCGTTACGGTCACTTCGGTGGTCTCGGCGCTAACGGTCGTACCGGAAACGGTAGCGCCGAATGTCTTGGCCTCACCGTCCCGTTCGATGGAAACAAGATGTCCACCGCTGGTCATTTCCGGCGTCGTCCCCTTAAAATACACGATCGTGCCATAGACAATCACACGGTCGCCGACCTGCAACTGGTCCGCGGAAGAGAATTTTGCACCTTCCAGATAGAAGCCACGGTAAATCTCGAACTGACCGTCGGTCGTACCGTCGTCGGAGATGTAATAGGTGGCGTTACCATACCCCGTAGTCAAAAGTTCGTCGATCTGGGAAACGATACCCGTGACATGGACGTTCGTGATATTGACACCCGGGCCGGCTGCAATGACAGCGGCCGTGGCCTCCGAAGCCGTATAAGGATTCGAAAGGGAGCCCTTGCCGGTACCGGTGGTCACCGTATTCGCGGCGACGCCGGGCTCAGACTTCTTATAATGTTGGGTATCGGAAGGATAAGCGACAACCGAGACGGTATATTTGGTCTCGAAAGCAAGCCCGGTGATGGTGATGGATTCTTCGTCGGCCCGATTGGTAACGGCGTCACCGGTTTCGGGCGTAGCAGTAACCTCGTAATAGTCAGCCTCCGTCACCGCATCCCAAACGACGTCGATGGCATTGGGGGTGCTTGCATTGAGCGTGGCGACGATGTTCTTCGGAGTGCTGATCGGAGTCTTTTCAGAGACCGTGCCGCCGCTGCCTTCCAGTTTGTAAATGGACAAGGTGCCCGTGACGGAAGAGGTAGGAGCGTAAGCCGAAACCAGCGTGGTATTATACCTCATGACATTACGGGTGTTCGTGCCTTGGGCGACGATCGTGGCTATGCCATTTGCATCGATCTCAACAATCCAACTGGCGTTCCCATCCAAATTGTCCTGGCTCCTGAGATAGTTGGAACTGGATGAAGCCGCATAAATGTATTTGTCGGCCTGGGCGCCATTGACACACTTGAACGCGACAGAGCCGTCGACCGTACCCTCCTCAAGGGCGAAAAGCTGAACATCGTCCGCAGGATCCTGGATTGTATTATCGGAAATCGTCACACCCGCGACACCTCTGTTATTGCCGTTCTGCGTCGTGCTGATCGCCTTCTTGTCATCCTGGTTGGCGATAATCACCTGACTGCCGGGAGTCAAGTCGGCGGCATCCGCAACCAGGACATACTTCTGAGGCGCCTGGATGTCGATGCCGGAGAAATCGACCGCAAACTTGAAGACGTCACCGCTGTCAAGATTGGCGTTGGTCGGGCAAGTGACCGTTTTCTCGAAAGAGCCTTTATCCGTAGCCACTGTTACTTTCAGAGTTGCACCGGAAAGGTCTGCGGGAGCGCAGGAGAACCAGATATCATTGACGGAAGAAGTCGTCAGGGTAATGGTGGAAGAAGCGCTATTGGCTGTGACAGTACCGTCCTCGGGATAATAATACCACCGGCCCACAAACGGAACGCTGGAAGTCAAGGAGACGGACTCCACGACAGCACCAGAGAGATTCAGGTTCTTGATGGAGAAGTGTCCATAGGCGGTTACGTGTTTGAACTGGAACGACACCTTGTCGGGAGCCGCCTCGTAAGCGGAGGTAACTGCCGCGATAATCTGGGCGTCTTCGTCAACAGACCCGGTGAGCGGAGTCTGTGCCGCAGGAATATTGACATTCCAACTCTTATGCTCCGCGGAGAGCGCGACCGAGGCCGTTGCGGGGCTCAAAGCCATGAACGTGTACGGACCGGCTTCGGGGAGATTGAGTTCCGCCTCGAACTTGGCCGTTTTGGAATCCGAGGAAGGAGTAACCGAAACGTCCTTCGAGCTGGTATAGTTGACGGCGACCTTCACATCCTTGTTTGTCGTCCAGAGGGTGGGATACTTGCCGCCGGTCGGAGAACCGAACGTAGTCCTGGTCTCGATGGACTCGGCAACGAAACGAATCATGCCGGGAGAAGGGACACTGACGTCATTTTCCTGCTTATTACAAGCAGATAACAAGAGCGCAACGGTTGCGCAGAAGAAAGAGAAATACTTTTTCATGGTACTGTCCATTTTAAAGATCTCCCCAATCATCCTCCTCTCCGGAGTCATCAATACCGCCTCCGGTGAAGGAGGTCAGGAAATTACACTCGAACCGTACATCCATGAACCGTACGGCAGGAGTCACATAAAGCTCTTTTTTTTCCATAATTATGCAGTTGTTTTGTCTTCTATTATATTTGGATTTGCTAAGGTACGGATTATCCCCCAAACGGCCAAGCCGTCGGGGGATAAGTTTTCAAGTATTTTTGCACGTTCCGTTATACGGGCCGGTAGGCTTTCAGGGCGCGTTCCAGCGTTCGCGTGACCGGGTATTGCGCCCGGGATTTCGCAGCCGCAGACACAAATGGCTGGAAGTCAGATTCTTCTCTATGAAGGGTAAAATGATCGGTGAGCATACGCTCCAGTTCCGCATGGAAGGCGGGGCCGTGGTCGGGGTGACGGAGGTGCGTCAGTTCGTGCAAGAGAATATAGTCCTGCAGCGGGACCGGGACCCGCATGAGGTTCAGGTTCAGGTTGATGTTGCCCTTCGCGGAGCAGGAGCCCCAGTTGGAGGTGTTGTGCTTGATGGTGACGCGGTGGTAGCGGAAGCCGTAGCGGGCCGCGAGGTCCGCGAGGCGGGGCGGCAGGGCGGCTTTGGCTTTCGCCCGCAGGGACTCTATATCCTCCCCTTCCGGCAAATCCGCGTTCCGGGCATTCGCCCGTTCGAGTGCCGCCAGGGCCCATTCCCGGCGGGATTCCAGGAAGGCGACGCCCATCGCGTAAGGGGCATAGAACGGAACAGTCACGAGGATCCCACGGACCGGATGGACCCGGATTGAAATGCGCCGCGAACGGGCGCTTTTCCGAAGCCGGACTTCCCCGAGCACCGGGTCGATATGGACCTTCTCTTTCACGGGGAACAAAGGTACAAAAAGTTTTGTTTTATCGGATTTTATGCCTAAATTTGCAGGCTTTTTTGCGGGAAGGTCCCGCATACTGATAACTTTTTAACCTCATTGCATCATGGCCGAATATTTACAGCCT
>CACZEU010000096.1 GCA_902780175.1 uncultured Bacteroidia bacterium
GGGAGGGTAAATAATGGTGTACGCAGTGATTGACACAAATGTACTTGTGTCAGCTATATTTGCCGCCCACCCGGATTCGGCAACCGTAATCGTCCGCGAAAAAATCATGGACGGATTCATTGTTCCGCTTTATAATGCAGAGATTTTCGATGAATACCGCGATGTTCTCACCCGACCAAAGTTCCATTTCCCGGCCGAGCTGGTGGATGCCGTCCTGGACGTGATTCTCCAAAAGGGCCTTTCGTTGGAAAGGACCAAGTCAGAAGAGGTTTTCACAGACCCCAAAGATGTGGTATTCTATGAGATAGCTCTATCCAAAGAAGGATCTTACCTGGTGACAGGCAATACAAAGCATTTCCCGGCCACACCCATTGTGGTTACGCCTGCAGAATTGCTTCGTATTCTTGAGGCGATGGACTGAATTCTCTATCTCCGACATCTTCGACCTCTGTAAAGAAAGCTGCTTGCCAATACCATTACTTCAGCCACATGCTATTATTAGTCCCAGTGGAAGAAAGCAATACGTAAATTATGGCAGGATAAAATCCTTTCTTCAAAGCAGCCTACCCTGCAATAGCATCAAACCCGGCCCACAGCTCATCGATGAGGTCCCGGCTGTTGTAGGCTTCTGCTGTACACCGGGCGGTAAGGACATCCCCGGCGTAGCCGTGGATCCAGGCGCCGAGGCAAGCGGCATCAACTGCGTTGTAACCGCGGGCAAGCAATCCGCCGACAAGGCCTGTGAGGACATCCCCGCTGCCACCCTTGGCCATTCCGGGATTGCCGGTGGTGTTGATGAACGTATTACCATCGGGGGTGTAGATCCGGCTGCGGTATCCTTTGACAATCACGACGCTGCCGGTCCGGACAGACAAGGCGTTGACAAGGGTGGATTGGTTTTCCGGCGTCACATCAGGTATCAGCCTTCGCAACTCCCCCGGGTGCGGAGTTAGGATGGAGCCGGAAGGGATGAGGGAAAGAAGTTCAGAAGTCGCGGCGATGATGTTCAGCGCATCGGCATCCAGCACCATTGGGATTCCGGCTTGACTTGCATTCTCCATCAGGTCCGAAAGGGCGGATACAGTCACGGGAGCCTGGCCAAGTCCCGGTCCGACGGCAATGGCAGTATAAGCGGAAACCGGCAGCGGGATGGCGCTGAAGCAGGATCCGGGGTCTTCGGACAGCATGGCCGACGGGAACTGGTTCGCCGCGGCCTGCAGGGCACGCCCGGACGAATGCAGCGTCACAAGCCCGCATCCGGACTTGAGCGCGGCGCCGGTCGCCAGCACCGCCGCACCCGGCATCGTCTGGCATCCGGCCACGATGAGCAGTCGGCCGTAGTCACCCTTGTGGCTATCGTCCCTGCGGTGAAGGAGCAGTGGGCGCAGCAGGGCGGGGGTTAATTCGAGGCACCCCATCACCAATCTTCGGCAACGGCCATTCCTTCGGCAACGCACGCGGAGATCTTCGCATCTATCTCTTCGGGGGTGCTGTAGTCCATATTCTGCGCCGATATGACGGTGAGTTCCCCGAGATTCCACAGGCTTCCGAGCGCCATAAGGTACGGCGTTGCCTGCTCCCGCGGGTCTCCTGTAGAGATGTCCATCCCGCGCGTGGTGATGTACAGGACCTTAGGGGAATTGCATAGACCGACGCAAGTGGAGCCATTGTCCGTGAAGGTGATGTCGAACAACGACGTCTGCTCGAAGAAGCACTTGAGCGCCGCCGGGAAACTCATGTCCCAGAACGGAGCTGCGATCAGTATGCGGTCGGCTGCGGCGATGGCGCTTGCCGCCCCCCTTGCCCATGCAGGCACTTCTCCAAGGGCACGTTGGGCATAAAGCCGGGGATTCAGAGGGACGATGTCCATCTGCGGCAGGTCGTACCTTACGACATTGTAACTCTTTCCCAGGGCGGCGATGACGGGCTCCGCTATCCGGAGTGTCCTGGACTCCGCCTCCCGGACGCAGGCGTTGATTACTACGAGTGTCTTCATCAGTCTTGTCTTATTTCGTTTTGGCGTTCAGCTGTTTCTCCGGAATGTTTCCCTCTCTGCCGCCTCACCGCCTCCCTATAGAAAGCCTTACGCTGGTCCTGGGAAATTGGATAGCGCACAAGGCGGGAACTGTCCTGGAGGCCGTCGTCGAGATTGCAGACGAAGAGGTCGTCCACGTCGGCAAGATACAGCCTGTTGTAGCGGATGTCAAGGTCTTTCTGAAGGGAAATCGTATAGCGCATGGCGTGCAGGGCGTCCGGTTCGCCAAGGTTGTCGCGGCAGAACACAAAAAGCCCCATCTTGTCGAAACGGCCATAAAAACCGTCTCCTACCTTGGAAACCTTGACGGCAAGGATCCTGCGCATCGGCAGGGCCATGGACCAGTATGACAGTTCTTTCACGCCGATGTACTTCCCCGCTTTCAGGCCGTAGCTGTAGCCTGACTCCAGTATCTGCCTGGTCTCTTCATCCCGGGCAGCCGGAGTGACGCCCGAAATATCCTTCAGCAGTTCCTCTTCCGCCCGCCGGCTCTCTTCCATCGCACGCGTGACCTCTATGCCGATACTGCGGTCATCCGACGACTGCAAGTCGGGACGGTCCCTGTTCACAAGGCAGTCGAACTCGCGCCCCAGCAGCGCCGAAAGCGAAATCTGCGCGTACTGCTCAAAGAAACAGGTGTCGAACCTGGGAGAACGCATTACCTGGCAAGAGAAAATGCAACGGGGTTGTCGTAGTCGTTCCAGTTG
This sequence comes from uncultured Bacteroidia bacterium, assembly GCA_902780175.1. Lineage (GTDB taxonomy): Bacteria > Bacteroidota > Bacteroidia > Bacteroidales > UBA932 > Cryptobacteroides. Next base: position 2,743 of record CACZEU010000096.1, read on the forward strand.
CGGAGGTCGAGGGTGATGGCGGACTGGTCGTACACGTTGCTGTACTGGGTATCTTCAACGGTGCCATTGTCCCATACAAGGTCTTTCCAATGCACAAGGGAGAGGCATTCGCGGGCCTGTTCCAGGGTGAGAGCCCCGTCGTGGGCGCGGAGGTAATCACCGGCGGTCTGATAGCGCCACCAGCTTTTGCTGTGGGGATTGCCCACGGCCTCGTCGGGCTCGGTGGTGTAATACTTCTCAGAGAGAAGGTGATTGGTGACCAGCATGAACTTGTCGTCTGGCTGCTTGCGCACGACCATCGACTTCCATCCGTCTTCCTTGTCGAACTCGAGTACGGCACAGTTGCCGGCGGCATCCGCAATCATGTAGTGGTAGCCCGAGCCGACGGCAGCATCGTGGCGGATGTCCAATGAGGCTGCAAGGTCGAGCGCCTCCTGGACGGTTGCGCAGCGGTCAAGCCACAGGCGCATGATGATCGTCGTGCCGACCCTGTGCTTGCCGCTCTCCTGCTGCGCCGCCTGCTTCGGGAGGGCCATGATGGATGTACACAGGCCCTTTTCGTTTATTCCGTCCACCGGCGCATAGATTGCCGCCAGGCAGCTGAGTTTCGAGGCGAACGATTCCGGCAGCTTGTCGAGCGAATAGCCGAAGTGCGACATGTCGCTCACACCAATCGAGGCATATCCTTTCGCGGGGCGCGATATGGTGACCATGGTCGGGTTCTTGAAATAGTCGTAATTGCGGCCGTACAGAAAGCCGCTGCCGTCCGCTTTGGCAGCCTGGAAACTGGTACAGTTGAATGTCGCCAGTTCGCCGTCCTCGTCTGCAACCTGGGCGCTTTTTATCTTGAGCGGCAGGCCTTTGCCTATGCGGCCCACAACGTATTCAAGCAACTTGGCGTTGCTGTCGATATCTTTGGAAATCAGGTCGTCAAGGTCGTAGGAGGCCTTGTATTCCATCTTGTAGAGATACTTGTTGCCGCCGACGGACTCAACGGTACCGAGGGTGGAGAGTTCGCCGCCCCAAACGCAGAGAACGGCAATGCACAGTGCGGCGACTATGCCCAGAATCCAGAATAAAACCTTTTTCATGAAATCACTATCAACGTTGAAACTCTCAAATGTACAACTTTTTCCCTTTCATTCAAAACTCTCCGTCCAAAATCAGTCTCAGGCCAGTCCTATTGCACGTAGAGATATTTTTTCGTAGGTTTGCGATATGAAAACTGTGCAAATCATTACGTTGACCCTGGCGTGCCTCCTCCTTTCCGCCGCCGCCGCAAGAGCGCAGGCCCCCGAAGGAATGCAGACCAGGAACCTGCTGCGGGTTGGCTGGGGGGATTCCATGTTCGAGCAGTTGGTTTTCTACCCTGCCGCCGGTGCGTACGGCCACACCTACACAGGTCACATATTCGCCGACTACCGCCGGAGTCTCGGCAAGGTTGTCAGCCTGGGCGCGGAAGTGGATTTCCAGAGCATCTGCTGGACACAGGAAGGCCGCCGCTTACGTAATTATGAACTATGCGTCCTGCCCACAATCCGCTTCACCTGGCTGGACCGCGAATGGGTGCGGCTCTATTCCGGACTCGGCGCCGGGATGCTCGCCGCCTGGAACAATTTCGACAACGGCGAAACCCTTCCGGTGTTTGACGTAAACACCATCGGCATCCAGATAGGAAAAGGCCACTGGTGCGGGTCGGTCGACCTGGGCCTTATGGTCGCACTCAAAAACGTGCATCACATATACATGGCCGGCTCCCGGCTGGTTTCCGTGGGCCTGAATTACCGCTGGTAGCCTATGAAGAAGTTTTTCATTATCACTCTTGCAGCGCTTTCCGTCCTTTCCTGCCGCCATCCGGAGGTGGAACAGGTGGACTTCGACACATTCCAACCGGTTACGATGAATACCTCCTCCGTCTTCACGGGAGACGGCAACCTCAACCCCGACGTGCAGGTCATGGAGGATCCGGACCCCGGAGTGGACGCCAAGCTTGCCTTCACCAACGCCAACACCATAGTCCGCAATATCCTCGGTGAAATCAACTGCAACTCCCTGATCCACATCGCCGGCATCTACTCCGGGCACGACGTGGACGGATTCCCTATCACCCTTTCAGGCAAGCTGCTCCTGCCACGCAGCGGCCCCATAAAGAACCTCATCATCGTAAGCCATTACACCATAGGCGCTAACTTCGAAGCCCCATCGGAGACCTTCCCGCTTGAAGGCCTCTGGGCGACAAAAGGATATGCCGTGGCCATAGCAGATTACATAGGATACGGGATCACGGCGGACCATATCCACCCATATATGCATCGCGAAAGCACAGCCCGTTCCGTGGTTGATATGGCGCTTGCAGTGATACCCTACCTGAAACACATCGGACGCGAGCCCGAGAGCGACAAGGTCATCCTGGCGGGCTACTCGCAGGGCGGCGCCACCACAGTGGCCGTCATGAATATGATCCAGGATGAAGGCATATTCCCCATCAAGAAAGTGTACGCCGGCGGCGGCCCCTACGACCTTGCCGCCACCTACGACACCTCGATTGAATGGGACGAAACCGGCAGTCCCTGCGTAATCACACTGATCCTGCAGGGCATCAACTACGGTGAGGACCTGGGGCTGAAAATGGATGATTTCTTTCAGCCCAGGCTGCTGGAAGGCTACGAAGACTGGATCAATTCCAAGAAATACACGGTCAAGGAAATCAACGAGAAGATCAATGCCTCGGCGATTCACGAGATACTGACGGACGAGGGCCGCAGCAAGAAAAACCGCCAGACAGCCCGCCTGTACCACGCTCTGCTGAGCAACTCCGTACTCAATTTTGCCCCGCACGCCCCAATTTTCCTCTTCCACAGCACACAGGACAGGACCGTTCCGTTCGTCAACGCCCTCAAGGCCGAACAGTGGTTCAAGGGCTACGATGTCCAGTACGACTTCGGGGAATACGGCAACCACGGTTCGGGCTGCGTCATGTT
>CACZEU010000097.1 GCA_902780175.1 uncultured Bacteroidia bacterium
GAGTGAGACGCCGCCGGACAGCTGTACGCTGACGTCCTGCGTGTCATAGACATTGTTGTCGCAGTGGAAGACGCACCGGCCGTAGCGTCCGTGGCGCAGTTCCTCCTCGATTACTTCAGTGAGCGTGGAGCCTGCGGGAACGTCGAAGCCGTCGGTCCACTCTCCCCTTTCGAGGTAAAGGGATACGGCAGAATACGGGCAGTCCGTCCGTTTGCAGTCGATGCAGCGGCCGGGCGCGGAGCCGTCGAAGCGGAACCTGCGCACCGCACCGCGCGACGTGACTTCCACAGGCGTAAGGCCGGTGAGCCACAGGATGAAATCGGCGTCGTGGCAGCACTTCGAAAGGAATATCGGCCCGCTGTCCTGCACCCTGGACCAAAGGCCCCTGACGAAGGTGTGCGCCATACGGTCGGGACCGACGTGTTCCGTGTGGTCGATGCTCAGGACCCTTCCCAGCACGCCGGAATCGTATATCTCCTTGATGCGGCGGAAATACGGATGGAAACGCATCTCCAGGCAAACACCGACGTGCACGCCGGCCTTTGCGGAAGCGTCCATCAGTTCCAGATAGTCCTTCTCGCAGCCGGCGACGGGCTTTTCGAGCAGCACATGCCAGCCGCGGCGAACCGAACGCAGGGCAAGTGGAACGTGGAGACGGTCCGGTGCAGCGATGATGACCGCGCCGACAGAAGGAGACGCAGCGAAAAAGTCGTCCGCATTGGAGAAACAGCAAGAAGAAGGAACGCCGTAACGGGAGGCAGCCTGCTCCAGGCGCAGGGGCTCAGGCTCCACAAGATATGCCACCCTGACGCCCTCCGGAAGGCACTGAAGGTACTTCCGGGAACGGTTTCCGACTCCTATGACGGCGATGTCGATCATCTGGCAAGAAGACGCCGAAGGCCCGTGACGATGCGGCCGAGGCCGTCGGCAAACATCCGTGCAGGACAGGCCATATTGATGCGGAGAAATCCGGGTGCGCCGTACATCTCGCCGGCGTTCAGGCGGACCTTTTCCACCTCCGTAAGACTCTTTTCAATATCTTCGGAAGACATTCCGACGGCACGTACGTCCAGCCAGGCAAGGTAGGTTCCCTCAAGCACATACAGGTGCAGCGAGGGGAATTCCGACATGGCGCTGCGAAGCCGGAGGTAGTTCTCCCAAAGGTGCGCATTGAGCCCCTGGAGCCACTGCCAGCCTTCATCGGTCCAGGCGGCCTGGGAAGCCACCACGCCGAAGGGGCCTACGTCGCATATCTCGTTGACGTTGACCGCCTTGTCGACACGGGCACGCATGGCGGGATCCTTTACGATGAAGTTGGCCATCTGCAGGCCTGCGATGTTGAACGCCTTGCTGGCGGCGTACAGCGTGACGCACTTGTCTTCGAACTCCGGGCAGACGGCGGCGAACGGCACGAAGTCCACCCCCGGCATGACGAATTCGCAATGGATTTCATCCACAACCGGGACGACGCCGTGGCGGAGGCATATCTCCCCCACCCTGCGGAGTTCCTCACGGGTCCATACGCGCCCGGCAGGATTGTGGGGCGAGCATATCAGCATGACGGAGGCACGGGGGGCAGCGGCCTCAAGACCGTCGAAGTCAATGACATATCGCGGACCGTCGGGCGTCTGCTCGGTAAGGAGGGGAACATCCAGAACATTGCATCCCCAGTTGCGGATCGAGGAGAAGAAGCAATTGTACACCGGGCTCATAATGAGCACGTTGTCTCCGGGTTTGGCGAATGCGGAAACGCAGGCGGAAAGCGCCGGGACGACTCCGGTGGTGGGGATGATCCAGGACGGGTCGGGACGCCACCCGTGACGCTCAGCGTACCAGTTGCAGAGGGATTCATAGTACGAGGCCGGGACAGCCGTATATCCGAAGATACCGTGCTCAGCACGCCTGATGACGGCCTCGCGTACGCAGGGGGCCGCCTCGAAGTCCATATCGGCCACCCACATGGGGAGGACGCCTTCGGGTACGAGGTCCCACTTGACGCAGTTGGTCCCCCGGCGCGGGAGAATCTTGTCGAAACTGTCAGGCATTGCGGACAAGGATTTGGCAGTCGGCCGGAGCCTTGATATTATCATCCAGTATGATCTCCCCGTAGGAATCGGCCACTATGCGGCCGGTGCGGGGGTTCTTGACGGAAGTGACGGCGCCACGCACGTCGGCCTGTACGGCGGAGTATTCGAAGGCGAGGTCGGCGTCGGGCTCGAAGCTGCAGTTCTCCAGGACGAGGCCCTCGGCATAGCAGAGGGGCTGGGTGCCGGCGATGCGGCAGTTCACAAGGTGAAGGCCGCGGGAATACCATCCGAGGTATTCGCCGTTGATGACGGAATCGTAAACGGTGACGTTCTCCGTCTCCCAGAATGCGTCCTTGGTATTGAGCACGGAATCGCGGATCTCAACATCCCTGCAGTATTGGAACGAATAGTTTCCGTTCAGCCGGAAGTTGCGTATGCGTATCCCGGAGGAATGCATGAAGATATAGTCTCCCTTGTCGGCGCTTACGTCCTCAAGGTCAATGTCTTTGCAGCTCCAGAGGGTCTCCAGGGCATTGGGGATGCGGACGCGGCGGAGTTTCAGGCCGGACATCTCACGGAACATCTTGGGGGCCTCGACGAGGGTGTCTTCCATAAGGAGGTCCTTGCTGTACCAGAGTGCCGCACGGGCGCCCTCGGTGAAGAGACAGTCGCGCAAGGTGAAGCCCTCGCAGCACCAGAAGGGGTATTTTCCTTCGAAACGGCAGCCGACGGCATCTATGTCGGCGGTTTCCTTGAGGGCGGACTCCCCGGCATGGATGGTTACGTTCTCGAGGCGCAGGCCACAGCGGTTGTACAGCGGACGTTCGCCACCGAATTCGGCATTACTTATCAGTTCCTTCATTCTTCTTCTCCCTGTAGAGGAAACGTTTGATTTTCATTGTGGCGGTCTTGGCGAAGGGCTGCTTCTCGACCTCCACTTCCTTGATCTGGCTGCTGCGGTTGACGTGGGAATTGACGAAGTCCAGGATGGCCTTCTTGCGCTTCTCCAGGTCTTCCATGAAGCGGTCCTGGTTCTCGTAGTTCCAGTCGAGGACATTGTCGTTGAAGTGTACGAGGGCCACCAGGTGGCCGCCGCGCTTGACTACGAGGGACTCGTTGATGTCCTTGATGTTGTCGAGCACGGCCTCGATCTCTTCGGGGTAGATGTTCTCGCCGGAGGGGCCGAGGATGACGCTTCCGAGGCGCCCCTTGATGTGGTAGCGGCCCTTTTTGTCCTGTGAGGCGACGTCTCCGGTATGGAACCAGCCGTCGGGGGTGAGGACCTTGCAGGTGCGCTCGTAATCCTTGTAGTAGCCCTTCATGATGTTGTCGCCCTTGACGACGATTTCGCCTTCGCCGGTTTCGGGGTTGACGTCTTCAAGGCGCATCTGGACGCCGTAGGCGGGATAACCGAACGAGCCTACGACCGTCTCCCCTACGCGTGCGTAGCCGATGAGGGGTGCGGTTTCCGTGAGGCCGTAGCCGATGGAGTAAGGGAAACCGGCGCGGCGCAGGAAGGACTCGACCTCGCCGTCGAGTTTGGCGCCGCCGATGCCGAAGAACTTGAGCCTGCCGCCGAAGGTCTTCTTCAGGCGCATTCCGACCAGACGTGCCAGCAGGAACGGGGCCGATTTGCGCAGGGACGACAGGAATTTGCTCTTGTCCACCGTAGGGATGATGCTGGAACGGTAGATTTTCTCGATGACGAGAGGCACCGACAGCATGCAGGTGGGACGTATCTTCTTGAAATTGGGTATGAGGATCGAAGGGGTCGGCGGACGGTTGAGATAATTGACCAGCGCGCCCACCGCGAAGGGGTAAAGCATGCCGATGGTCATCTCGTAGGTGTGCGCGAGCGGCAGGATGGACAGGAAGACGTCGTAGCGGCCAACCCGGTGGGCGTCCCAGGAGGAACGGATGTTGACGCAGAAGTTCTTGTGCGTGAGCATTACGCCCTTGGCGGCGCCGGTGGTGCCGGATGTATAGATGAGGCAGGCAAGGTCGTCGGAGAGGGGGCTCGATATGGTGCCGTCGCAGGTGTATGCGTCGGGGCCGGTGCGGATAATGGAGAGGTCGTCGGTGCGGATGACCAGATGCATGCGCTCAAGGAGTTTCTCGGGCACCTTGGACAACAGACGTTCGGATACGAAGATGGCCTTGGCCTCGGAATGGGTGAGGATGTTGGTTATCTCGTTCTCGGAGAGCTCGGTAAGCAGGGGAACCGCAATGCGGCCGAACGCCGTGATGGAAAAGAACGCGACCGCCCAGTTGGGCATGTTCTGCGAGAAAATGGCAACCTTGTCGCCGCTGTTGATGCCGAAATTGGACAGCTGGCGGGAAGTACGGTGACATACGTCGCGGAAAGCGGCGTAAGTGTATTCCTGATTGCCGTCGATAAGGTAATATGCGGGACGTTTTGCGTATTTGGAGGTGGAATACTCAAAGATCTCCGCAAGTGTCTGGAAGTTGTGTTTCATCAGTGAGTAATGTATCTTTCGGGGTGTTTGCCGACAAGATGCATCTCTTCATAAAGCTGCTGGATGCGCTTCATGTCGGCGCGAGGGTCGTCAGTCAGTTCGACCTTGCGGCCGCGTCCGACGTGCTTCGTACCCCAGTCGAAATACCCCAGGTAAACGGATGCTCCCGTATGGCGGGCTATCGTATGGAAGCCGGTTTTCCAGTTCTTGATGGCCTTGCGGGTGCCCTCCGGGGCGAGTGCAAGGTGGAAACGTCCGGGCTTCTCCATCTGCTCGATGATACTGCGGAGCATATTGGTAGGGCTGCTGCGGTCTACCGGGACGCCGCCCATGGCCTTGAGCAGCCAGCCGACCGGAGGGAAGAAGAACTCCTTCTTGATCATACACTTGGCGTGCTCCCCAAGAGAGCGGTAGTACAGGTATGAAATGAGGAAATCCCAACCGGAGGTGTGGGGAACGCCAAGGATGACGCATTTGTCCTCTTCCACTGCAGGACCGTCGGCGGTCCAGCCTATTTTGCGCAGCATCCAGCCGCAGAATTTTGCCCAATTATCCATAACGGGCAAAGATAATAATTTAAAAGGAGAAAAGGAACTTCGGGAATATGGAACTGCTGCGGAAAACGGGTTTTGCACCGGTTTCGTGGCCGACGACCGGACGGAGGGGCACTGCCGGAACCTGGATCTCAGCCCAGACTCCGAGTTCGCGGAGTTTGCGGACGAAGATACGCTCGAAGTCGTCCTCGACGATCTTGCGGGTGAAATTAAGGTTCATCCTGCCGCCGAAACTCACGGCAGCGCAGGAACCGGAACGGCCCCTGGTGCGTCCGAGGACGAAATGAATGTCCCTGACGTGTGCAGCGACGGATTCCGGGATTTCCACGTTGCCTATGTTGGAGAAAGTGTAGGTTGCGTAATTGTCCCCCTTGAGGAAGTTGATGATGTTGATGATGGGCTTCTTGACGGCAAGTGGAATGACGCGCACTCCGAGATTGTCCTCCAGTGCCACGTTGGCGGCGATGCGGCGGGTGAGGCGGGAAGGCTGTACGTAGAGGCGTTTCTGGCACTTCACCTCGGCCAGGGCGTCGTCGAAGGAGAATTCGCCGTTGGTCA
>CACZEU010000098.1 GCA_902780175.1 uncultured Bacteroidia bacterium
AAAGCCAATGCGTTATCGACCTGAAAATGAAACACTTACAATAAACCGAATCCTACATGCGCAAAAATAAAGTTGGATTTTAACTGGAAAAGACAACGTCAGCACTCCCACATCGTCCTCGCGAACGGTTTTGCCTTCGTTTCACCCATTTCGATGCCGCGAAGACAACGTGAGCACTCCCACATCGTCCTCGCGGACGGTTTTGCCAGCTTTTCGCCCCTCCCGGTGCCGCGAAGACAACGTCAGCCCTCCCACATCGTCCTCGCGGACCCGGAAGTCGTTTATTTAATTGATTCGGAGGCCGCAGGCCGACCAAGCCCCCGCCCCGGGGGAGGGGGTTTGGGGGTGGGGTCGTAAGGGAGGGCTTTAGTCGACGACTAAAGCCCGCTTCACAGCGGGCTTTAACGGTTAGTTAGTAGTGTATACCTTATTGAAGGTTAATTATTGTTGGTTAGAATAGTTGTTGATTTCCGAGTGCAAATATATACCAAGTTTTTTGATTCACCAACTTTTTTCTGAAAAAAAATTGAAAAAGTTATTTTTAGTTTTTAAATAATTTTATTAATTATCCTCTAACAACTCGGGTCTCAGCAACTTAGTGCGTTCCAGGGCCTGTGCATCCTGCCATTGCTGGATAAGTTTGGGGTTGCCGCTCAGGAGGACGTCGGGAACTTTCCATCCGTTGAACTCCGCGGGGCGGGTATAGACCGGGGGAGATAGGAGGTTGTCCTGGAAGGAATCGGACAGGGCGGAGGTCTCGTCGGTGAGCGCTCCGGGGATGAGGCGGACTATGGAGTCGGCTAGCAGGGCGGCGGGTATCTCGCCTCCGCTGACGACGTAGTCACCCACTGATATTTCGCGGGTTACGAGGTGTTCGCGGATGCGGTGGTCTATGCCTTTGTAGTGGCCGCAGAGCAGTATCAGGTTATTCTTGAGCGACAGTTCGTTCGAGATCGCCTGGGTAAGGCGTTCACCGTCGGGGGAGAGGTAAATGACTTCGTCGTAGTCACGTTCCGCCTTCAGTTTCTCTATCATTCTGTACACCGGTTCGACCATCATGACCATTCCCGCGTCGCCTCCGTAGCTGTAGTCGTCGACGTTGCGGCGCGGGCCTATGCCGAATTCCCTAAGGTTGTGGACCTGTATGTCGACCAGTCCCTTGCGGATGGCACGGCCTACTATGGAATGGGATAGGGGACTGTCCAGCAGTTCGGGCACGACACTCAGTATATCTATTCTCATCATAAGTGCAAATATACGGGAATTTTTCTTACTTTTGCCTTGATGAAACGCTTTGTTCTATCTGTAGCGGCTTCGCTGTTGTGCTTTGCCGCCTGTTCTGCGCCTGCCCCCAGGCAGTATTCCGTAAAGGTGGTCCGCGAGTATCCCCACGACGACCAGGCCTATACCCAGGGCCTGTTTTTCGAAGCGGGGGAGCTTTACGAAAGCACTGGCCAGACCGGCCGCAGCAGTTTCCGCAAGGTAGACCTGCAGACCGGCAAGGTCATCCGCAAACTGAACTTCAACCGCAAGTATTTCGGGGAGGGCTCAGTGATATTTGGCGGCCGTATGTATATGCTCACCTGGACAAGCAACGTCGCGTTCGTATATGACGCCGCCACCCTCGAATACATCAAGTCCTATTCCTATCCCCGGGAAGGATGGGGTCTCACCACTGACGGCAAGTCGCTCATCGCCTCCGACGGCTCCTCGAGCCTCTATTTCTTCGACGGCGACTTCCATCTGCAGAAGACCCTGAAGGTCACTATGAACGGCAGGCCGGTACGTTACCTGAACGAACTCGAATGGATAGACGGAAAGATCTGGGCAAATGTCTATACGACCGATATGATTGTCATCATCAACCCCTCCAGCGGGACGGTCGAGGGCGTCGTCGATTGCTCCGGATTGCTGCCCGGACAGCTGCGCGGGCCCGATACCGACGTACTCAACGGCATTGCCGTCCTGGACGGCCGCATCTTCCTCACCGGAAAGAATTGGCCCCGCCTGTACGAAATAGAGCTGAAAGCAAAATAATTATATTATATTTGTAGTCTGAAACATTTTAAATCTCTTGATATGAGTGACACCATTATTCCCGAAAACCCCATCCAGGAGGTTTCGGACGTAGAAGAAAAGATTGAGCAGAAGGCCGCCCCCGCAGCAGAGGCTCCCGTGACAGAAGAACCCAAAACTGAAGTTCAGGCCCCCGAGGCACCCGAGGCAGCACCCCAGGAAGCACCTGCGGCAGAGGCCGCCCCTCAGGAGGAAGCGGCCGAAGAAGAGCCGGAAAAACCTGCGGACACCGTGGCAGAAAAAGTCGAAGAGATTGCCTCCAAGGTGGAGAACCTTGCAGACAAGTCCCTCGCAGAACTGTCGCAGCTGTTCCAGGACCTCAAGCAGAGCGCCGACAGCATGATGCGCTCCAAGGAAGCCGAAAACATAAAATCGGCCTTCTACAAGCTTCTGTCCAAGCTCAAATCCGAAAATCCCGAGGCAGAGAATTCCCTTTCCAATCCCTTCGAGGCCGTTGAAGAAAACTTCAAGGGCATATACGCCGACTACAAGAAGGAGCGTGCGGAGTTCAACAAGGAGCAGGAAGCCAGGAGGGAAGAGAACCTCGCCGTGAAGAAAGGCATCATCGAGGAACTCAAGGCCATTGTGGAGAACAACGAAGACGCCAGCGCGTCGTTCCCCGCCTTCCGTCAGCTCCAGACCCGCTGGAGAGAGGCCGGTCCCGTCCCCGCCACCGCCTTCCGCGACATCAACGATTCATATCAGTATTATGTAGAGAAGTTCTACGACATGGTGAAAATCAGCCGCGACCTCCGCGACCTCGACTTCCAGAAGAACCTGGAGGCCAAGGAGAAGTTCTGCGAGGTGGCTGAAAAGCTCGCCGAGGACGAAAACATAGTGAATGCTTTCCACGAGCTCCAGAAGCTCCACGAGCAGTGGAAGGAGTTCGGCCCCGTAGCCAAGGAAAAGAGGGACGACATCTGGAACCGCTTCAAGGCCGCCACGGCAGTCATCAACAAGCGCTATCAGGCCCACTTCGAAGACCAGAAGGAACAGCAGGTCGCCAACCTTGCCGCCAAGCAGGCCCTCTGCGAGGAGGTCGAGGCCATCGCCGCCAAGGAGATAACCTCTTCCGGCGAATGGAACGAACTGTCCTCCCAGATTGAAGAAATCCAGGCCCGCTGGCGCAAGATAGGCTTCGCCACCCGCAAGGAGAACCAGAAGATCTACGACAGGTTCCGCGCTGCCTGCGACACATTCTACGCCCGCAAGAGGGACTATTACTCCGAATTCAAAGACTCGATGAACAGCAACCTCGAGAAGAAGATGGCAATCATCGAGCAGGCGGAGGCCCTCAAGTCCAGCACCGAGTGGAAGAAGGCCACCGACCAGTTCATCGAACTCCAGAAACAGTGGAAGGAAATCGGCACCGTCCCCCGAAAGAAGAGCGAGCAGATCTGGAAGCGCTTCCGCGCCGCCTGCGACGAATTCTTCGCCGAGAGGGACAAGCACGCTAAGCCCGAAAACGACTTCTACGGCAACCTGCGCGCCAAGAAGGCCCTCATCGCTGAAGTTGAAGCATACGTCCCTGCCGACGACGCAGCAAATGCAGAAGCACTTGCCGCTTTCACCGAGCGCTGGCAGGCAATAGGCCACGTGCCCTTCAAGGAGAAGGATGCCGTCAACGCCGCCTGGCGCGACGCCGTAAAGGCCAAATTCCCTTCAGCCTCCCAGGACGGCCGTCGCGGCGCACCCCGCAGTGCCTCCAAAGCCCCCCGCTCCGAAAGGGACATCCTTATGGAGAAATACCGTACGCTCCAGCAGGATATCGCAACATACGAGAACAATATCGGCTTCTTCTCGGCATCCAAGAATTCCGAGCCTCTCATCAAGCAGATGCAGGAAAGGATCGACAAGGCCAAGGCTGAATTGAAAGAACTTGAGCAGAAGATACGCCAGGCCGGGGAGGGCGAGCAATAATGGATAAGAATTCCGTCATTGGATTCATACTCATAGCCCTGATTCTTTTCGGGTTCACCTTCTTCCAGTCGCGGCAGAATACCAAGCGCATGGAAGCCCAGCGCATCCAGGATTCCATCGCCCTTGCCAATATGCCTCATGACAGCCTTGCCACAGCAGCTCCGGCCGTGGCCGATGCCCTGCAGGGGCAGCCGGCTGTTCCCGAAGCCGCCGCCGGTGCCACAGCCATCTATGCAGACTCCCTGCTGGAGGCCGCATACAACGCCGAGGCTGCCGTCGCCACGCTCGAAAACGAACTGGTAAAGCTGGAGTTTACTTCCAAAGGAGCACAGCCTTACAGCGCCCAGCTAAAGAAATACTCCTCCTACGGAGGCGGGGACTTGATGCTATTCCGCGGCGGCGATGCCGAATATGCTGTCAGCATCTACGCCGGTCAGTATATCCGCACTTCCGACTTCAATTTCCAGCTTGCCAGCCAGACCGACACAACACTGGTGTACCGTCTCCCGTTCGGCCAGGGCGGCTATATCGAGCAGAGCTACAAGCTCCTTCCCGACAGTTACAAGGTGGAAAACCTGCTGTCCTTCGTGGGAATGGACGGCATCATTCCCCGCAATGTCGGCAGTTACGACGTCGACTTCAACGTTACCGTTCCCCGTCTGGAGAAGGGCTACCGCAACGAGTCGCAGTATTCCAAACTTGACTATTATTTCCAGGGAGAGAAGAAGCCAGCGGAAATCGGCCGCGGCAGGAACGCCTCCAAGAGTATCGGCGCCCGCTTGAGCTGGGTGGCTTTCCAGCAGCAGTTCTTCTCCGCCATCATGCGCGCACCCCAGGAGTTTTCCAACGGTGAGCTATCCGTGAATTTCCTCCCGGAAGGTGATCCGTCCCACAACCTTATGGCCTGCAGCGCCAGGATGCGCTCCGACTTCCGCATCGCTCCTTCGGTAAGCGTACCTTACGAATTCTACTTCGGTCCCAACCACTTCAGCACGCTCAAGTCGTTCGGCTGCAAGTACGAAAAGATCATCCCCCTCGGCGGCTGGCTCGTAGGCTGGTTCACGCGCTTCGCCATCATTCCGATGTTCAACTTCTTCAGCCGCTTCATCTCCAACTTCGGCCTCATCATACTTCTTATGACGCTGGTCATCAAGCTGGTGGTGTTCCCGCTTACGTACAAGTCCTTCTCGTCGTCAGCCAAGATGCAGGCCCTCAAGCCGGAAATCGAGAAGATCAACGCCAAGTATCCCAGGCAGGAAGATGCGATGAAGAAGCAGCAGGCCACCATGGACCTGTATAAACGGGCCGGAGTGAATACCCTGGGCGGCTGTCTGCCCACTTTGCTCACGTTCCCTATACTCTGGGCAATGTTCCGGTTCTTCCCGGCATCCATCGAGCTCCGCCAGCAGCCTTTCCTGTGGTGCGACGACCTCAGCGCCTACGACTCCATCCTGGACTA
>CACZEU010000099.1 GCA_902780175.1 uncultured Bacteroidia bacterium
ATCTTGAGGACGTCGGCGGGCACGAACTGCTTCTCCACCACGAGGCGGAACATGTATTCGTTGAACCACTCGTCGGTCATGATGATGTTGCCCTGGTAGCCGGAGGCGGCGCCCCAGCTGTTCTCCACCATCCACTTCTGCGGAACCCCGTCCTTGAGGTCCACCGCGATGAGGGTCATCGCGTGGGAGGAGCCGCTCGCGTGCGTCATCACGCGCTCGCGCTTGTTCATGGAGAGATTGACGCCCAGCAGGGACTCGTAGTCGAAGTTGTTGAGGTCGGCCACGCCCTTGCTGCGGTCGAGGAACTTGTTCACGTCGCAGGAGAAGTACATGGCCTTGTTGGCCTTGATCGAAGCGATGGCCATCTCTTTGATGCGCTCGATGGGGAGGTTGACGTAGAGCCAGTTCTGACCGTCGTAGAGATGGCGGTCGTACTGGATCTCATAGACCTTGCCGTACTCGCGGCAGGGGTCGTTCATCAGCATCACGTAGTTGTTCTCCAGGTCATAGCCCAGCAGTTCCTGGTAGAAGGACTGCGGGGTGTAGGTCTTGCCCTTCCACACGAACTCCGTCGGCGGGACGCCGAGGCAGAGGGCGAGGACATGGTAGATGTCCTTGAGCATCTCCGTCTTCTGCTTCTCCAGGAAGGCCGGCAGGTCCTTGGCCTTGACGCCGGTGGGCGTCTCGCGGAGCTTCAGGCCGTCGCGGCGCAGCAGGGTCTTGAGCTGGGTGGCCATGGCGGAGGTGTTATTCGCCGAGAGGCTCTCCGGCATCACGTTCGCGGGCACGACGCCGTACTTCATCACCAGGTTGGCCACGCCCGTGAAGGTGCCGCCGTCGCTGATCGGGTTGCTGAACAGCCAGTCCACCTCGCGGTCGTCAAAGCTCTTGTCGCGGGTGTCGATGACCGCCTGCAGGAAGAGGTTCGCCTTCTCCAGCTGGTCGTAGAAGAAGTTGTAGTTCTGCGAGAAACGGAAGTCGCCCAGGCCGTGCTTATCCGCGGCCGCGGCACGCAGCACGTTCAGGCCCGTGAACAGCCAGCAGCGGCCGGAGGATTTCTGGTCGGTGATGCCCCAGGTCTTGACGCGGTCGGAGAACTCCGTGTCGATCATGGCCGCATTCTCCGCATTCGCGGACAGGACCGTGATGGCCGTGGTGTTCAGGGCGTTGCGGATGGCCTTGTCGGCGGACGTCCCTTCGTAGCCCTTGCGGATTTCGGAGAGCATCTGCGGGGTGATGGCGCCTTTCGGCTGCGCGGCCGCACCGACGCAGAGGAGCGCCAGCGCAAGCAGGGTAAGAGTCTTCTTCATATTGAGTTATTAATTATTTGCGGAGTATGATGCGCTCGATGCGGCGGGGCACCGAGGTCAGGATTTCGTAGGGAATCGTCCCGAGGATCTGCGCGAGCTCCCCAACGGTCGGGTCCTCGCCGAAGATGGTCACGGTGTCGCCGACCTGCACGCCCGGGATGTCCGTGACGTCGATCATGCACATGTCCATGCAGATGTTGCCGATGGTGGGGGCGCGGTGGCCGCGGACGCTGAACGACGCGGCGCCGCAGCCGAAGTGGCGGTCCAGGCCGTCGGCGTAGCCCACGGGGATGGTGGCGATCACGCTGCCCGTGGGGGCCACGTGGCCGTGGCGACCGTAGCCGATGGTGCCGTCTTCCGGTCCGAGGGTCTTGACCTGCAAGACCTTGACCTTCAGTGAGGCCACGGGGGCAAGCTGCACGCCGGGCAGGGCGCTGATGCCGTAGATGCCGATGCCCAGGCGCACCATGTCGTGCTGGTGCTCCGGGAAGCGCTCGATGCCGGCGGAGTTGAGAATGTGCCACATGGGCTTGTAGCCCAGGGCGTCGGTGACCGTCTGCGCGTTCCGCTCGAACATCGCAATCTGCCCGTGGGTGAATTCGTCCTCGGCGGGATCCTCCGCGGCGGCCAGGTGCGAATAGACCGACTGCACGCGCACCTCGTCGTGCTCGGCCAGGAAGTCCAGCAGGGCGGGCAGCTCCGCGGTCATGAAGCCCAGCCGGTGCATGCCGGTGTCGAGCTTGATGTGGATGGGGAACTGCTTCAGGCCCCGGCTGCGCAGCTCGGCGCACAGGGCCTCCAGCGTGTAGAGGTTGGGGATGCCCGGCTCCAGGCGGTTCTCGATGATTTCGGGGAAGAAGTCCGTCCCGGCGGTGAGGACCAGGATGGGCAGGGAGATACCGTTGCGGCGCAGCTCCACGCCCTCGACGGGCAGGGCCACCGCCAGATAGTCGGCGCCCTCCTGCTGCATCATGGAGGCAAACTCCACCGCGCCGTGGCCGTAGGCGTTGGCCTTGACGAGCACGAGCAGCTTCGTCGTCGGCTTCAGCAGGCCGCGGAAGTAGCGGTAGTTGCTCCTGCAGGCGGGCAGGCGCAGCTCCAGACGCGAAAAATCGTTCTCCCCTTTTTGCATATCATGCAAAGATACTACTTTTTCTTTTCTGTCCCCCTTCTCAATAGGAACAATCCCATCGAAGAAATGAAAGATATCCAGAACGATTCCGCTTGCTTGCCCGCGTTCGAGAACTAAGCGCCCCTTTATTGTTCGTTCAGGTCGAAAAAGCTAACAAAAGCAGGGTCTTCTGTTACTTTTCGCAACAAGCTAATAATAAGCAAGATAAAAGATCATTTGGCTCAAATAAGAGCGGTGTGTTAGAAACGCCAAATCTAACACTTATTTCCATTTCCCTCCCAAAATAATGAAAAACAACCAATTGCCGTCAATATTTCGGGCGGGCACCTGTTAGATAATAAAAGGGTCTTTTCTTGTAGGAAGGGTTGACAGTTGCTATCTTGCATTCGCTAATCATCCACACCAACAACGAGAATAATCGTCCTTCTCAGACTCAAGTGCGAAATGCATTTTTAGTCTTTCGCCGAGTTACTTAAAATAGTAGTGTTTTTTGTTATGCATCGAACCTGTTTTCTTATCGCATTCAGTCTTCTTGTAATCGTTTTTTCCGGTTGCGGGAAAAGGAAGATGTATGGTCAGTTGAGAGAATTGCTTGATAGTACAATCATACTTCCAGAGAGAGTCATTGGCGTGTATGATGGAAGGGCCTTTATAATGCCGGACTCACTCAGGAGTAAGACCAAATTCATTCTATTTGTGGATTCGACTGAGTGTAGTCGATGCCGAATCTCGCGTTTTGCCAAATATATTGATTTATTTCGCCTTTCGGACGAAATACAAGGTTTTGTTCCTATACTACTCGTTTCTACTCCCAGACTGGAACAGGCAGAAATAATTGAGCATCTTTTACTGATTGAACTTCCATTTCCTGTTTATCTTGATGTTGATCATTCCTTTGTGCGAGATAACCCTTTGGTGATGTTGGATGACAAGTTCTCTGCCATAACTGTCGGTGGGGATGGAGCAATTTTGCTGGTAGGAGACCCTGCGGGGAGTGATGAGAATATGTTAGCGTATCGCCAGAAAATCGAAAATGGGTTTTCCCAATAATTATCATTTTATTATTTTAAATTTTACCATTATGAAAAAGAAAGTCTTTGCTGTTGCCTGTGGTCTTGTGGTAGTTCTTGCCATGTCCGCAATCCTGGTTCCTTTTGCTGCTTCCGCTCATCCTGGTGATTTGGCCACATTCATTATTGACGATGAGGACGGAAAGAACGATGGCGCACTGTATACAGATGACAACGGACATATGTGTTGTGCTAAAGGGAATGTCAGGGATTGTGATAATCCGGATTACGTGAAATGCGAGTAAGTTTATTAACTGCTTTTATTTGTTTCAGCCTGATTCTTTCCGCTTGTTCGCGGGGTGAAACTGAGAAGGTTATATCCCTCAAGCATCATGTGGTGGATTCTTTGGATCTGTCCCGGGTGCTGAGGGTTACTCAGGTCGTTCCGTTGGATAATTCTGTTCCACTCGGGAGTATTACCCGGGTGGAACGGAATCAGGCTGGTATCTTTGTCTGGAGCGGGAACCGGGTCTATATTTTCTCTGATGAAGGAAAAATACTTGGCCAGGTCGGGCGATCGGGGCGCGGTCCGGGAGAGTATGTTTCCATCTCGAACTTCTCGTTATCAGACCATGAAGTGCTTATCCTTGACGGCTATACGAGACTGCTGATTTACGACCTGTCCGGTGACTTCCTTCGCGGGATAGATATCCCGTATTATGCATCTGCGGGCAAGATTTTCGGTGATCGTATCTACTTGGACTCGGGATACCAGAATGGAAATGAGAAGAAATTCCATGTCTATTCGCTGGAGACCCTGGAAGAGGAGAATTCGTATCAGGAAATAAATGATGCAGAACGTACTTACCGGCACTTCATGCGGGCAGAGCATTATTATGTCTCCGAGGATAACCTTCTGCTGTATCATGAAGGTTTGAACAACCGAATTTATCAACTATATCCTGATCGTGCGGAGGTTGTGTGTTCTTTTGATTTCTGGGGGAATACTCCGCCGGATTCTTTTTTTGAGCATAAGTATGAGAATGTCAGGGAAGTTTACCACTCCCTGTTTGAAGGCGGGTATGTGAGTGGCGTCCAGAAGTTTGCTTCCGGACGTGGGAAGTTCTTCTTGAGATATGACAAAGCGCCGGAAACGAAAACATCGGCATTTGAAGCATGTTTCGCTTTCCTTGACTCGACAGACGGCAGTTCCTGCCAGTCTGAACGTGTCTATTTCCCGGGCATTACGCGCGCGCTGTCGAGCGAGGAGATCACGGTATCGCTAACTTCGTCAAAGGATATATCATTTGCGTTTCCTGCTGATGCATTGTTGGAGGGGACCCGATCCGAGGGGGATAACCCGCAGCTGGTTTTTGCAAAAATCCTGTAAGTAGTCCGGACGTGACGAGATTGGCTATATATTGATGTTCCTCGGAGAAGAGTAAACCACACCTGCACAGTTCGGGGAAGCGAACTGCTGCCAAGTCCTGTCGAACGGACAATTGGCCAGAGCACGTCCTCATTATGGCCTTGTTTTGAGGACGGGAAGCAGAAAAAAGGCTTTCCATCCTCACCAGAGGCCGTTTTTTAGGATAGCCCAGGAAAGAAGAAAAAACGCCAGCCCGAGGGGTTGGCGTTTTTCTTTCCGACAGGGGACTGGATACTACCAGCGGTCCTCGGAGGAAACGGTGAGCTTCTTGCGGCCGTGGGCGCGACGGGATGCGAGAACCCGGCGGCCGTTCGGCGTGCTCATACGCTCGCGGAAGCCGTGCTTGTTGACACGCTTGCGGTTGGAAGGTTGATAAGTCCTTTTCATATCTTCTATTTTTTAGTTTTCAGAATTTGGGAGGGCAAAGGTAATCTTTTCCGATTTCAATTACAAATTTTTCTGCAAAATATTCATCTTTCAGCCATTCATCGACCC
>CACZEU010000100.1 GCA_902780175.1 uncultured Bacteroidia bacterium
TGGACGGTGACTTGCATATGAAGGACGGCAAGAAGTCCATCAACACGGGCGCCAACACCCTTGACGATCCCGGCGACCGCCGCGTGATAGGAAACAGCCTGCCCCGCTACCGCTATTCATTGCAGAGCGACTTCTCCTGGAACGGAATAGACCTGAGCGTCTTCTTCCAGGGCGTGGGCAAATGTGACTGGTATCCCGATGCCAACTGCGTATACTTCTGGGGCCCTTATTCCTACAGAAGGCCCACGTTCATCCCGACCTCCCTGCAGGCAAACTGCTGGACGGAGGAGAACACTTCCGGTTATTTCCCCCGCCAGAGGGCACAACTCGTGAAGAACAGCGTCGTCAACGACCGCTACCTGCAAAACGCGGCATACCTGCGTCTGAAGAACCTCACCGTGGGATATTCCATTCCTTTCAAGACTTCAGCCATCAAGAAGTGCCGGCTCTATTTCAGCGGAGAAAACCTCTTCTATCTGTCTCCGATGAAGAAATACTGCAACACTGTGGATCCCGAAGTGGCGACGACCTCCGCATACGGCGACTGCTTGTATCCGTATGCCATGACTTTCACCTTCGGCGTGGACATCACATTCTAATTACAGGAGGACAGAAATATGAAAAGCATATTCAAAGTATTGACAGTATCGGCCGTCGTGCTCGCCATGACTGCCTGCGAGGACTTTCTCACGAAGACTCCTGAGACCAATCTCGCTCCTGAAAATTTCTTCTCTTCCGAGAAAGAGCTGGAGCTTTGGACCAACTACGAATACAACACCCTGCTGGACGACGCCACATCATATGCGGAAGTCAGGGGTGACGATTACATCGGACGCAGCCTGAGCGCCATACAGAAAGGCACCCGCACCAATGCGACCACCGGTCTCTGGTCCCAGGGCCATTGGGGCTACCTGCGTCATATCAACCAGTTCTTCGAGAACTGTTCCAACTGCAAGAACGAAGAGGTCCGTACCAAATTTGAGGGCGTTGAGCACTTCTTCCGGGCCCTGTTCTATTATCAGATGGTCCAGTATTATGGCGACGTACCATATTATGATTCTGTGGTAGGTTCCGCCGATCAAGACGCTCTCTTCAAGGCTCGCGATTCCCGCGGTTATGTCATGAAGAAGGTCATCGAAGATTTGGACCTTGCCGCAATGAAATTGCCCGACAGCTGGCCTGACGGCTGTTTCCGTGTCAACAAATACGCCGCGATGGCACTCAAGTCCCGTGTCGCCCTGTTCGAGGGAACATTCCGCAAATACCACGGGGTGGCCGACGAGACCTACACCGAAGATAACGGCTCCACCACGACGCTCAGCGCCGATTGGTTCCTGCGCCAGGCCTCCGATGCCGCCCAGAGCGTGATGTCTTCCGGCAAGTACAGCCTGTACAATACCAGCAGCGACTCCCACTGGAAGGCCTATCGCGACTTCTTCCAGCTCGAGGACCTCAAGGGTAATCCCGAGGTGATTTTCGCCAAGCACTACGACGTTACACTCGCCATACGTCACGGACTCCAGTTCGACTTGAAGAACGAAACCTACAGTGCTACACGCCGTTTTGTCAACCACTATCTGTGTTCTGACGGCACGCCTATCCAGAACAGGAACGGCTGGGCCACTGAAGAATACTACGAGCAGTTCCAGCGCAGGGATCCCCGTATGGCGCAAACCCTTCACGGTCCCGGCCACTTCGGCTATCTCGATCCCGCTATGAAGGGCGCCGTAGAAACCACTGACTTCGCCAGGACGCTGAATGGATACCGCATCATCAAGGGCGTATCCGACGGCAGCCACGAGAATGCCACCACCAGCACGACCGACTGGGCCTTCATCCGCTATGCGGAAGTGCTGCTGAACTATGCAGAGGCCAACGCCGAACTTGGTGAACTGACCCAGGCGATGATAGACAAGTCCATCAAATTGATCCGCGACCGCGCCGGAATGCCCAACCTGACACTCCCCAGCACTCCCGATCCGCTGATGGCAGAGTACTATCCCAATGCCAAAGGCACCATGCTTGCGGCAATCCTGGAAGTGCGTCGTGAAAGAGTCGTAGAACTCTTTGCCGAAGGATTCCACCTGTGGGATATGATTCGTTGGAAAGAAGGCGCGCCCATTACGGCCGCCGGCAATAAGTCTTCCGCTGCATCCCCGCTGGATCCGGCTTCCCTCACTCCCGGCTACAAGGGCATCTATATTCCTGCTCTCGGTGAATACGATACCGACCATGACGGCAAGAAAGACCTGTTGATCTATTCCGGCCAGATGCCTTCGGGTGTCAGTTCCACCATCCCGGCTACGAACCGCATCCAGGTTGGCGCTAACTCCCTTACCCTTTCGGACGGAGACCACGGATACATTACCCGTGACGCCGCAGAAGACTATGTGTGGAAAGATCGCGATTATCTGTATCCTGTCCCGCTCGGACAGATTCAGGCATACGATGAAAAGTTAACCCAAAACCCCGGTTGGGAATAGTCTGTGAAGCGCATTCGCCTAATACTTGAAACTGCTTTCTTTTTCCTTGCCGCCCTGTCTTTATGTGAGGCGTGCGGCAAGGAGAAGGAACCGCTTGCCGACCGCTTCGAGGTATCGCCGTCCACGCTGACGGCGGATGCCCCGGGAGGTCAGGTGGCATTCAACGTGACAAGCTCCAAAGATTGGATGGCCGTTGTCGACCAGCCCTGGGCCAAGTTGCTGACCGTCAAGGGTGCCGGTTCCGAAGACCCGGCCACCGTCAAGATTTCCGTTTCGGAGAATCCGGACGCTGCACAGCGTACGGCGACGGTCACCGTGAGCACTGTGGGCGGGAATAAAAAGACTGTTGAACTGGTCCAGGCCGCCGGCAGCGGGGAACCCTCGGTAAAGGGAATCTCCAGCGCCGACGATCTCCTGGCCTTCGCATCAGCAGTCAACAACGGAGGTGCCGTGAGTCCTTACATGGTGGGCGGTGTCGTGACGCTTCTGAACGACATCGACGCCTCCGCCATTAAGGAATGGATCCCCGTCGGGACGAAAAGCAATCCGTTCATAGAGGCCTTCGACGGCAAGGGACACGTCATCAAGAACGTTAAGTGGACCGTGGATACCGACAAGTATCCCGACGCCGGCTTCTTCGGCTATGCCAAGAATTCGATGATATCCAACCTCGTGTTCGGCTCCGAAGGAAGCGTCGTGACCTTCAAGGGCAACGCCTCCGGCACCATCGGCGGCATAGTCGGTAATGCCGTAGGAGTAACCCTTGTGGGCGTGACCAACAAAGCTGATCTGAACGTGTCCGCCGGCTCCTTCTCCCTGTGCATGGGCGGTATCTGCGGGAGAACGGATGGTGTATCGCTGCTCGGCGACCAGGAATCGACAAAGAAGGGCTGCGTGAATGACGGCGATATCTCCGCCTCATTCGCCTGCCTCAATGCCGGACTGGTGGGGCACAACGCGGGAAAGATTTTCTCCTGCACCAACAACGGTGCCGTCACGGGCGTAGCCTCGAATGGCGTCGGCCCCGCCTGGGGTTGCTCGTACAATACCTCCGCCGACAGGTTCATCGGCAACTTCGGCTACGGTTCCGTCAACGGGCGCTCCTCCGTCCACTCCACCGCCGTGTATCCTGCCTCTGCATATAATCTTGAGGAGAATACCGTGGACTGGACGCAGGACGACTACTACGACTGGGATGTGCTGGAAGAGAAACAGCTTCATGCCGGCGTAAAGTACAGCCACTGTTCCTTCACCGGTATGCCGCGCCATATGCACGTGCTGCAAATCGACCTGGGAAATCCGGAAATCGAACTGACCACGGCTTATGCCAACGAGCAGGTGCCCAATCCCAATGCCAACAATAACAGCAACAATGGCAAGAATCTCCGTGAGACCTTGTCTGAAGTATGCTCCAGGAGACGTTCGGAGGGCCAGAAGATCATCGCCGGCATCAATACCGGTTTCTTCGACTCCAACGACGGCATCTCCCGCGGCTACCACATTGAGGAGGGCGAGCCCGTGTATATCAACAACCCTGCCGTCTCCGGTGCACTAGTCAACCACGCGTGGGCATTGACCGTGTTTACCGACGGCACGGCTTCCTGCGGCAAGAAATCTCTTTCTGCGAAACTCGAAGCCGGCGGGAAAGAATACACCATCTGTTCCGTCAATGACACCATCCTGCGTCACGCATCGGCAAAATATGCCGTGAATATGTACACGAACCGTTACAAGCAGTATCCGCATGCCTCTAAGAAGAGCATCACCAATCCGCTTGCCAATAACGTGCTGTATGTAATCGCGCAGTATAAGGATGGCCCTGTGAAGGTTAATACCGGATGGGCGGAAGCCGTGGTGAAGAGCATTTATAATGGCACCGGGACGCCCCTGTCCGCCGCCCCGTATCTCTCTTCCGCGAATGAAGTGGGGTTCGCAGTAAGCGGTTCCACCGCCCAGGCGCTCCTTTCTTCATTGAAAACCGGAGACTCTCTCCGGCTGAAGTTCGATATGTCCATCGAAGGTGAGACCAAGCCTATCTTTACCCAGAACAGCAGTATGTACCGGCTGATGGAGAACGGCAACGACGGCAGTAATTCTCCGGCTGCGGGCAATAAGCTCTACACTACTTTCGATCCCATGACCTTCCCGGTCGTAAGCCAGGACCGCAAGACCGTGTGGCTTGTGGAAGTGGACGGGCGCCAGCCCGAGTATTCCTACGGCTTGAAAGCATACGAGATGTTCCGCATCGCCAAGAAACTGGGCGGCTGGAACATGACCCGTTTCGATGGCGGCGGCTCCTCCTGTATGTGGGTATATGACCCGTCGGCATCTACCGGAAGGCTTGTCAATCGCGTGTGCGATTCCAAAGGCGAACGCAGTTGTCTCAACTATATGCTTGTAAGACTGAAATAATTAATAATAAAAACTATATGAAATCAATTGTAAAACTGGTCTGTGCATCAATTTTAGCCTTGATGATAGCCTCTTCCTGTGCAAAGGAGGCCGAACAGCAGATTGTCTTTTCTTCAGACCCGGCGGCCCTGAGCGACGTGCCCTGCAAGAATCCAGGCGAGCAGGTCATCAACCTGACGACCAATGCCAACTGGATCGTGGTGACACCTACCTGGGTCAAGGCCGACCCTATCTTCGGCAGCGGCAACGCCATCGTCAGCTTTACGGTGGAAAGCACGTTCATCAATGACAAGACGGATGTCGCTCCACGCTCCGGCGAGATAGTATTCTCCGGCGGCGGCAAGTCCTATACGGTTCCCATCTCCCAGCTCGGCTACACCGTACCCTTCGATCCGTCAGCGAGCATCGGAGGCATCCCTGACGTAGAAGAGTTTATGAAATTCGTCCAGGCCGTGAATGAGAATGAAGGT
>CACZEU010000101.1 GCA_902780175.1 uncultured Bacteroidia bacterium
CACCAAAGAGGACTTCAAGGTCCACATCGACGCCGACAACAACCTGCACATCGAGATGGAGAAGAAGTCCGAGAACAAGGAGGGCAAGAAGCACGGCAAATACCTCCGCCGCGAATTCTCCTACGAGAAGTTCCAGCAGACACTCCTGCTGCCGGAGGATGCCGAGGCCGAGAAGATCGAAGCCAAGGTGGAACACGGAGTGCTGAACGTCCATATCCCTAAGAAGGAGCAGGCTCAGCAGCCCGATACAGTTAAGCAGATTGCCGTCCAGTAACGGCTGTGGAAACATCTCCTATTAACAAAGGACGCCTCCCGCATAGGGAGACGTCCTTTTTTGCTGATCAGGTACTACCTGTATCACTTTCAAATGTACCGGGCATACCTCTATACGACGTTCAGCACATCCTCCTCCCCCAGCGGCTCCCACGCTCCATCCTTGCACTCCAGCAAGACTGTTCCGGATTCCAACGAGCGGAGGGAGTGCCATTGGCCGGCGGGGATGTTGATGAGGGTGCCGCCGGGGAGCATGTCGATGGTTTCGGTCAGCCTCCCCTTCTCGTCGTAGAAGTATTCTTCGAAATGTCCGCGGAGGCAGACGACCGTCTCGGAGGTGGTCCTGTGCCGATGGATGGGCAGAACGGTGCCGGGCTCGATGGCGTTCAGCATGCGCTGGGAGCCATCGGCCGGCGAGTTCCGCAGATCGTAATTCATCCGCAGTCGCGGTGACTCCTTCGCCCGGGCAGTCAGGTCGTCAAGTAGAGCTTGGTCAACAATCATTTTTATTCATTCCTGTACACGTTCACCGTATACTTGTCGTAGTCAGTGCCGTGGAAGTTGATTTCGACGTCGACATAGTACTTGGTGCTGTCCACCTGGACGGTAGGGTGTACCGGTCCAGCCGATGCGACAAGGCATCCGTGTCATCCTCCGTAAGCACCTGCTCTACAAGCGGATAGGAGTCTTCTTTCAGATCGTCGATGCTCGGAGCATCATTGCCGCACGCCGCCACCAGCAGCGCCAAGGGTAAAATGAAAAAAGCTTTAATGGTTTTGTATAATAAGATATCATCATTTTGTAAATAGTCGTTTTCCGTTGCCGGAACTTTGCATCCGGTACATCTGATTCGAGATGGCAGGGAAGCAAGGTGCAAGTCGAAGGGGCCAAGACTTGGCAGGTAAAGCCGATGAGATGCTCCATCTATGCTCTTCCGATTCTCTGTCTCCGGGCCACAGAAGCCACGACGACATCCTCGGCACTTGCCTTCCGCACCGACTTGGGCTCAAAGACGCATAGAGAGGCAGAACCGACGACGTGCCGCAAAGTGCCATTTTGCTGTGGCAAACAGAACAGATTCAATGATACTCATTACCCTGCCTCTTTGCATTCCTCATCAGTATCTCCACTACCCGATACACTCCAAATCCCAACAAACAACCAAGGGTGTTGTGGAAAAGGTCGTCGAATTCAGCAAAGCCCCGGAGGAAGGTGAACTGGAGGAGCTCAATGGAGAGGGAAAGGGTCAGGCCGTCCAACAGGACATGCCTACACTTAATCCGGCCAACTGAGCAACCCAAGAGCAACCCCACAGGAATAAAGGCCATCACATTCATGATGTCCTGGACCAGCAGGAGACGATCCCCTGCCATGACCGCACGGTAGCTCCAGAATGGATTCAAGTTAAAAGACCGCGCCACCTGTACCTCCCGGAAAACCACCGTCATGCAGTAGATCCAGAACAAATACTCCACGAGCAGGAGGCGAGCTGCCCATCTCATCCCTTTCTGAAAGCCCAAGGACGCGCAAAACAGTACCGTCCCAAAACAAAGCACACCTCCCAACCAGACATACACGCTAGTCGGGAGCATCTGGCAATTCTCAACGATGCATTGCGAGAAACGGTCAATCATATGAATCGGAATCTCCGCTTCCTATTCCATCGGCACTTTCATGACAACCTTCTTCACAGGAGTGCAGACGCCTCCGGCAGCGAGGCCGGGCTCATGGGCATCGTCCGGGAAGACCACGAGGAAGTAGCCCTCGCCGATGACCAGGTCAGCGCCGGGGCAATCGGCATAACGTGCGGCATCCTTGGCCTCGTCATACGGGATGCTTTCCACCACCTGCGGGAGCGGCTTGCAGCGGATGAGTTCCGTGCCGACGACGGCGAGCTGGATGTCGGCATACCGCCGATGGGCCTCATACCCCTTCGGGTTCACAAGGCTGGTCTCATACGCGCTCACCACCGCCTTGACCCCAAGGTCCAGCGGGTGTGTCCCCACTTCCACCTCGGGCGTGACATTCTCGATAAACTCAAGCGCCAAATCCAGCGCCGGCGACAGGCCCTTATACAGACCGATATTCTTGATGTGGTCGTAAATCATAATTCTTCTATTGTTTGGTCATCTGGTTTTCCATTCGCGCATCCATCGGCTTCAGGAGCAACTTCTGCCGCCCCGAGCCCATCAATCTCCGTCGCATTCTCGTGGATCTCGAAGTTCCATTCCGCATCTTCGCCGTCCTTGAGGAACTTCTTTCCGCTGTTCTGCTCGATCTCTTCCACGGCGCAGTTGAAGTACAGATGGACTTTCTCGTTACGGTCCCGATTCGGATGGCAGAGGATGTGGGCGATGGAGTCGCGGTCGGGATGCCGGAAGATCTTGCCGTTGGTTGAGATGAGGTAGTGGTTGCACTTGATGATATCCAGCAACTCGTTGCTGGTGTTGTGTTTGCTCCCGTGGTGGGCGACCTTCACGAAATCCACTTCCAGCGGGTTGTCCTCCGAGTAGCCTTTGCTCCGGAGGTATGCTTCCACGTTCTGCGGGAAACTGTCGCCCAGCATGAGGATGCTGAGGCCATCGCAACGGAGGATGAAAGCGATGCTGGAGGCGTTTGGAACATCATTCTTCTTGTTCGGTGCTGCGGGCTTTCCTTGGGCGAGGATGTCCAGGGGAATGTCAATGTCATCGTCCCGCGTCATCTTCCTCTTGTCCACAGCGACCGCCATCGGCATTTTCTGCGCCTGCTCCTCCTGCTGGCCGATGGCAAGCACCCGCATCTCTTCGGTAGGAGAGACGACCTCGATGGAAGCGAAGGGACAGTCGTCCGGGATGAATCCCTCGGCAATGTCGTCCCGCCAGGTCATCTTTCCCGTCCGGGCCATGGCATTCAGCAGGCGCGCCAATTCTACACCCTGCCTGGCACTATCAAGCATAATCGGCGAGAAGTTCTCGTTCTTCACCTTCACATCGCCCGCGCAATTGGCCCATACTCCTTTGGCGGGTACAGCAAGTATACCCTGGCAAGCCTCGATGTAGTCGATCAGTCCCTGGATGTGATCACCATCGAAGTGCGTCAGGACAAGGAGATCAGGGGTTCCAACTTCCTCCAATATCGGTTGGAGAATCTTTGCGCCACCGGACGGTCCCCCGTCCACGACCACGACGCCAGAGTGGTCGCCCTTGTCACACTCGATGACGAAACAGTCGCCGTGATACACCGGCAGGAAATGGATCTTGCTCATAATCAGGAGGGTTTATTTCTTATTCCATCTTCGTCAAGAAATCATCCATCACCTTCCTTGCTCCGTGCATAGGCGAAGGCTGGCTTTCCGGTGCGGGGTAGCCTACGTTGATCATGGCCACGAGTTCGTAGCCTTCGGAGCCGGGAAGGATGCCACGCAATAGAGCAGGATCAAACGACCCAACCCAAAGGGTAGCAAGTCCTTCATTCTCGGCAGCAAGCATCAGGTAGGTAGCGACGATGGAGGCATCCACCTCCGCCCCATTCTTGCCGTCATACCTTCTAACCCAGGCATCGGCGGGGCGGCAGCCCACAACAAGAATCAGGGGTGCGCCATAGTTGGAGCGGGTAACACCTATGATGGCTTCCAACGTCCCCGGGTCGGAGATGGCCCACAGATGAACCGGCTGCTTGTTCACGGCCGTCGGCGCAATCCGTCCGGCTTCCAGGATGCAATCGACCTTCTCCTGCTCGACCGGGGTCGGACAGAACGCCCGGCAGGAGTATCTTCTTTGTAAGACGGTATTGAATTCCATAGGATGAATATTTCTATGATCATTTGATGAACGGCCAGGCAATCGTGCCGATGATGTCATACCCGAGACGGATGAGCCAATGCTGGGGCCAGTTCAGGTCCGCGTGCGCCGTCTGCTTGCGCGCAATGCCCATCGCATGGAGCGCATTGTGCGCCGCCCATTCCCGCTTGAGCGAGTCCATGGACCTATTCCACACGAGACTGTCCGGATACTGCTCTCGAAGCGTCTTCAGTTCGCTCTCGAAATCCTCCTTACTGATCTCGAAGGACGACTCCATGTGGATATTGTTGGGAGTGACCGTGTAGTTCACGTCACTCCCGGCCTGACCGGGAATCTCACTTCTTCTTGTCATAAAACATATGATAGAAGAACGGCGCCAAGACATACGCGAACACCTCGAATATCCCGATGATGAAAAGCCCATGACGATCCTAAGGGTCTCCATAATTGTCCAGCTACATCTTCAACGACGCCGGCTTCATCAAGTGCGCTACTAACTGCACAAAGAAGGTGCGGAGCATGGACTCGGGATAGACGAGGCGATGCTTCCAGGCATTGTGTTGCCAACGGCGGTAGCGCCACCAGAGACTGCCGAAGAAACGGCCCTGGGGATTCTTGTCAGTAAATTCAGGATTGAAAATATCTTCCACGATGCGGGATTCAGCGTTGGAACGACCGGTAGGAAAGAAACCAGTCGAAAAACCTAGCCAATTGACACAGATCCCATTTAGGACGTTCATGAAAGGACGCATGCCTACACTATCGACAAACGCGGTAAGACCGTCCCAATCAATCCGGTCATGATACCGCTGTACGAATGTGCCCCAGTCCAGGATTTGTCGAAGAGTCATCTTCTCTGCGGCGAAATGAGCTGAAGTATGGCGCAATAAGAACAAGGCATTGAAATCCGGATTAGGGATATAAACGCACTGTCCGTCAATATCAACCGCCTCATCTCCCTTGAAGGCCAGTTCCTTCAAGCGTTTCTCAACGACCTTACTGGAAGGATGGGCATGGACGTTCACGAAATCGTAATGGTTTTCAAACATCTGCCCCTCGAAGTGAAAGACTGTGTGATGATGGTGAGAATTATCGATCTTGATGCCTCGTTCATCATGTAGCGCCTTGTCAGCCCGCTTGTATTCACCATAGTTCCAGATGTCAACATCTCCGCATGGCCGATGCGCAGGGGTAGGATAGTTCAAGCTCAGTCCATACCCCTTCAAAACCATCATTTTGATTCCATGCTCCGCATAGAAAGATGCCAGATGTCCAATGGTTGCCCTATATGTGGGATACTTCCACTCATGGGACTGGATTACACGCCCGATCCACTGCTTCTTGACCTGCTTATCCATGTCAACTGAGACCATCCCGGCCTCATACAATCGGGAATACCCATCCCACGCAATGGCAACCACGCCCTGCGTCCCTGCCAGGTCAAGGACTCTTTGCCAATCAATGTCGGCCGGAGTCAGTTCCCCTTCCGCAGCGGGATGGATGCCCAAGCGGAGAAGGGATAAAAGGAAGGTGGACTCTTGAGTCATTCTGTTCAACTCTTGCGCTTATGGCCCGGGCGTGAGGTCAGATGCGAATCCACCGGACCCCACGACGACCTCCCCGATGCTCGCCGTCTACAGATCCATCTTATACACATTCGTATCCCGCTTCACGAAGCCGAGCGCCTGGTAAAGCGCGTTGGCCTCCGTGCGAGAGGGGTTTGAGGTGAGGCGAAGGTCGATGGGAGAGAGTTTGGTTCCTGCGAAGTCGATGATGCGCTGCAGGAGGGTGCGGCCGATTCCCTGGCCTCGATAGGCCGGCAGGACCACGACATCCTCGATGCTCGCTTTCCGTCCTGTAGGTGACTCAAAGACACACAGCGTGGCGCAGCCGATGATGTGCTTTTCATCGTTCTCCGCGACGAAGATCCGCGTTCCCGGCGATGCAACCGCACGCTGCTGCATCTGCGGAGTAACCGTCAACTCGGCATTCAACTCCTTCAT
>CACZEU010000102.1 GCA_902780175.1 uncultured Bacteroidia bacterium
GGGGGGCTGCCTTAGCGGCAGGGGTCGGAACCCCTGAGAGCGTTCCTCATGAGTCCGAACAGGACTCATTCGATTTCAAACATAGGAACTCGCGGACGGTTTAGCCGTCGTTCCGTCCATTTCAATGCCGCGAAGACAACGTGAGCACCCCCACATCGTCTTCGCGGGCAAAAAGGCTACAAAGTCGAGTGAACGGAAGCCAGCCGTTGCAAAGCCTCCAGGAAATAGTAGTCGCCGTAAGTAAGAGGGACGTCGACCTCGCTGCCCTTCATATAATGCCCTGTACCATGTTTGAGAATAAAGCCTCCGAGTTCTCCCGGAGCGGTCAGGTATCGGGGCGAGGAAAGCTCCGCGACTATAGCCCGGGCCTGCCCCAGGCATTTGTCAGCCAAAGCTTTATCCTTGGTTAAAGTTCCCAGTTCGGCAAACCCTGATGCCATCACCGCCGCGGCGGAGGAGTCGTCCTGCAATGCCATTTCTCCCGGAGCGTTGAAGTCCCAGGCGGGGACGGGCCGATTCGCCAGAAGCGGCATAAGGAATCGCGCAATCTTTTCCGCCTGGAGCAGGTAGCGTTCCTCTCCGGTTTCCCTGTACATCATCGTGTATCCGTAGAGCCCCCAGGACTGGCCGCGGGACCAGGCTGAATCGTCGCTGTAGCCCTGGACGGTCTTGCGCACCAGCACTTCACCCGTCGCAAGGTCATATTCCAGAAGGTGGAACGAAGAACCGTCCTCCCGGAAATGGTTGGCCATGGTCTTGTCGGCGTGGGATTTCGCCATCTCCATCCATTCCGGGACACCGAACTGCCGGGAGGCGAACGTCAGGAGCTCCAGGTTCATCATGTTGTCAACGATCACCTTGCATACCGGCCTGCTGCTGTTCCAGCTCATGATGGTCCCTGTAGTGGGGCAGAAGCGCGATGCGAGCAGCTCCGCCGCCCTTCGTATTGCCGGCAGATACTTCTCGTCCCCGGTAATCCGGTACGCGAGTCCGGCGGAACACATTATCTGGAACCCGATGTCGTGGTCGCGGAAATACGAATCGACGTCCAGCATCGGTTCGGTGAACGATTCAGCCACCGCCCGGACGTCCTCCCGCCCGCTCAGCAGGTACGAATACCAGCAGGTTCCCGGGAAGAAACCGCTGGTCCACCACTTGAGGTCGGAGCAAACGAGCTGCCCGTTTTCGAAGGTCCTGGGCATCGAACCGGAAGGTACCGCGCCGCCGAGGATGACACACTGGTCGGCACTGAGCGACGCTGCATAATCCACCGGCCCGAGTGCGTAGTCCCCGAGTTGCTGAACTTCGACAAACGGCGCCATCAATGCCGCCCGGACGGAAATCTCTACCGTCTTCTCTTCTCCCGGCATCAGCGCGAAATAATTGTCCGAATACCCGGCAGGCAGGACCTCCTCTCCGTTGCGTCCCCTTAGGACAAGCCGTACCAGCAGGGCCGGAACGGAGTCGTCGTTTCGCAGTGTAACGGAAACACCGGACCCCGATGCACGGACGGTTTCGCTCAACCTGGCAGCACGCAGTCCCCTCAGTGCCTTGAGGCTGCCGGACCGTTCTTCCGGAATCATGTAGAAATTCTCCGAAAGCAGGTTGCCGTCCGCCGTCCGCAACTTAAGCCTGAGAAGCAGAGCCGAAGAACCGCCAGGCAGGTCGGCGGCAAAACAACTGACGGTAGAATCCTCCGGAGAGTCCACCACCGCCGAACGCTCTGCCAGCAGCGTCCCTGCGCAGTCGTAAATCTCCAGCCCGGCGGTAAGCCCGACATGGTCGCCGCTGCAGATATTGACGACTTCCACCTCCTTCGTACGCGGATTGTACTGTATGTGCAACGGCTCGCAGCCCTTCTTGCATCCGAAGAACGCACCGGTCGGTTCGAAATAATAATCGTAGGTGCAGAAAACCATCGACGGCCAGCTGGAGTGCGTCATCCACAGTATCATACCGTTCCTGCCGGAGGAGTTGGACGACTCAAATATGGCGCGGCACCCTTCGTAATTGAGCCACTGCGCGAGGAAACAATACTCCTGCGCCGATGCCGCCTTGCCCCATGTGGCCTCCAGCAGGCGGTTGTATGTCTTGACGCTCTGGGCACCGTCCGTCGTGAAATCGTGCTTGCCCCAGAGTTCGCCTATCGGCCAGCGGTCCTGCGGCGGGAGCATCCTCTGCAGGCTTTCCCAGGTGGGAGCGTTGGGCAGGCCCCTTTCCGAATGGA
Source organism: uncultured Bacteroidia bacterium (assembly GCA_902780175.1). Classification (GTDB taxonomy): domain Bacteria; phylum Bacteroidota; class Bacteroidia; order Bacteroidales; family UBA932; genus Cryptobacteroides. Next base: position 2,228 of record CACZEU010000102.1, read on the forward strand.
GTTTGCCGCTCTGATCCGACCAGTAATCCGCAAACGGTATGGCGTTGTACGGCCCGTGACCGCTCACGATGCCGTCGGCCGAATTGGAAATATAGAGCATACCCGGATGCAGGCGTGCTACGATATCGTCCCGCAGCGCTCTGTCCAGCGTTGCAGGAGGATTGCCCTCGTTGCGGCCGCAGTAGAGCGCCAGGCAGGGGTGACGGCGTATCCTCCGTACCCAATCGTCGGCGTTCGCAAGGAACATCCCCTCGTCGTCCGGGTCGGGGCCGTCGCTGGGGTTGGCGAGCCAGAAGTCCTGCCAGACGGTCACTCCGCAGCGGTCGCAGGCGTCGTAGAACTCCTCGTCGCCGATCTGTCCCACCCAGTTGCGTATCATGTTGATGCCCATCTGCCGATGGTAGTCCAGTGCGATGTCGTACTTTTCTGCAGGGAACCTGAGGTTGTGCTCGGAGAAGCCCCAGTTCCCGCCCTGGGGGATGAACCTGCGGCCGTTGACATACAGCTTGAGGGCGCCGCCGGCGGTGCTCCAGGTCATTTCCCGTATGCCGGCCCTGAACCGCAGCGAGTCTGACGGTACGCCGTCGATGCTGACGGTGAATCCTGCGTCGTGCAGCACCGGCTCCCCGTATCCCACCGGCCACCAGAGACCAAGGCCGCAGTCCTTCAACTGCGGAAATTCCGCGGGCGCGAACGATATTTCGCCGTCGGCGGTGACGTCCCGGCTGAATCGCAGGCCGCCTATCCATCCTTCGAGCGTTACCTTGCCGGCGGTGGCGCCGATGCCCCTGACGATGACCGACGGGGTGACGCTGGCGGTACCGTCGGGATTGACCTTCGAGGTGACCAGCGGGTCCGAAACAGTCACCGGGCCTTCTTCGATGAGGCGTACGTCGTTCCAGATGCCGCAGTTGCGTCCGCGGACAGTGGTCATCCAGTCCCATCCGATGCTGGCGTGGAACGTGGGGTTGTCGGCTCCCAGCACGCCGCCGTTGTATCCGGTCCACCTTGCGGTCTTCTCCTTGACGGCACCGGGGTGGGCGTTGCGTTCGGTCTTGACGGCCAGGACGTTGATACCGTCCCGGAGCAGAGAGTCCACGTCGAACCGTCCGCGGGTGAAGGCGCCTTCGATCCGGCCGGCCTGTACGCCGTTGAGCCAGACGTCGGCCTTCCAGTTGATGCCGTCGAATTCGAGTACGGGACGACCGTTGCCGCGGTGCCATTCGAATTCCTTGCGGTACCAGAAATCGCTGTTGAAGTAGGAATCGGATATCTGGCTCCAGTTGTCGCCGTAACCGGGGTCCGGGACGGCTCCGGCTGCGATGAAATTGGCAAGCACGGTCGCCGGGACGGTGGCGGGGAGCCATCCGGCTGTGTCGTACCCGGGCGTGGAAATGTCCGCTCCGCCGGCGAGGGCTTCGGAGGCGCGCTGTATCTTCCAGCCGCCGCCTTCATTCCGGGGATTGTCCGGGCCGAGTACTTCGAGTTCCGTAAGGCTGGAGCGGGAGGCCCCGTCGCCATGCATAATGAGTCTGACGAAGCGCCAGCGGCCGGGGCTGAACGCCCTCCAGTACTTGCCGTCCCTGGATGCCTCCAGGCTGTGGCTTGGGGGTTGATATATCCAATGTGGCCGGACTGAATTGACTTTCCGGACCGTCCCCAGATCCACCATAATCCATTCATCCTCGGTGCCCTCGCTCATCCATGCGCTGGTAAAGTGTTCCGACGGGAGGATGCCTTCGAGACGCTCGCCTCCGTGGTAAAAGTCCACATTCTTCACGCGCCAGCGTCCTTCGTGCGGGAAGGTGAGGCTGATGCGGAGCGTGCCGTCGTTGCCGGCCGACACCGGGACGCTCACTGTGGTCCGGGGGCCGCCGCGGCCGCCTTTGAGCGCCTCCTGATACAGGACTTCGGCTTTGTCTGCCAGTACCTCGTAGCCGTGGAAACGCCACTCCAGCCAGCCTTCCTTGCCGGTGACGATGTTGCGGGAATTGGGGTCGCCGTCGAAGGCGTTCTCCCTTTCCACCCGTCCAACCGGCCCGTCGGAGGAGAAGACCTCCAGGAATGCAGGCTCGCACTCGTGGATTATGCCGTCCGTGGCAAGCTGTGCGGTGAGGTTGAAGTCGTAATTGGACGATGCCGTGGCGGTGCGATGCAGCGCAAGGTTCGTTTCCGGCCCGGGAGTGCAGGCCAGGAGTACGAATGAAAGAAGGGCGAGTGGCAGAATGGTTTTCATAATACAAAAATACACTTTCTGCTGAAATAATCCCTGATTCGGAATTTTTTCGGGGACTTGTCGGATTTATGTGTATTAAAGAGTTGTAAGGTATTATCGTTATGAAAAGACAGTACATTCAGCCCAAGGCCGATGCTTCCTGGCTCAGCCTTGATCAAATAATCGCAGCAAGCGCCGATTGCGTCTCCCCCAGCCTGGAGGAAGACGACTACATTACTTATTAGAAAACAAACACCAAGTATAATGAAAGAAACTTATTCAACCCCCTTGATGACGGCAATCCAGGTCTCAATGACCGGATTCATCGCCCAGAGCGCAACCTCATCCGCTCCTTCTATCACTGAGGACACCGACGCCGGTTTCCTGGATTTTTAATCAGAAAAAACACACCATTATGAAGAGTATCAAGTATATTTTGACATCTGCAGCTCTCCTTGCCGCTTTCTGCGCTTGCAATAAGGAGATAGAAGTGGAACCCACCGACAGCATCCAGACCGGTGAGAAGCAGATCATCACCGCCACAGTCAATGTCGGCACCAAAGTCACCTATTCCGAGAATACTCCCGGCGGCGGCAGCGGCATCAGCTCCGTCTGGGCCGCGGGCGACAAATTCTACGCAATCCAGGACGGCAACGCCGTCGTGACCTTCAACATCGTGGACGGAGTGGGCAACACCACCGCTACCTTCCAGGCTGAGGCCACAGGCGTAACCGCTTCCACCAGCTGGAAAGCAGTCCTCGGCGGGCATGCGTCCGTGCACGGAACCGAAAT
>CACZEU010000103.1 GCA_902780175.1 uncultured Bacteroidia bacterium
TCCTGAACGAGAAGGGACGAAGTATAATAGACGGCTTGATTCGGCTGAAGCATGGTTTCCTCCTGTTCTGGTACTTCTGTGCCTGTTATTCTGGTCATGGTTTGCAACTTCCGCAGGGTTTGTATCCAAGGGCGATTGCGTCCTCTCTTGATGCCAGCGGTACTTTATTGTGTTCGGTCATGTCAGCAACCGATGCACAATCCGGGTAATGGAACTTCATGCTGTTGCGGTTGCCGATGTAGGTCGCTGTCACCTCGTGAACGTCGGCGGTGGAGACGGTCAGGGTTTGCCCGTCACTGTGGAATACAATGGTTCCAAGCTGGTCTGTGCGTAGCACCTTTACTCCCGCCAGGGCTCGCAGCGTCTCCTCATGCGGATGACCGTAAGGGTTCCCTTCTCCGCAGGAGATCACCGCCCAGGACGGAGCGACAGCCTCAATGAACTCTGGAGAAGAGCAGTACCGGCTTCCGTGGTGAGCGACTTTTAGAACATCAGCCTTCAAGGGCACTCTCTCTGTCAGCATCATGTACTCTGACATTTTCTCCGCGTCGCCGGTGAAGAGGAAGCTGGTGGAGCCGTAATCCACACGGAGGACAATGCTCATATCGTTCTCAGCCCATGCCTCTGGCCAACAGTGCAGGATTGTGACCGTTGCGCCGCCGAGGGGAAAGCTGTCCCTCTCCTGGGGAATGACGATGGGCGTGACTTGGGCGGAGGCATACTTGACGAGGCTCTTCCACGTCTTACCATTCCAGGTGGTAACCGGGCTGTAGATTACATCTACGGGTACAGCGTTTAGCGCGGCCGCCAGCCCGCCGATATGGTCGTCATGGGGATGAGTGGCGACTATTGCGGATAGAGAAACCACCTCCTGTCGCAGGTATGTAAAGAGGAACTGTGAGGCCGAGGGTGACCCACCATCGATTAGCATGGCTTCGCCGTCGCAGACAACCAAAGTGGCATCACCCTGACCGACATCCAGAAAGTGGACGGAAAGGTCGGCATATGCTGCACTCGTTGCAAGGATGAGCAACAAAATCAGGGAGAGGGTCTTTTTCATTGCGATTTATCCTCGAACAGTTCCCGTTTAGAGTTGAAGAATTCAAAGTAGGTTCTGACCGCTGGAAGGTCCGTCCAGATTCGTGGTCGGGCAGGATTAGCATCAAAGTCGTATATTCGCGCTCCCTTCATAGCCAGAATAAATGGTGAATGAGTAGCAATGATAAATTGACAGTGAAAGAAACGTACTGAATCCTCCAGATGAGATACCAGTCTCATCTGGTTTTCAGGCGACAGACTGTTTTCCGGCTCATCCAACAAGTAAAGCCCGTTTTCATCGATTTTCTCTGTGAAGTAAGCGAAGGCACTTTCTCCATTGGATTGCTCCCGCACATTGTCCTTTAGATTCAAACGTACGTATCGTGATTGCGTCTTACTGCGTGCCTGGTTAATCTTTTTTAATTGCTCATAATCAGCCAGAGAACGTAAACGAAAATCGCGGTCGTTCTTATTCTCTACATATTCCTCGAACAAATCTTCTCGCTTTCTGTCAATTCCTTCATTAAGAGATCGCAAATCCAGCATGTACTCGAATACATCGTCACTGACAATTACACGGCTGGTCAAGGGGATTGGAGCACGTTTTGTAAAATAACACAAAGCCAGGTAGTCTTCAAAGAAATTAGAACGGTTGTAGAGTGTATCCCGTTTTAGACCAAGTTTCTCTCCGATGATATTAAGGACTGTGGTTTTTCCTGACCCGTTGCCACCATACAGGATTGTGACCGGCTCAAAGGTCAGATACTTTATGCCACGGCCAGACAGCACATGAAATGGATAGACAGTATCATAACAGGTACGTCGTATTCCAATCCGGAAGTCGAATTCCTGATCCGCATCCGGAAAGTAAAACTCGGAGAGATAAAGCATGAACTTTCACCGTCCTCTCTTTGCATCCTCCTCAACCGTGCATAAACTGAAATAGAATTCCCGTCTTTCTTTGTGTAATCCCTCATCGATGAGCATCATACTTCAATTTTGTATGGCTGAAAGGTCATGTGGAAGCTCCCTTCAAGCGATTTCTATGTTGTTTGACTTGATCAGGCGCTGGTTCTGGAAACAACGATCCCAAAGGACAGGGGATATTCTTGCTCCAATACTTTCATCATCCGACGACGCTGCCTGACAGGAATTTTTTCATAGGCAGTGAGAAGCTCCTCTGATTGGAGGCTCATCCTTAAGGTATGAGCCAGAGAGTCAATAACCGCTTGATCGGGATGAGAAACCCGATCATTCTCCAAACGGGATACATCCGCCCAGCTGATTCCGGCTATATTGCCTAAAGCCTGCTGAGTTAAACCAAGCTGCATTCGCCGATGGCGGATGAGGGAGCCGGGGATTATCATTTAAACCACCTCCAGCCTATACAAGTCGTTGAAATCAATCGCTCGATCCTCAAGGTAGAGGACCTGCCCCACAGCATCCACCCAACGGACGGTTCCACAGGTCATCCTATAAAGTCCCAGCCTGCCGAAAGCGTCGTTTTCGTGGTCGATACAGAGCTCAAAATACTTGACCTTTACCCGGTCCCCACGGCTGATGCGGTACAGCACAGCATTGAGCTGTTGTTCCTTCTCCTCACCCAGCTCGCGCCGGGGTACGTACTCGACTTCCTTGTTCCGCACCCGGTCCTCGAAGCCGACGAGCGCGGCAAACGGGGCGAAAATTTTAGCTCTGTTGAGCATCTTCGGATGCCGACGGCTGAACACATCACCGTTATGGACGGGGCGCTCCATGTTGATTATATTGCCGTATTTGGCAACTGTGGCGGCAGCTGCCGCTGGAATTGCGTAGGATTGCATTTCGTACTCCTTTCACAAAGGCGGTAGGGGCGACGCCCAGTTTGGCTGATCGGAGGAGGGAGAGCGTGCCTAGGCCCTATGCCCGCCAATTTGCTTACTGCGCTCAAGGGCTGTGGCCCCCTCGACCAGGTTCTTCCCCTTGATAAGGGCGGATGAGGCTGGATACTTCCGGCGGACGTCCAGCATAACCCGTTGCAGCCGTGCTTCTCGCTCTTGCGCAGCATAGTCCGTGAAAAAGTCCAGCTGTACGTAGTCTCTCTGTAAATTGCCTGCCACTACGCCGAGGCGGCGGATCAAGAGACGGTGATCTACTTTGGCGTCGAAGACCCGCAGAAGCGCCTCACTGATCTCCTTTGTGCTGGATGTATGGACGCGAAGCCGAACTGTCCCGGCAACATGACTTGGATGCCACCGTCCGTAATAGTCCATAGATATGTCCCCGGCGAAGGAGGGAAATTCCTCCAAGGAGGCGGGATCGAACGATACCCAGTAGGACAGCTCCTTCGTCCGAACATTCCTGGTGACCAGGTCCAGTACCAGCTGGTCAATCATCTCGCTGAAAACGAGGCGGGCTTCTCCGAAGCGGTAGGGACGAGGAAGCACCTGTCCGACCGACCTTGAATTCGCTTTGGGCCTATAGTTCTTAATATCCGCGAGAGTGCAGGCTTCCTGCCCCCACGCATGATCGATTATTATCTCTGCATCCACACCAAACTGCTGGTAGAGCCACTCCTCGTTTGAGACGGACATCTGTGCGATGTCGCCAATGGTGTAGATGCCGTACTTGGCGAGCCTGCGCGCCTTCCCCGGCCCGACCTGCCAGAAAGCGGTCAGGGGGCGGTGGCTCCACAGGAGGTAGCGGTATGAGCGTTCATCTAATTCCGCGATGCGAACGCCGTCGGCGTCGGGCGGGGCCTTCTTCGCCACGATATCCATCGCCACTTTCGCCAGGTAGAGGTTGGTACCGATACCAGCCGTCGCAGTAATCCCTGTCTGCTTGAGTACATCCCGGATCATCGTCATGGCCAGGTAGTGGGGTGTCGACATTCTGGCTGCCTGGGCGTCGGGCTCATAAAGTCGCATATAATGGGTCGCTTCGATGAAAACTTCGTCTATGCTGTAAACATGTATATCCTCCGTGGAGATGTACTTGAGGTAGATGCTGTAGATTTGCGCCGATACCTTCTCATACAGCGCCATCTGCGGAACGGCAACAATATACTCCACCTTACGGTGGTGCTGAGACTCGTAGAGGCGGATGGCCTGTCTGGCTTCAAACAGACGAGGACGGCTGGGAACACCTATAGCCTTGAGGGAGGGGGAGACCGCCAGGCAGATAGTTTTATCGGAACGGCTCTCATCGGCAACCAGGAGGTTGGTCGTCAAAGGATCCAGATGCCTCTGCACACACTCCACTGAGGCATAGTACGACTTCAAATCAATGGCAATATACACCGGGTGCTGCATCAACCCACCTCCGACCTGCTGAGGATAAAAAACACCTTACGAAAGCACGGGAATCGGCGTGCAAGTGTCTTTCGTAAGGGATGGCCTGATTATAACATCGAACATGCGTTCTGGTCAATGGTTTCGACGGATTTGATAAAAAATCTTCATCCTTCCGACATTCCATGTTCGATCAGGCCACATCCTGCATGTAGAAGTCAGTACCCCTGGCACTGAAGGATTTGTAAGGCTTTGACAAGTCAATGCCTAGTTTCATGGCAACCTTGCGGCTGCTGGGCAGGGAGGGGGAGACGGCGATCATCCGCTTCCCCGCCCAGTTTTCTACGCAGCTAACTGTGGCTTCATCGTAGGTGAATTCCCTAAACCGGCAGCCACCAAAGGTGTGATCACTGATCATTCTCATACCGCTGCCTCCAGCTCTTCTTCACTGATGTCATCATCGAGCACAAATTCAACATCATCCTCGGAAGGTGCTTCTTCGTTATCCGCAATGACGGGAGCGGGGATAGGGGTGGCAATCATCTTCTCTCGAATGGCAGTGTCCAGTTCGTCGAAAATGACAGGATGCTCCAGAATATATTGTCTGGCATTATCGCGGCCCTGACCGATTCTTACCTCCTTATAGGAGTAGAAAGCCCCCGCCTTCTTAATCAGATCCATCTCGACACCGAAATCCAGGATTTCTCCGGTTCTGCTGATTCCCTCACCATAGAGCATATCCACGACGCAGTTGCGAAATGGCGGGGAGACCTTATTCTTAACTACCTTGATTTTCGTCCTGTTTCCGATGATCTCCTTGCCGTTTTTGATAGGATCGCTCTTGCGGACATCGATGCGGATGGTCGCGTAGAATTTGAGAGCTTTGCCTCCCGTTGTGGTCTCGGGATTCCCGTACATCAC